>NZ_NSDJ01000002.1:371367-742735 GCF_003610915.1 Rahnella variigena
TGATCGTGAGTGACGATCAACGTGGTGATGCCGAGCGTTTTTTGCAGATGCAACAGCTCAACCTGAAGATCGAAACGCAATGCACGATCCAGCGCGCCAAAAGGCTCATCGAGCAGCAGAAGTGAAGGACGACCGGCGATAGCACGGGCGACGGCGACACGCTGTTGCTGTCCGCCGGATAGTTCGCGCGGCAGCCGGTTGCCGAAATCATTCAGCCTGACCAGTGACAGCATTTCTTCCACACGCTGCTTACGGGCGGCACGGGAAATCCGCTGACAGGCCAGCGGATAGGCGATGTTCTCGGCAACAGTCAGGTGCGGGAATAACGCATAGTTCTGGAACACCATGCCGATCCCACGGCCTCTGGCTGACACATCGGCCAGATCCTGATTACCGAGCACGATCTTGCCGTTCTTCGGTTGGATCAGACCGGCGATTGCCCGCAGTACGGTGGATTTGCCACAGCCGCTCGGCCCCAGCAACGCCACAATCTCGCCTGCTTCTATTGAAAATGACACATCACTGATGGCGTTCTTTCCACCGTAACTGTGAGTCAGGCCGTGAACGTTCAGGCGTTTGCTTTCAGTGGTGTTTTGCATGTCTGGCATAAGGCTTCCCGGATCTGAGTCGTGTGCTTGAAAAAGAAATAGCAAACGGCGTGCCAGAATCGAATATGCCCGGCAGGTTAAAATTCAACCCGTTGAAAAACAGACGTTAAATAGAAATTTCGAGTTGCGCATGCAGATGTTTATGAAAATAAAGCATGATATTCGTATGTTTAAACACCCTGCTGTTACGCCATGATGGTGCATTGTGTTAACCATTTTGGTGCGAATGTTGTTATTTCAATACGCAATAACTTTCGAAAATGTTTGCGAATATATCGTGTTATTTATAACAGACTGATAACTAGATTTATTTATGGTGATCTCAGCGTATTTCTCTGTCATGGCATGTGATTTGCACTGTTTACGATGAATCTTTAATTCCTCTTTTTGGCAGTCACAGGCTGCGGAGTCATTTATGAAATTAGGCATCGACGGACAAAAACTCCCTGAAGTTAAGAAACGCGGGCCGCTGGGCAGCCTCGACCATGTCAGGGAGCTGGGTCTGGAAGGGATATTTTTCAGTACCGTACTGGATATGAGCCCGACGCTGGACGCGGGAATGCTGCGGGAAATCCGGGCTAAAGCGGACGAATTAGGTCTTTATCTGGAAAGTGGTCTGGGCAAAATCAATCCTTATTGCAGCGCAGAAGCCCCGGAATTACGGGCGATTGGCGATGGCGACATTATTGCCGGTTTCACACGAATGATCGAAGCCAGCGCAGAGATAGGTTGCCGCGAGATGTGGGTGTCACCCGGTAATTTTAAAGGCGAATATCGCGGACGTCTGGCAGTCGATCGTTTTCGAACCGATGTTACCTGGGACGAACAATTGCAGGCTATGGGCAACGTGCTGCAAAAGCTGGCGCCGGTGGCGCGGGCGCATGGCGTACATATGAATATTGAGACGCATGACGAAATCACCTCTTTTGAAATCCTGCGCCTGATTGAAAGAGTGGGCGAAGACTGTGTCGGCGCGGTGCTGGATACTGCCAATATGTTGCAGCGCGGCGAGCATCCGGTGATGGCGGCGCAGCGGCTGGCGCCTTATATACGGCAGACGCACATTAAAGATGCCTGGGTCGGTCGTGCGCCCGGCGGTCTGGATTTCCAGCCCCGTGCCTGCGGTCAGGGTGTGGTGGATTTTGCGGCGATTTTACCGATACTCGCTAAGGCCAATCCCGACCTGAATTTGTCGCTGGAAATTAATCAGTCAACCGACGACAAACGCCGCCAGCCTAATCCGCGCCAGTGTATTCAGATTGATGATCCGGTCTGGCGTGCCGGTCATCCGGATCTGAATACGACGGAGCTTGAACTCTATTTTGCCATGCTTAATGAGGGCGAAAAGCGCGTTGCTTCAGGTGAAATCCCGGACTGGGAAGGATTTGAAAGTGCGCAGTACGGTTATCCGACCTATGAAAATCAGTCTTACGGCTTTGATGCAGCGACGCGGTTTATTCAGGATTCTGCACGCCATATCCGCGCTATCTGCGAACAGAAAGGCATAATATTAGCCTGAAGCCGGGGGGATTAAGGGGTTCTGTGCAAATATTGCCACAAGCTTATTCAGCATTTGCGAAGAAACATTCTTAACGAGATACTTAAACCCGCAATGACCGGAGCGCCTTTGTCCGGCATAAGGTATGACTGAGCGTAAATTGGAGACAACAATGAAGAAAACGCGCGCGCAAAGCGCCAGGACAGCGCCGGTCGCGGCCAGTATGGCCGATAATAACGACGATGTTTCCGAGCGGATCCGTGCCACGCTGGCGGCGGCGATTGGTGAAGGAGCGTTAAAACCGGGCACCAAAATTCTCGAAGAGGCGATTGCCGAACATTTTGGTGTCAGCCGCACGGTGGTGCGTGGCGCGCTGGGCGTACTGGAAAGCGACCATCTGCTCGAACGCAAAAGAAATCGTGGCACGTTTGTCGCAGAACCTGGCATTGAGCAGGCCAGAAACCTGTTTGAAGCACGGCGTAAAATCGAAGCCCTTCTGCTGGAGCTGGTGGTGGAAAGGGCGACTTTCGAACAGCTGGAAGCGCTGGAAAAGCTGGCAGACGAGGAAGAGCACATTCATCATCATGGCGATGAAAAATCGAAAACCGTGCTTTCCGGCAAATTCCACATCGTGCTGGCGGAAATCGCCGGGAATCCTGTGCTGACCGAAATGCTGGCGAAGATTGTTGCGCGGCTCTCACTGGTGATGTCTTTGTATGAAGAAGATCATAAGGACGATTGCGGCGCGGATCATCACCGAATGATTGTGGCGGCCATCAAAGAGAAAGACCTGACCAAAGCGCAGCAGCTGATGGACCACCATCTTGCCGACATCGAAGGGCGCGTGCGCTTAACCGAAGGCCACGGCGACCGGCATACGTTTCTGTCTGTTCTGGAAAATTTCTCGTGATGAAACCTTCCGCTTAGCGGCATTCATTCCGGCAGCATTCTTCAACTTTACTAATCTATTACAGGTAACCCTGTCGGCTGTCGCGCCATTTCTGGCGTTGACAGCTTTGGATTAGTCAAAGGAGAAGGACATGCAAACGCATTCGAATTCGACGCGCCGTGGAATTGCCACGGCGTTGTACGAACTGTTAAACCCCATTCCTCTTGGTTTTTTTGTCGCCGCCTGGATTTTCGACATTCTCTATATGAAAACCTTTATCACCATGTGGACCGATGCGGCGAACTGGTTGATTGTACTGGGGCTTTTCATCGCTGTTATTCCTCGTCTTATCAATCTGGTCCAGGTCTGGACAGGTCCTGAATCTATCGCTGACAGCGCGCGTAAACTGCACTTTTGGCTGAACCTGCTGGCAATCGTGCTGGCGATCTTCAATGCCTTTATTCACAGCCGTGATGCTTATGCGGTTGTCCCGGCGGGCGTCATTCTTTCGACGCTGGTGGTGGTGCTTCTGCTTCTGGCCAATGTCCAGCTGGCATTACGCCTTCCGGTTGCAGGAGGGGCGACACGATGAAAAATTATCAACGTTTATTGTCCGCCTGTGTGCTTGCCGGGCTGCTCAGCAGCTGTGATAACAGCTCGCAAATTGATCCGAAAAAACAAACCGGGGCAGATCCTGAACTGCCAAAAGCGCAGAACTTCCTGATGCCGCCAATGAAAGTGCCGGAAGGTATTCCCTGGAAAAGCGGCGAAATGCCGAAAGTTGCCGACGGACTGAAAATCGAGAAAATCGCTGAAGGTTTGAAACATCCCCGTCAGGTTTACGTGCTGCCTAATAACGATGTGCTGGTAGCGGAATCGAATGGTCCGGCCAAAAAACTCATCTTCCGCCCGAAAGAGCTGATTATGGGCTTGGTGCAGAAGTCGTCAGGTAAAGGCGGCGAGGGCGGCAATCGCATTACGTTGCTGCGTAATACCGGCGGCAAATGGGAGAAACATACGTTTATTGCGCAGGTAAACTCACCTTTCGGCATTCAGCTGACCGGAAATACGCTGTGGATAGCGAGTGCCGACAGCCTGATAAAATATCCCTATCAGACAGGTGAAACAGAAATTACCGCGCCTGGTGAAGTGGTGACGCAATTGCCGGGCGGTCCGATTAACCATCACTGGACGAAATCCCTGCTGGCCAGTCCGGATGGCAGCAAATTGTATGTCGGCGTCGGTTCCAACAGTAATATCACCGAGAATGGCATCGGGGCAGAAGACCGTCGTGCAGCGATACTGGAAGTGGATGCTGCAACCGGAGCCAGCCGCATTTTTGCCAGCGGATTACGCAATCCGACCGGCCTGCAATGGGAACCGCAGAGTGGAAAACTTTGGGCGGTGGTGAACGAGCGCGATGAAATTGGCTCTGATCTGGTGCCGGATTACATGACGTCGGTACAGGAGCACGGTTTCTATGGCTGGCCGTACAGCTATTATGGCCAGCACGTTGATGAACGGGTCAAACCGCCGCGTCCGGACCTGGTAGAGAAAGCGATCAAGCCTGATTATGCCATCAGCTCACACGTCGCGCCCCTCGGACTGCTGTTCTATACCGGCGATAATATGCCGCAATATCGCGATGGCGCCTTCGTCAGCGAGCACGGCAGCTGGAACCGTAAACCGCTGAACGGATATCAGGTGATGTGGGTGAAATTCGAAAACGGTAAGCCGGTTGGGTTGCCGCAACCTGTGGTGACGGGTTTCCTGACTGACGATCAGAAACAGGTTCGCGGTCTTCCTGTCGGGCTGGCGATGGATAAACAGGGCGGCGTACTGATCGCCGACGATGCGGGCAACGTCGTCTGGCGGGTAAGTAAGGCGCAGTAACATCCTGCTCAGGAATGCGGGCAGGAAGCCTGCATTCCTTCATCAAAACGTCCCATTCTCCCTAAACTCAAATTAATAATTTGTTACGTAATAATAATGAACCTTCTCGCGACAATGCCAATGTTAATAATTACTATTTTCGTTCTCATTGCGATCTGTTCTTGTAAAAATAAAAATAGAAACAGCGTCGCGTCCTCAAAAAATTTTACGAGAATGCGTTATGTCCTTTACTGGCAGGGGAAAAGTCGCGGAGTTTTGCGCACCGGATATAAGAAAAGTCTTTACCGTTTCATCACTGGCGCTGGCTATTGTTGTGGCGATCAATCCCGTCTGGGCGGCTGAAACCAGCAGCACGGCAAATGCCGCAACGTCCGGTGACTCGCAGGATATGGTGATCGAAGGCTCACCGACCGTCGCCGGCAGTGACGCGCTGGATTATGCGGTGAAAACGACGACCGCAGGCACCAAAATGAACCTGACCCCGCGCGATATTCCGCAGTCGGTCAGCGTGATCACCCGTCAGCGTATGCAGGATCAGAACCTGCAATCGGTCGGCGATGTGCTCGACAACACCACGGGCATCTCCACGGAAGTGATCGACAGCGAACGCGTGTCCTATTTCTCCCGTGGCTTTTACATCAACAACTACACCTATGACGATATTCCTTCGTCCGTCAGCGACACCTGGAACTTTGGCGATGCAGCTGAAGACACGGCGATTTATGACCGTATCGAAGTGGTGCGTGGTGCAACCGGCCTGATGACCGGCGCAGGTAATCCGGCAGCGTCGGTGAACATGGTGCGTAAGCACGCCGACAGCAAAGAATTTACCGGCGATATCAGCGCCAGTTATGGAAGCTGGAACAAGCAACGTTATGTGCTGGATGCTTCCGGCCCGCTGAATCAGGAAGGTTCAGTGCGCGGACGGGTCGTTGCGGGCTATCAGGATCAGGACAGCTGGCTGGATCGTTATCACAAGCGTAAAAAATTCCTCTACGGCGTGATCGATGCCGATGTCACTGACAACACCACGGTATCGCTCGGTTACGATTATCAGGAAACCAACACCGGCAATCCGACCTGGGGCGGCCTGCCGACCTGGTATTCGGACGGTTCGCGTACACATTACGACCGCAGCACTAATACCTCCGCTGACTGGACAAATTACGCCATTCAGTCGCGTAAAGTGTTCGCCAACGTGAAACACGATTTTGATAACGGCTGGACATGGCGGGTTAACGGCACGCATGGCGAGCAAACCTTCAATGATAAACTGCTGTATCTGATGGATTTCCCGGATCACACCACTGGCGAAGGGCTGAGCGGTTTTGGCAGTAAAGACCGTGGCACGCGCAAAGTGGATTCGGTAGATACCTATGCCACCGGGCCGTTTGAACTGTTTGGTCGTCAGCATCAGATGGTTGCCGGTCTCAGCTACAGCCGCCAGCATAACCAGACTTACAGTGCGGATGGATCCATTGACAGCGACGCCATTGGCAGCTTTGGCAACAGCTGGGATGGCAGCGTCAGCGAGCCGGAGTGGGGCGACTGGTACCTGAATGCCGACGATGTAGTTCGTCAGAAAGCGGGCTATTTCGCCACACGCTTCTCGCTGGCTGATCCGCTTTCGCTGATCGCCGGTGCGCGTTACACCGAATGGACAAGCAATGGCAGCAGCGGCAATATGCAGAAGAACAACATAACGCCATACGGCGGGCTGGTGTATGACATCAACGACACCTGGTCGGCCTACGCCAGCTATACCTCAATCTTCCAGCCGCAGACAGACCGCGATATCAACGGCCATTATCTGTCACCGACTACGGGTAAAAACTACGAAACTGGCCTGAAATCGGCATGGATGGACGGTCGTCTTAACGCCTCGCTGGCGGTGTTCCGCATTGAGCAGGATAATGTCGCGCAGGCCGATGGCAGCAATTACGTCAACGGTTCAAGCGAGCAGGCGTACGTCGCAGCAAATGGCACAGTGAGCAAAGGGGCAGAGTTTGAGCTGAGTGGCGCTGTCACCGACAATCTGCAAATGACCTTCGGTGCGACGCGTTATGTCGCGAAAGACGATACCGGCAGCCGCCTGAACAGCAACATGCCACAGACACAGCTGAAACTGTTCAGCCGTTACCAGTTGCCGATGTTGCCGGATCTGACGGTCGGCGGCGGCGTAAACTGGCAAAACCGCACCTTCCAGGATGCAACCGGGCCAGACGGTGAGACCCACCGCGTATCACAGGGCAGCACGGCGATTGTCGATCTGTTCACCCGTTATCAGGTGACTAAACAGTTGTCGGTTCAGGCCAACATCAACAACCTGTTTGACCGCACCTATTACTCATGGCTCAGTGATTACGCCGTTTACGGCGAACCGCGCAGTGTCTCGGTCAGCGCGAATTATGCGTTTTGATGTGATGCGATAAAGACTATCAGGGCAGCATCGGGATTTCCGGCGCTGCCTTTTTTATGCCTGGTTCAGGCAATGCGTCGTATTTTTGTACAGGGGATGTGAAGGATGCGAGACTTATTACAGCTCAGTCAGACGCTGAACGTTCAGGCTCTCCAGTTTACCGTTCAGGATATCGAGAAAATCATCGTGGTAGGACATTGCCACGTGTTTTTTCAAATCTTCTTCAGACTTCCAGCGTTCAATAAAGACGAATGAAACTTTACCTTCATTTTCGAGGTTACGCACATCGGGAACAGCATGACTTTCATGCAGATCATATTGCAGGCATCCTGCTTCTTGATGAGTTGGAGAAACCATTGCCAATGCGGCATCTCTTACAGTTTCGATGAATTCGGGCAAAGGGGTTAATGTGGCAACAATTTTTACTTCGCTCATAGGGAGGCCTTTGGTTATCAGTTATTTATTCTGGATTTATACAATCCGGGTACGAATTTTTCAGGGTAGTTGTGAATTGATCATTGTGCCAGCCAATATGACAGAATCAATACTGAAAGAGTCAACATGCGACGTGGGGGATGGGGTATAAATGAAGAACTCATTGATTGATGCATTCAATTTAACATAATCATGATTATGCGCACCAAATCTGTAAGTCCCATTTGATAATGTCACTCAGATACGGCGCATTTGCCACCTTTCTGGGAGATCTCTTCTGATGCTGGTAACCATGTCCAATAAAGAACTCCACCGCTTGCCGGTGATCCAGGCCGTTGTTGAAAAGCGCCTGCGTCGCCGTGATGCCGCCTCTCAGCTGGATCTCACTGAACGTCAGGTACAACGTCTTATGAACCGCTTCAGGGAATCCGGTCCTGCCGGGCTGACGAACACTCGTCGCGGTATGCCCGGAACGCATCGCATTGATGTTGCACTGCGCCATCGGATACTGACGCTGCTACGTGAAAATTACGTCGGTTTCGGGCCCACACTTTCCGCAGAAAAGCTTCAGGAACGTCACGGGATTTCTGTTTCAGTCGAGACGCTGCGCTGCTGGATGACTGCCGACGGTCTCTGGGTGCCGCATGCCCATCGGCGACCGCGAGTTTATCAGCCCCGTTATCGACGCGACTGTTTGGGTGAACTCATTCAAATCGACGGTTCACACCACGACTGGTTTGAAGGACGTGCCTCCAAGTGCTGCCTGTTGGTTTACATCGATGATGCCACCGGTCGCCTGATGCATCTGCGGTTTTGTCAGAGCGAATCAACCTTCGACTACATGCTGGCAACGCGCGAGTACATGGATAAACACGGCAAGCCGGTGGCCTTTTACAGCGACAAGCATGCTGTGTTCAGAGTCAGCCAGGCTGAGACTCGTCGGACCGGCATGACTCAGTTCGGACGTGCGTTGCATGATCTCAATATTGAACTGATATGTGCTAACAGCAGCCAGGCTAAGGGGCGCGTCGAGCGTGCCAACCTGACCCTGCAGGATCGGCTGATTAAGGAGATGCGGCTGGAAAACATCAGTGGCATTGACGCGGCCAATGCGTGGCTGGACGTTTTTATTCGCGACTTTAATTGTCGATTCGCCAGACCCGCAACCTACCCGAAAGACCTCCATCGACCCGTCAGCGAGAACCGCTCAGAGCTGGATGATATTTTTGCCTGGCAGACGCTGCGCACGCTCTCAAAATCGTTGACCTTTCAATATGATAAGATGCTTTATCTTGTTGAACCCTCGGAGGAAAATGCGCATATTGCGGGTGAGAAAATCCTGGCTTTTGACTATCCGGACGGCACGCTGGCGTTCCGCTATGGCAACAGAACGCTGAAGTATCAGGTATTCGACAAGCTGGCCTGTATCGACCAGGGCCGCATTGTGGACAATAAGCGACTGGGGGCAGTTCTGAAATTGGCGCAGGAAAAGCAGGACGAACTCGAGACACCGGGGAAAAGAAATCGCAGCCAACATATGCCTAAAAGGCGTGCTCAGGTTCAGGAACAACTGAGGGCAATGAACCCGGTACTTGCCGACCCGACCCTGTTCAAACCTAGTCTGAAAAGATGACCTGACTGCCCTTTTCTCTTCAGAATTTGGATAAAAAGTGACATTCAAAAATGGGAAATCAGGGTGACATTTCAAACTGGGATAGACAGAGTGTGTAAGTCCCATTTGATAATGTCACTTTTTAGCTAGTTTATAATGTCACCCAGATACGGCGCATTTTCCACCTTTCTGGGAGATCTCTTCTGATGCTGGTAACCATGTCCAATAAAGAACTTCACCGCTTGCCGGTGATCCAGGCCGTTGTTGAAAAGCGTCTGCGTCGCCGTGATGCCGCCTCTCAGCTGGATCTCACTGAACGTCAGGTACAGCGTCTGATGAACCGCTTCCGGGAGTCCGGTGCTGCCGGGCTGACGAACACTCGTCGCGGTATGCCCGGAACTCATCACATTGATATTGCACTGCGTCATCGGATACTGACGCTGCTACGTGAAAATTACGTCGGTTTCGGGCCCACACTTTCCGCAGAAAAGCTTCAGGAACGTCACGGGATTTCTGTTTCAGTCGAGACGCTGCGCTGCTGGATGACTGCCGACGGTCTCTGGGTGCCGCATGCCCATCGGCGACCGCGAGTTTATCAGCCCCGTTATCGACGCGACTGTTTGGGTGAACTCATTCAAATCGACGGTTCACACCACGACTGGTTTGAAGGACGTGCCTCCAAGTGCTGCCTGTTGGTTTACATCGATGATGCCACCGGTCGCCTGATGCATCTGCGATTTTGTCAGAGCGAATCAGCCTTCGACTACATGCTGGCAACGCGCGAGTACGTGGATAAACACGGCAAGCCGGTGGCGTTTTACAGCGACAAGCATGCTGTATTCAGAGTCAGCCAGGCTGAGACTCGTCGAACCGGCATGACTCAGTTCGGACGTGCGCTGCATGATCTCAATATTGAACTGATATGTGCTAACAGCAGCCAGGCTAAGGGGCGCGTCGAGCGTGCCAACCTGACGCTGCAGGATCGGCTGATTAAGGAGATGCGGCTGGAAAACATCAGTGGCATTGACGCGGCCAATGCGTGGCTGGACGTTTTTATTCGCGACTTTAATTGTCGATTCGCCAGACCCGCAACCTACCCGAAAGACCTCCATCGACCCGTCAGCGAGAACCGCTCAGAGCTGGATGATATTTTTGCCTGGCAGACGCTGCGCACGCTCTCAAAATCGTTGACCTTTCAATATGATAAGATGCTTTATCTTGTTGAACCCTCGGAGGAAAATGCGCATATTGCGGGTGAGAAAATCCTGGCTTTTGACTATCCGGACGGCACGCTGGCGTTCCGCTATGGCAACAGAACGCTGAAGTATCAGGTATTCGACAAGCTGGCCTGTATCGACCAGGGCCGCATTGTGGACAATAAGCGACTGGGGGCAGTTCTGAAATTGGCGCAGGAAAAGCAGGACGAACTCGAGACAGCGGGGAAAAGAAATCGCAGCCAACATATGCCTAAAAGGCGTGCTCAGGTTCAGGAACAACTGAGGGCAATGAACCCGGTACTTGCCGACCCGACCCTGTTCAAACCTAGTCTGAAAAGATGACCTGACTGCCCTTTTCTCTTCAAAATTTGGATAAAAAGTGACATTAAAAATGGGAAATCAGGGTGACATTTCAAACTGGGATAGACAGAGTGTGTAGTAGCTAAATTGAGATGTTCGCTTAGGAGATGCAGATGCTTTATGCCACTGCCGTCTGATGCATTTGCATTTTTGCGAGACTGAATCAGCCTTCAACTACAAAAGCCGACATTGGGAGATCATCGAATTTATCGCAGCCGTTATCTCAGGTGCATGCGGAGCATAGTAAAAATTAGCACTGGTTTTTCTCCTGCCGCCAGAAGATAAATCAATCCATGCGACATCCTCATCATTCCCGTCTTTTAAGTTATATCGTTGTAAACCACCGGCACCGGTTTCATCTTCCAGTAACGTCAGGCGTTGTTTTTGTGCGGCTAAGAATAGGCAATCCGACACGTCTTGTGGCTTACCGTCAAAGTAAGCAGTCTTTAGGGTCGGGTGCGTCCCTACCCGGCCGAGGTCAATACAGCCAGATATGGCGATAATAATCAGCAAAAATCCAAGCTTGTACATTTAATTCGCCTCTTAAAGATTGTTGTTAAGTATATTGTTCTGCACTCATTTGTATGAATATATCACCGATAAGTCCGGTACACCTTTCCTTAAACCTTGATTCGAGCACTTTCGAATGGGTATCCGGCGCATCATCCGGCAAAGGCAACCGGAAGGATTAAAGTTTTCCACTTCTGCTCCCATTTCTGCCAGCAATCGCCCCATCAAAGCAATCTGGTTCAATTGCCGGTAACTGCGTTATAAAATTTCCCCGTGTCGTAAGTTATGCTTTAAAACTCAACACATATGAAATAGCATATATGTGAATATTTCAAACCGAGGTTTTCAATGCTTCAGCCTGTCCAGCTTTTTAAACTGCTCTCCGATGAAACCCGCTCGGCCATCGTAATGCTTCTGCGAGAATCCGGCGAGTTGTGTGTCTGCGATATCTGCGCAGCAACGGCTGAATCTCAGCCGAAAATCTCCCGTCACATGGCGATGTTGCGAGAGTCCGGGATGGTTATCGATCGCCGGGAAGGAAAATGGGTGCATTACCGGTTGTCCCCCCATATGCCTGCCTGGGCTGCAGCCATTATTGATTCAGCGTGGAATTGTGAAAGAGAGAATGTGCGCAAAAAGCTCGACAACACATCGCCCACTTCTTGTTAAAACATGTATTCACATTCACCATGGTGAATGTGTCAGGGGTTTCTGATGTTACTGGCTGGTGCTATTTTTGTATTTACCCTCATTCTGGTTATCTGGCAACCACGGGGACTGGGAATTGGCTGGAGCGCTGCGCTGGGCGCCGGTCTGGCATTGCTGACAGGTGTCGTTCACCCTGCCGATATTCCGGTGGTATGACAGATTGTCTGGAATGCGACCGCAACCTTTATTGCCGTGATCATCATCAGTCTGTTGCTCGATGAGTCAGGTTTTTTTGAATGGGCCGCCCTGCATGTCGCCCGCTGGGGCAATGGCCGGGGACGGGTGCTCTTTACCTGGATTGTCCTGCTGGGTGCGATGGTCGCTGCACTGTTTGCTAACGATGGTGCCGCGCTTATTCTGCCCCCCATCGTCATTGCGATGCTGCTGGCACTGGGATTCAGTCAGCGGGCAACGTTAGCGTTTGTCATGGCCGCAGGGTTTATTGCCGATACTACCAGCTTGCCGCTGATTGTCTCGAATCTGGTCAATATCGTCTCGGCGGATTTCTTTAAACTGGGATTTTCTGAATATGCCGCCGTAATGGTGCCGGTCAATCTGGCGGCTGTCGCGACAACGCTGGGCATGCTGCATCTGTTTTTCCGCAAAGACATTCCGGCTGTTTACGATGTCGCTCTGTTAAAGGAGCCGAAAGCCGCTATCCGTGATGCCGGAACCTTTAAAACCGGCTGGCTGGTTCTGATTTTGCTTCTGGTGGGATTCTTTGCCCTGGAGCCGCTGGGGGTGCCAGTCAGCCTGGTCGCTGCCGCGGGTGCCCTGCTTCTGCTGGCTGTTGCGAAGAGAGGTCATGCCATTAACACTGGCAAAGTGTTGCATGGCGCGCCGTGGCAAATCGTTATCTTCTCGCTGGGAATGTATCTGGTGGTCTACGGGCTACGCAACGCCGGGCTGACCCACTATCTTTCCTCCCTGTTAAATCATCTCTCAGATCAGGGGTTGTGGGTCGCCACGCTGGGTACGGGTTTCCTGACGGCTTTCCTGTCGTCAGTGATGAACAACATGCCCACCGTTCTTATCGGCGCGCTGTCTGTTGATGGCAGTACCGCAACCGGTGTTATCAGAGAAGCGCTGATATACGCCAATGTGATCGGCAGCGATCTGGGGCCAAAAATCACGCCCATTGGCAGTCTGGCAACATTGCTGTGGCTGCATGTTCTGTCGCAAAAAAATATTAAAATCACCTGGGGATATTACTTGCGGGTGGGCAAGGTGATGACTATTCCGGTGCTGTTCGTTACGCTTGCCGCGCTGGCGTTGCGGCTATCTTTCACTTTCTAATGAGATACCCTATGAGCTTGATCACTATCTATCACAACCCGGCATGCGGTACGTCCCGTAATACGCTGGAAATGATCCGCAACAGCGGCACTGAACCCACCGTTATTCTGTATCTGGAAACGCCGCCATCCCGTGAGGAACTGGCTACGTTGCTTGCAGATATGGGTATTACCCCGCGGCAGTTGCTGCGTAAGAACGTTGAGCCTTATGAGCAACTCGGACTGGCTGAGGATGTCTTCACCGGCGGTCAGCTGATGAGTTTTATGTTGCAGCATCCCATTCTGATTAATCGTCCGATCGTGGTGACACCGCTGGGAACCCGACTGTGCCGCCCGTCTGAAGTGCTGCTGGACATTTTGCCTGATACTCAACGTGGCGCGTTTACCAAAGAAGACGGTGAAGAGGTTGTGGATGGTCAGGGTAAAAAGATTAAATAACCGGTTACGGTAATGGCTCAGCTTTTCATGTTTGCCATCATTTTGAAGGGAGGCACATTGCCTCCCCTTCCTTCTATGCCTTCACCAGCGCACGTGTTTTATCGAGCAGGTACGGGCGCAGATACCCCACGGTGTTCGACAGCAAAATCACATCGTCAGAAACCTGAATGTTAAGCACTTCCGCCAGGTATTTTTTGCGTGCCACCATCCTTTGCCACACCTGCGGATACTGACTTTCCAGTTCACGGCGCAACGCTTCATCCGCCAGCGCAACGGTATCTTCAATGCTGCTGCCTCCGTAACCCGGCAGCGAGGGAATAATATCTATCTGGAACAGCATTCCGCTCGCCAGTGGCACGGCGGAATCAGGGTAAACCGGCGAACACAGCCATTCCTCATCGGCCACCAGATGCCCCGGATTGAGATGCCAGTTCCAGGTTTTCTGCTCAAGGGTTTCTTGCACCAGACGGTATAAATCGCCGCCGCGCATGCCGATATGCAAATTCTCCAGCCACGTGACGACCGTATGATAATAAGGGAGCGCCAGACGCGGCAGCCAGTCAGCGACGTCCTGCGGCAACTCTTCCTCACTGGCAACGACGTACGCGGCGCGACTCGATAACCCCCCTTTATAACCGACGGTCAGTGAAAATTTATCCCCGTGACGGATGACTTTGTCCGAGGGATAAAGACTGGCATGCGCAAACCGGTCGCCGGTTGCGGCGATCATGATGACATTGTTCTGCTGACCATCGCCTGCCAGCAACTGACCGACTTCTTTCTCGGATTTACCGGGAGCAATCGCGTCCAGTGCGGCCATCAGGCTGGATGACGCCAGATTTGCGCCGTACTCATAAAACGCGACTTCATTGGCGTTATTAATGCAGCGTGCGCCATTTTCCGGTGCGATAAACAGGCCGGTGGCATTCACCACATTCTCTTTTCCACCGGCAGCATTGCGCACCGCATCCAGAATAAACGCCGGAACATCAAAGCTGTATGGATCGGTTTGCAGATCGATACGGAACAATTTCCAGCCCGCGACGCCGGTTTTTTGTGACGCTGTCACGCCCGCCATTGCCAGCAGATTTTGCAGCGGCTGATGATGTTTCATCGGCTGATTGGGCAGGGAAAACACCGGCGCGTGCAGACAAGCTCCTCCGTTGCGGGCATGCGGTACCAGTTTGAGATTCTCATTACCCATTATGTAGGTCAGTTCGCCGTTACTGCTTACCACCAGCAAAGCTTCTTCAAAACGCGGGATAAAACCAGAAAGGTATTCAAAATTGCCGCCGTGTTCTTTATCGGCGTAAATCACCAGCGACGATAAGCCTTGTTGCTGCATGGCGCTCAGAACGCTGTTCAGCCGGGCTTTCATGGTTTCATCCGACAACACCGGCGTGGGCACCTGAGGGTAAGTGACCGGTGCCGGGACAGTGGCCAGTGTGTAGGCAGTATCAGAATTCATTGCGTTTCCTTATGCGTCAGAAATCATTATCAGGAGTCAGATTCAGAAATGTTGGGTTCATAAATAACGTAGCCCGCCACGCCGCCCTTCCCGCCGTCTTTCGGATGGTTGATGCCATCACTGACCGGGATCGGAGAGAAATCGAAGGGCGATACGCCTTCGATGCAGGCGACATTGACGCCATAAAATTCGGGATTGGAGCGACGTTGATGGAAGGTATAAATACCGCAAACCGAACAGAAGAAATGCGCGGCCTCACCGCTGTTAAAGCGATATTCCGTCAGCTTATCCTTGCCTTGCGTGATGTCAATTTCACCGGCAGTGGCGACGACCGCGCCGCGCATACGGCAAAATGAACAGTTGCAGCGCAGCACGCCGTTAAAACCGTCGGTCAGTGCGACCTTGAACGTGACGGCACCACAATGGCATTGAGCGGACAATTTATCTGGCATAGCAATCTCCCTGTGTCGGATGAACAGACGGATAGGCGGAGAAAATGTTGTACCAAATTTCGCCGCGCATTACAGCTTTACCTTAAAAAGCCCATTTTTTAGCCGTAAAACATTCATGCCCGCTATCAATTTCTCGTTTTGAGATCTCATACCAACTTTCTGTCACCTATTTTGTTTTACTACCCAATGTTAGGAAATGTTACGGAAATGATTCCGTAATGAAAATAAAATAGCTGCACGTAAGGAAGCTAACATGAAAAGACTCACCACTTTTTGCCTCGCGGGACTTGTTTCATTTAATGCGTTTGCCCTGACCGGCAACGATGCCACCACCAAACCGGATCTCTACTATTTAAAAAATGACCAGGCCATCAACAGCCTGACTTTACTGCCACCGCCACCGGCTGTGGGCAGCATTGCGTTCCTCAATGACCAGGCGATGTATGAGCAAGGCCGTCTGCTGCGTTCAACCGAGCGCGGCAAGCAGGCTGCTGAAGATGCAAACCTGAGTGGAGGCGGTGTGGCGAATGCCTTCTCCGGTGCGTTTGGATCACCGATTACCGCCAAAGACACGCCGGAACTGCACAAACTGCTGACCAATATGATTGAAGATGCCGGGGATCTGGCGACGCGTGGCGCGAAAGAGAAGTACATGCGTATCCGTCCGTTTGCCTTCTACGGCGTCCCGACGTGTAACACCACCGAACAGGATAAGCTTTCGAAGAACGGCTCTTATCCTTCAGGTCATACGTCTATTGGCTGGGCAACGGCGTTAGTGCTGACTGAAATCAACCCGCAACGTCAGGATCAGATCCTGCAGCGCGGTTATGATTTAGGCCAGAGCCGTGTGATTTGCGGATACCACTGGCAGAGTGATGTTGATGCAGCACGTATCGTCGGTTCTGCGGTTGTAGCAACGCTGCACACCAACGACGCTTTCCAGCAACAACTGAAGAAAGCTAAAGAAGAGTTCGCGAAACAGCATAAATAAGCGTTTTTGCTTCTTGCAGGACAAAAAAAACCGGCCTGATAAGCCGGTTTTTTTATGGAGAGCAGAAAGCGATTCAGGCCGCTTTAACAGCACGCGTCTTTTTAGGGGCTGGCGCTGCTGCGGTTTCTTCAGTCGTTTCTTCCGCTGCTTCTTCTGTTTCAGCTTCAGTCACTGCCGGTTCTTCAGTCTGCGCGACAGGTTCTTTTGCAGCTTCTTCTTCCGGCAGCTTGCTGGTGCGCAGGATGTGCTGAACGGTATCTTTTTGCTCAGCCAGGCGAAGGGCAATGTTTTCTGCCAGCGATTCATCGATCTCAAGTTCGCTCTGCAACAACCAGTCAGTAAAAGCATCTGCCATATCGAGCATTTTGTCGTAAGCGTCCGCTTCTTTCTTATTGGCAAATGTCATTTTTTCTTCACCTTTTCTGACGACAACAAACTTTGTTTCAACAGCCATGATTCGCTCCTTATACTGTAATTATATACAGCATACCAATAATCAATGCAGGATACATCATCCAGC
This sequence comes from Rahnella variigena, assembly GCF_003610915.1. NCBI lineage: Bacteria > Pseudomonadati > Pseudomonadota > Gammaproteobacteria > Enterobacterales > Yersiniaceae > Rahnella > Rahnella variigena. The sequence continues at coordinate 388,681 of NZ_NSDJ01000002.1, forward strand.
CTGTTTTTTATAGTGCGGCGCAGGCGTGAATTTCTTCCAGATAACCGCTAAGGTAGAAAATAACCCGTTTTATAACGTACTTGTGAGGATTCCGTGACAAACGTGAAGGAAGTCTGCAACTGGAGCAAAGACGCCTACCGGATAACCACCGACATCAGCCAGCTGGATATTCCTGCCGTCCACGCCTATCTGACCCGCTCGAGCTGGGCGCCGGGAATTGACGAGCAGACGGTGCGAGATGGCGCGGAAAACAGCCTCAACTTTAGCTTGTTCGACGGTGAAAAACAGATTGGTTACGCCCGCTTTATCACTGATTACGCCACCTTTGCCTATCTGTGCGATGTGTATGTGTTAGAGGAATATCAGGGGAAAAATCTGGGAGCATGGCTGATTGAATGTGTTCAGTCGCATCCGGTCACCGCCCGGCTGCGCAGGATGGCATTGTTTACCTCAACGGCACCCTGGCTGTATGAGAAGTTTGGCTATACGCCGGTGAACGAGCCCAATTACACCTGGGTGATCACCCGTCCGGGGCTTTATCTGAAGAAAGACTGATCACGCTTTCTGAGTTTTTTTTCTGAATATTTCGGCTGTTTTCAGTCAGCGCTGGACGTCATTTCAGTCACCATCCGCACAAAATTATCGCGGATTAAATCCTCTTTGCGCGGATCCCATGCAATCCCGACCTGCCAGCGGGTGGCTTTGCCACTCAGCGGCAGCGTCTTCAGTCCTGGCGGCGCAATATGCATGACACTTTTGGGCAGCAGCGCGACACCGACACCGGCGGCGACCAGCGCGACAATCGTCTGGATATCCTCGGACTGCTGCACGGAAGCTGTGTACAGCTGGTTTTCATCCAGAAAGCGGTCGGTTTGCGCGTTCAGCCCGCGCCCGCGATCGGGATATAAACGCAGCAGCGGTTTCTGTTTCAGCCACCCAGCCACCGTCGTCCCGTCGTCAGCGGGCACCACACACACCAGTTCATCTTCAAACAAGGTGTGATAACTCAACGGAGCACCCGGTGGCACGCGCACAAATCCAGTCTGTAATTCCCCGCTTTGCAGCATGTCGTATTGCACGGCAGAAGGCAGATCTTCCAGCGTGATATCCACACCGGGATATGCTGCCCTGAACCTGGCGATGCATTGCGGCGCAAAGGTAAAACTCGACAGGCCAAATCCCGCCGCCAGTAACCCTTCTCCGCCCTTTTCCACCTGACTGGCGTGCTGCATAAAGGCCGTCATTTGGCGCAGCACTTTCTCCGCTTCGGGTAAAAGCCGTCGCCCTCCCGGCGTGAGCGTGGTGCCATGGCGTCCGCGATCAAACAGCGTCACATTAAGCCGGGATTCCAGCAAACTGATCTGCTTGGTCAGCGCCGGCTGCGAGATGGAAAGAGTATCAGCCGCCTCCGCATAATTCCCTGCCTGCGCGAGCGTGACGAAAGCTTTAAGCAAACGCGTATTCATTTTGCATTCCGTTTGGTTATCAGAAACAGAAAATACTTCATTATAAAGTTATCAGTCGCATTGCTTTAATACCAGCGTGAACCCTAAACATTAACGCTTACGGAGAATGACAATGTCGGCATCAATTAAAACGGCGGTAGTTCAGTTTCAGCATCAGGCCGGAAACAAAAAATATAATCTGATGATGATGGAGGGTTTTATCCAGCAGGCGGCGATTAATGGCGTACAAATTCTGGCGTTCTCGGAAATGTGTATCACCGGCTACTGGCATGTGCCGAAACTGGATAACGACGGTGTGGCGGCGCTGGCCGAATCCGTCGAAACTGGTTCGTCTGTGCGCCTTATCCGTAAACTGGCCGTTAAACATCAGATGCTGATTGGTGCCGGTTTTATTGAACGCGGAGATGACGGTCGTCTGTATAACGCCTATGCCGCCTGTATGCCGGACGGTTCGGTGCATACACACCGCAAAATGCACGCCTTTGAACATCCTTCCATCAGTTGCGGCGATACCTATACCGTGTTTGATACGCCCTGGGGCGTGAAGGTCGGTATCCTTATTTGCTGGGATAACAATCTGGTGGAAAACGCCCGTGCAACAGCACTGCTGGGGGCAGATATTTTACTGGCACCGCATCAGACCGGTGGCACAAATTCCCGCAGCCCGTACGGCATGAAGCCCATTCCGCTGGAATTATGGCAGCAGCGTGCCACACGACCGGAGGAAATCACCGCAGCTTTTAAAGGTGCCAGTGGCCGCGAGTGGCTGATGCGCTGGCTGCCGTCGCGGGCGCACGATAACGGCATGTTTATTTTGTTCAGCAATGGCGTGGGTGCAGACGATGATGAAGTCCGCACAGGGAACGCGATGATTATCGACCCGTACGGCCGCATCGTCGAAGAAACCTGGGCGGCGGCAGACGCGATGGTGAGTGCAGAACTGGATCTTTCGCTTATTCCGATGAGTACTGGCAGGCGCTGGATGGCAGGCCGTCGCCCCGATCTCTACCGCATTCTGACGGAGCGTCAGGGCTACGAGCGTGATGCCATTACGGCGCGTTTTTCCGAAGAATTGCCAGGAATGAAAACACGCTAAAATCGGTGTTCGGCGTACAGGGAAACCGGATCATAAGATTGCCGTCTCAATTGCACCTTGCTGTGTTTCCCGCAGCAAGGCTTTGCTCTATCATGATGCTTTCATTGATCCTTTTGCTCAGCGAGACTTTATTTTGCGCATCCTTCCTTTCGGTTCCCGTATTTTCATGACTTTACTGACTGGCCTGCTTTTGTGCTTGCCGGGTTTGAAAGTTGGTGCCGCGCAGGCTGAGATGGCGTCTCCGGCAGATATAGTGGTTGCCTTCCAGACAGATTATCTGTGCTGGAATAACCAGACCGTGGCAGCGAAAGCGGATCATACGCCCGCTGACAACATAGCGATGGCAGAGAAAACCTACCGCGAGATGCTGAAGAAATACACCCTGCCCGATTTTGTCGGCGAACCTGTCGCTTACAGCTCTGAACCGTTGCACGATCCGGCTAAAGAGAAAATCGTGTCGGTGAAAACCCAAGGTGGCGCGGCGGTAGTGACGACGAAGTTCCCGCAGCAATTTTACACGCCGACGTATGAGTACCGTCTGGTGTATCAGCAGCACCGCTGGTATCTGACCGCCGTGGATCTCGTGGACGATGACGGCAAATACCCCAGCCTTTAAGGGATATTTCAGGTCAGCGCTTATCACAGGTGCCACGGCCTTACGCCAGTGGTACTGAAAGGTGAGGCTTTGCCGAAGTAAATCGCAAAGGAGGCTGCAGCTTCCGTCGAGAGCAATGTACAGAAAACCCTGCTCCACCAGGCATTTTAATTAAACACTGTTGTGTGGTACGAAGGTAGCTTTCTCCAGAAAGAAAGGACCGTGAGATCCTTTTGATTTTCATGGCATACATCATCATTTTTTATGACTATTTATCTTTGCTAACTCAACTTTTAAAAGGTTGTAGAGTTTATTTTTTAAGGCGTATAGCTCATTATTTTCTTGGGTGAGTGGCACTTTGTTTTTATGAAGTACAAGGTCAGTAAAAGATCCCGCCCCTCCAAATACGCTCCTTAATGAAGACAATGCCGCTTCATAATCATTTTCAAGCTCAACGTTCAATTCTTCAAATATTTTTGCCCAAGCGTTAGCATCATTATGCGAGAGGATATAAATAATACTGACTACGGTAGTCTTAATTTCATTTTTCATTTCAAATGCCCTTTATTTAATACTCTAACTCCTGATATTTCCCAGGGTGTAAGAACAACGACTTGCTCTGTACCACCTGAATATAGAGGCGTTTGATACCCAACTTGACCAACATATACGTTTGTTCCCGCAGGTATTTGAATCTCATAAAAGCTATCAATAGGGGATTGTCCACCGGTTGGCCATTTGGGTAAAACAGCCTTATCGACACGCGATTGCAAAATCCCTTGAGGCTGTTAATAGGAAAAGAATTGCCCAAGCTCCACTCCATCCCCTCCACTACGATAGAAGGTAGTATTCTGAGAAAGGGTTACTTCTTTATATGCTCCACCGGAAAATGTTTCAGCCAACATATTATCTAACGGTCCCGGATTTATTGCCGAGTACTCCCCTTCAACCTTGCCGAGCACATGGAGATTCTTTAGCTCGGAAATCTCACCAACAGCGCCCATTCTTCCAAAACCTAAGCCTGCGGCAACAGAGACTGCCGCGATACCCACGCCTTTAGTCGCCTCATTTAGCATCTGATCAAGGAGCTTCACCGCCTAGCTGCTCTGCCGTTTGGCGGTATCCCTCAATGTTACCGTTATAAATACCACCAGCCGCCAGTAAACGTCCTGCTGCCTTACTGTTTATCGCCTCACCATGCTGCGCCTGTTTCACTGTCGGCGCAGGCTTTCTGCCGTTATGGTTGTCGAGGCATTTCTCGTAGGCGTCTCTCACGTGCATTTCGAACCACTCGTGATGATGACTCATAAAACAGTCGTACACTAAATTGCTTACTGCATCGAAAAAGAAAGGATTGTGGTAGTAATCCCACTGTTCAGAAGTGTCTATTCCGATGATCCAGCCGGAATCGATGTTACTTTTAGTAAAGTCATAAGCATCATCAACGTAGTGAGCGTAACGGCGCTCATCTTGTGCTGAGCTCCTCTCTTTTCTCCATGGGACGTCATGAGCATTAAACCGGTGTGAATGGGGGTAATTATCGCTGCTGAGTTCGTAGTAAATCCGCGCTTGCCTGAAAGCCTCATGCGGCGTCAGGATGTACTGAAAGTCTTCTGGTGAAAGTTCTCTCTTTGCATCCCATGCTCTGATTAATCTAAACATTGCTCAAGCCACTCCTTGCCTGTTGCTATTCCTGTCAATAGGTTACCGATTAAACGGTGACGAAAGTGTGAGCGGCAAAGAGTTCTATGTATGAATATACAATTGTGTTCGGGGGAACCGCTCCACCAGGCCTTTGAAGACTGGCTGGTGAAGCAGGATCACCGTGGTGATGTGGTGCGGATCAGTCGTAGTTTTCGCCGTACAAACCAATCAGGCGGCGGACGACGCCGTTGGTCCAGCCGAAGCCGTCCTGAAGCGGGTATTCCCCGCCGCCGCCTTCACGCGACGCATTGCCGGAAATGTGATATTTCTCGATAAGTTTATGATGCTGCTGGTAAAACTGATTTACTGTTTTCAGCCAGCTGCGGGCAATCTGGTCGCCGAGTACGTCGTTGCCATACAGCTTGAAGCCCTGAATTGCCATCCATTGCAGCGGCGCCCAGCCGTTAGGTTTATCCCACTGTTCGCCAGTTTCGTATTCCGTGGTCATCAGTCCGCCGGAGGTCAGCAGGCGCGTCTGCACGGCGTCAGCAATACGTACGGCCTGATGATGCGTGGCCAGACCGACGTACAAAGGCACCACGCTGGCGGCTGAGAACAGTGCCAGCTGCTGACGGTGCCAGTCGTAATCGCGGAAACACCCTTCTGTCTCATCCCACAAATAGCGGTTGATGGCTTCGCGGCGGGTTTCAGCTTTCTGGCGGAACTCCGCTTCGGTCGCCCGGTCGCTATTGAGGCCGGAAATATTGGCGATGGCGCTTTCCAGTTTGAATAAAAAAGCGTTCAGGTCGATTGGAATAAACTGCGTGGTGCGGATACTGGCCAGCCGGTGACCATCACGCAGCCAGCGCGAGGAATAATCCCAGCCTGATTCCGCACCGGCACGCAGATCGCGGTAAACTTCGTTAGCGGGACGACTGGAGAGTTTCGCGGTTTCCACATCTTCGCGCCAGGATTCATCACGCGGCGTGTCCCTGTCATCCCAGTATCGGTTGAGCAAGGTGCCGTCTGGCAAACAAACCACGTGGCGATAAGCCTGATTGGGTGCCAGCGAATCCGCACCATCCATCCAGAATTCATATTCCATTTTGAGATGATCAAGATAACGACGCGCACCGCGCACACCATCCTCTTCAAACAGTTCGACCATCAGCGCAAAGACCGGCGGCTGCGAACGGCTGAGATAATAGGTGCGGTTGCCGTTAGGGATATGCCCGTAAATCTCGATCAGCCACGCAAAGTTATCGGCCATGGTGCGCAGCAAATCGTTGCGCCCGCTTTCCGCCAGCCCCAGCATGGTGAAATACGAATCCCAGTAGTAGGTTTCGCCAAAACGCCCGCCTGGCACCACGTAAGCCTGTGGCAGGGGCAGCAGTGACGACCAGGAAACATGGTCTTCCGGCTGGCGCGTCAGCACCGGCCAGAGTTTATCGATGTGCTCTTTCAGCGAATCACCCGGATCAGACACGTATTCGTCACCGTGCGGTTCCGGCAGCCAGAAATGCGCCTCAACAAAGCGTTTCAGATTAAAGCCCGGATGGTTTTTTATCCGGCGGTAGCGCAGCAGGATATCCAGCGGATCCATTTTTGGCGGACAGTCAGGAAACGTTTTGCTGTCGGCAAAAAGCGATGAGGACTGGACGCTGGTGAACAGTTCCATATATCGGTCGGCAGGCGTCAACGCATCGGAAGGCGGCAGGCCTTCGATCATCTCCGGTTCCGGCTCGGCGTCCATCATCCGGTCAAGGATCAGCTCAATTGGCTCGAGTTCGCTCAGACGAAACTCTTCGCCTTCCAGTGCTGCGATCTCCTTCGTCTGATGTTTCTCATTTAGCATAAGCGAGCCTTTTGGTTAGAGGACTTGGGTTTTGAGAACGATTGCAACAGCGTTTTATTTGCCGCCGTGCAATGTCAGATTGTTCAGATCCCGCAAATAGGTGTCACCCCAGTTTGCGATATCATTTTTAGTCAGCACAGCCATCATGTCGTTATACCGCGCCTGACGTTCGGCCAGCGGCATGGTCAGGGCTTTATCCAGCGCCGCCGCCACGTCATCACGGTCATAAGGATTGACAATCAGCGCCGAGGTGAGTTCATTCGCCGCGCCGGCGAATTGCGAAAGTACCAGTACGCCGGGGTCAGCCGGATCCTGCGCCGCGACATACTCTTTCGCCACCAGATTCATGCCGTCACGCAGCGGCGTCACCAGCCCGACGTCGGTCAGACGGAACAATTTCATCAGCAGACTGCGCTGGAAATGCTGGTTGAGATAGAACAGCGGCGTCTGATTCATGCTGCCGTATTTACCGTTGATGCGTCCGACTTCGGTTTCCAGCTGATGACGCAGTTCCTGATAGGCCTGCACATCGCCACGTGACGTCGGGGCAATCTGGGTATAACGCACCTTGCCGCGATGCTGCGGGAATTTTTCCAGCAACGCTTCAAAGGCCAGAAAACGCTCCGGCAGCCCTTTGGTGTAATCGAGGCGCTCGCAGGAAATAATATTCTGCGCTTCACGCAGTTCGCGTTCAATGGCGGCCATTTTCGGCGGCAGCGGCCCTTCCGCCATCTCTTTAATACTCTCTGGCGCAATACTGATCGGATACACGCCGGTGGCAAAGGTATTGCCGAAAGCCTGATGGGTGCCGGAACCGGTTTGTTCCAGCGCGGTAAGCTGGCTCAGATTATCGAGAAACGCCTGACGATCGCTTTCGGTCTGGAAACCGAGCAGGTCGTATTCGCTCATCATTTTGATCAGCTCATCATGCGTCGGCACCGCATTGAAAATTTCCGGCGTCGGGAACGGAATATGCAGGAAGAAACCGATGCGATTTTTCACGCCCAGCTTGCGTAATGCGGCAGCAAACGGCAGCAGGTGGTAGTCGTGAATCCACAGAATGTCGTCTTCTTTAATCAGCGGCTGCAATCTTCTCGCCAGCAGGTCGTTAACGCGGCAGTAGCCGTCCCAGGCTTCACGCTGGAAATCGACTAAGTCAATGCGGTAATGAAGCGCGGGCCAGAGGACGGCATTGGAAAACTGGCAGTAATACAGGTCGTAATCGTTCTGATCCAGCGGAACAGAAGCGTACGTGATGCCGTCATCTTCAACCAGACTCAGCTCATCTTCGTCATCTTCGCCGGAAATTTCGCTGATTTCGCCATTCCAGCCAAACCACAGACCGGAGGTGTTTTTCAGTGCGTCAAGGATCCCAACGGCCAGCCCGCCTGCGGACTTCGACCCGTCAGGAATAGCGATACGGTTAGATACAACAACCAGGCGGCTCATGAGTGTGACTCCTTTGTATGTGTGTTTGTATGAGTAGTAGATGAAGATAATGCGGCGTGACGTTGTAACGTGCCCAGCCATTGATAAACATCGCGAACGTGTTTAACACGGTATTTCGCCAGACTTAAACCTTCGCCAACCTTTACGGAAATTCCGCTCAGCGCGTTGACGACTTCAAACCCTTTCTCATCGGTCAGATCGTCACCGACAAATACCGGCAGGCGTCCGGCAAACGGGGGTTGTTGCATAAAATCATAAATCGCCGCGCCTTTGTCTTTGCCGCGGGGCTTAATTTCAATTACGCATTTCCCCGGCTGAAGAACCAGCTCCGGGTGTTTTGCTACCACAGATTCTGCCAGTTCGAGCACGTGCTGCTGATGAAGCATGGCCTGACGGTAATGCAGTGCGAAGGCCATCCCTTTCACTTCCAGTAAGGTGCCTGGCAGCTTTTCCATACCGGCAGCGAGCGTCTGTTCAACGTCTTTCGCCATCTGCGCCGGTAACGTCACGCGGTGAAACTGCCCTTCGCCGTCACGCATTTCTGCACCGTGAACACCGGCTGCTGGCAGAATTAACGGTGCAACCAGCTGGTCCAGTTGTTCAACCGGACGGCCTGAAATCAGCGCCAGTGCGCCGGAGGAAGCGGTAAATAACGCCTGTAAATGCTGACGGACTTCGGGCGGAATGGACACGGCATCGGGCTCATCGCGGATTTCGGCGAGCGTGCCATCGACATCGAAAAAGAAGGCGTATTGTTGACTGTCCGGGTGCGGAAGTAGCGGTGTTTCGGTGGTATTTACCTGAATTTCTGAGGTCAAGGTCATTCTCCTGCTGATAAGTTACGACACAACGCGTCATTGCGCTGAAAACCCTCGGGCGTTTTCTTATTTTGTAATAGTTGTATCTGATACCTTGTTCACGATTAACTATTAATCGATGAACTATTTCGCTCTGAACTATTTCATCACAAGCTATTTCGCGATGAACAATTTCGAATTAACAAATATAGTCTCTTATCAGCGCACCGCCGGGATAATCAGATTTATCCACAAGCCCGCCGGTGCAGGGTATTCTCAGAAAATCCCGATAAACGTGACGATGTCACTCATGCGTTTGCCCGGCTTTCATCAGTTACGATTTCGTCATCGCTCAGACGGTCAATCACCGGATAGGCGACGGCGGCAATGTGATGATGCACACGCCGGTAATCACGCAGCACGCGCTGGAAAATATCACCGGATTCCGCCCAGGCATTTTTATCGTCACGCAGCTTTCTGAAGTGCTCGCGGCTGGCAGTCGCCTCTATCTGACGTACCACCTCTTTACGCGCCACCAGCTGATGCGCTGCCGCCAGATCCTCGCCAAGAAATGCGGTGATGGCCAGACGCAGACTCACCAGGATTTCCGCGTGCAGCAGGCCGATATTGTGCAGCTCGAATGCGCTGAACTGCTCGCCACGGCGTCCGCGACGCGTTGCCAGCTGCGTCAGGCTGCTGGACAGAATGTCGCCCGCGTGCTCGATATTAATGACAAACATCAGGATTTCCTGCGCCCGGTCGGCATCTGAATCGCTCAGCCCTTCCTGCCCGATATCCGCCAGATAGGCGCGGATCGCCGCACTCAGTCCGTCGAGTGACTGATCGGCCTGCCGGATTTTGCCTGCTTTCAGCGGATCGGGAGCGGCAAACAGCGCACGCAGGCGATCGAGCATAACGTTCAGCATGTCCGCAACCCGCAGTGATTCGCGCACGGAATTGGACAGCCCGATGTAGGCAATATCCAGCCCGGCCTCATCGAGATACATCGGCATACCCGGATCCGCCGGGCGCGGTTCTTCCGGGAAAAACCGCTCCAGTGCGCGCGCCAGCGGACCGGTCAGCCCGATAAAGATAATGGCCAGCACGGCGCTGAACGCGGTATGAAACATCACCACCAACTGCGGTGTGGTCAGTTCGAAAGCGGCGGCCAGTTTGCCGAGCAGCGGCATCAGCGCCAGAGCCACCACACATCCCGCACCGCGCACCAGCAAATTACCAGCTGGCAGACGACGAGCCACGGCCGAACCCGCGTTCAGTAACGGCGGCAGCGCCCCGCCGATATTTGCACCCAGAACCAGCACCATCGCGGTAACAGGTGTCATCACGCCAGTGGCAGCAAGCGAGGCAATCAGCAAAATCACCGCCACGCTGGAGTGACAAACCAGCGTGAGAATAATGGCAACCATCAGCGCAATCAGCGTGTCGCCTTCCAGCCCCTGCATCACCGCATGAAATACCGGCGTGGTTTCGATATGTCCCAGCGTGGCGCTGAGCATCCCGAGCGCCAGCAACATCTGGCCGAGGCCTATCAGCGCGCAGCCCGCACTTTCAAAACCCGAATGGTCACGAAGTTTAAACACCACAAATCCGCTCAGAATCAGCAAGGGAACGGCAATTTCGGTGTTGAAACTCATCAGTTGAACCACCAGCGTCGACCCGACATTCGCGCCGAGCATAACCGCCAGCGCCGGTGCCAGACTCAGCGTTCCGGCGGCGGTAAATGAAGTCGCCATCAGGCTCACTGCCGTGCTGCTTTGCAACAGGCCGGTAATGGCGACGCCAGCAAGCAGCGCCATCCAGCGGTTAGTGAGATGCCGCCCCATCCAGTGACGCAGCGGCGTACCAAATCCGCGTTGCAGCGCGGTTGAAATCATATGAGAACCCCACAGCAGCAGCGCGATGGCGCCTGCCAGATGGACAAGCAGTGTGGTTCCGGATTGAGTTGTCATAATCATTGTCATTCCCCTTTTTCAGGGTTTTTTTTGTGGTGTGAAAACCGTTACGAAAAGCAAGGTCACGATAAAAGCCGGTACAGCCATGGTGATGCTCCTGTCACCGGATAACGCGCAGATGAAACCGCAGTCTGTTATTTTCAGACAGCAGAAACCCTTCACCTTATTTCAGTGATCGGTATTTAATTATTTTCGCGCAGAATTCCCCGCCGTTTATTTTCCTTTAATTAAAAAGTTAATAAACAGAGTGAAATCGATTATGTGTCTTTTATTGATGCATAACTGACGCTGGAATTTTATTAAAGAAACAATAAAACGATCAAAGCCGTCAGACATGTGTCAAGACGATGTTCAGCGCAGCGAAATGCTGACGTTGAATCAGTGAAAGGAAATCCGACTATGTGGATCTTCGCTGTCAGAAACGATACAGCGTTGTTCCAGCTGACCGGTGACAGGACTGACCCTCCACGTGGTAACGCGGTGATTAAGTCTGTTGATTTTAGAGGAAAAAATAGATGATGCATCTTTCTTGCGGGCAGCCAACATCCTGTCACGAGACGGGCGGACACGCAAAGTGGATGTCATTGTTTTGACATCAGAAAAAAGGGTAGATTTGAAATTCATAATACACCTCGGGACCGTGACATTCAGGTTGAGGCGGGATTACACGAGAGCATCAGGCTCTGGCGAGGCGCACCCAAACGGTGAAATGATCACAATCGATTTTATGTTTACTGTTCCGGCACGCTATATCAGCGTCATCCGGCAAGCTACTGGTTACAGTGTCCATTAGTCTCTTATGTAAAGTTAATAAAGGCCGCTACTTGCGGCTCGTGCAATTTACCCATGCGCTATATTATTGTCAACCCGAAAACATTTATTGATATGTTTCGTTTATATTTCAGTGAAGAAATAGCCGGACAGCATTCGCTGACCGGCTGACAGATGTCTCACCCGAATGTGATAACATCAGAAGTTATATTGTATCCCTAACCTGAAACGCGTTTGTCTTTCGTCAGTGGTTTTCCGCACAGACACATTACCGATTTGCGCATAAGGCGTCCATTGCTTATTAATATTGTAAGCGACTTTCAGATCCTGCTCATAATCCCATTTATCATTGTCGTAAAGAATTTGGTCGCTGTTTTTATATATATAATTATATTCAAATCGCCAGTCAGCAATCCGATAACCTAACCAGATTTCACCACGATTAGTTTTACGGTCTTCGGTATTTTCTTTGGTATAACGGGTATATTCATAACGATAACGGGCATTGAAATAGATCCCGCTGTCGAACGTATATCCTGCGGTTAAAAAAGGTTTATAGATGCTGCTGTCAGAACTGGATTCCAGCGTGAAACCAGGCTGGATAAACACCTTAGGGGTGATCTTATACTGATAGCTTATGGTGCTTTCAGTGCCGTTATCCACCAGATTATTAAAGGGTTTGTTCGGGTTGTCACCGCCGGACTTCCATTTGGCTTCCAGCGAGAAACCAAACCCGTTAGCGAAACGGTGCGATACCATCGCGCGGTCTTTATGCTGTTTACTGTCATCCAGCCATTCATGGCGAAGATCAATCGTCACGGCATGACTGCTGGCGCTGGCCAGCAGTAAGCCGCAGAGTATCAGTCTGCACTTTTTCATTATTTATAAATCCCAGAGATATTGAGTAATATTATTTTATTTAAAATGAGTATTGCTTTTTAACTGCGCTGCAATCACTTTTTCTTCAGAAAGTCAGCGTAATTAAATCCGCCGTCAGAAAGACGGGTTATCGGATCCGGCAGCCGCAAAGAAATAAAATCTCCGGGCTGAATTTCTTTATTCAGTTTATTCACCGTTTTGTGGCCGGTATAAAAATAATTGCTGTCGTCCACATTGCCGGTCACGGCATCGTCATATTTACCGGGCAAGGTGCGCAGGGAAAAATTGTCTTTGAAGATGCCCTGCTTGTCCGCCGTGGTGTAAGGCGACGGGCGGAACAGGAAGTTGAAGCGTTTGTTGTCCAGCGCGCGGTTGTTTTCAACCACCAGCGCACCGGGGTTGAAATTATCGGTGAAACCGTCCATGCCGTTTTCGACCGCCACGCTGTTACGGATGATGTGTGCGACAGGCAATCCTTCACCGCCCAGTTTAAAACCGTTGCTGCCGTTGTGAACCGACAGACTGTTTTCAATCGTCACGCTGCCGTTCGGGCCGTCCTCAATTTTGTTGAACAGGTCAAAGCCATCGTCAACATTGTCATGCGAATAGCAGTTCACCAGCCGGTTACCCTCTCCGACGCGCATTTTAACCGCGAAGCCGTCAGCATTTTTGCGTCCCGGATCCTGATTCCCCCAGGATTCTGAATTACTGATCAGGTTATGGCTTGCCCACAGCGCACGGCCAATGCCGTCCGGCGAGGCGACCCAGATGCCGGTATCATCTGCATGATGGGCTTTCACGCGGTCAATATGATTGTAGCTGCCGGCAATGTGGAAGCTTTTCTGCGTGACGGTAATGTCCCGTATATTCCAGAAGCTCGCATCGAGCTTCAGCCCGTTAAACACCACGTTGTTGCCCTGCGCACGCAGCGTTTTGCGATTCTGTTCCGTGCCGCTGGCCGTTGCCGGTATCACGCCCGCCGGATATTCCCCCTCTGCCAGCCACAAGGTGCCGCCTGGCGCTAACAGATTAACAGCACTGGCGAAATCCAGCGGATGTTGCGAGGAACCGTCGTTACCGGCCTCGCCCTGCGGGGACACGTGCAATTCATCAGGGTTGCTGACCAGTGCCATTTTGAGCGGGAATTCCAGCGTGACCGGTGTGCCGTCATCCGGCGTAAAAATTATCTGTAATGGCGTGACAGGCTGCTGTGCGTGGAATGGCGCGGTCACCACTTCGCCGCCGCGAACGGCGGTCTGGCGCAGTAAAGGTTTGCCATCCTGATTAATCTGCAACTGACCGTCACCGTTGGTGCGCAACTGAATCACGCTGTCACGCCGGGTGATCAGTGGCGATGACATGACTTCGATACGCGCGTTAAGTGACGGCGTCACGTAAGGTGCGGAAGGTTGGGTATGCGCTTCATCCAGCGTCAGTCTGGCGTGACTGACGGTGATGCTGGCATTGCGGGAAGCAAAAAAACCGACGTAATAGCCGGTTTTATCCAGCTGCGTCACACGGTCAGCGCCTGCAACGGACTGGCTGATCCACTTGTCGCTGCCCTGTGGCGCGTAAGCGACATCAAAACTATTATCCGTGCGGGTCAGGCGTAATGTGAAATGCGCAGGCGTGGTCAGCGGGTGATAACTCTCACGCACGATGCTGATCCCGGTATTTCCCCACGGTTGCTGCACGCCCTGACGGGCAATCAGCGCCAGAACCGGCGGTTTATCGCCGGTAGCCATTACGCTGTTCATCACCATATTTGATGCAGCCGGTAATTCTTCAATGCCGGGTTTGGTCACGGGTTCACGAGGCGTACCCAGAATATCGCGCACCAGTAATCCTGCCCCTTCCTGCCCTGCCGGTTTTGCGCCGTTTTCCGGCCCGAACTGGTTGAGGGTAAAATCGGCCTCAAGACGGAAATTCACGTCAGCCGGTAATTTCGTATAGAAGTAGGTTAAGCCATCATGACTGTTACCGACCTTGCCGCCGCGGCTTTCCAGCGTAAACGGCGTGCTGAGCAACGTGCCGGCGGCCGGCACCGGTTTACCGTCAGCAAGCCGGGTTTCGTTCATGCCGATTTTTTGTGGCAAAACGTTGGTGGCAAAATTGACGTCAGTAGACTGACCAAACGTGATGCTGTGCCAGACCAGTTTGCTGGCGTCAGGCAATGCAGCGGCGAGGCTTTGTGCGCACATCCCGAGGGACAGCGCGGCAATAACAAATTTTGATGCCCGCATAATCGTTCTTATCCTAAAAACGTGAGGGGTCGCTGGCCGGTTTGCCCGGCCAGTCGGTGAAGTAAGAAATGCAGAGTTAAATCAGGGTTTACGGTTTTTGCGTGGCGCTGACCATCGGTTTGGCCGCGTCCAGTTCAACGGCGGGAGTGTCGAAGATTTTGCGGCAGACTTTGCTGTTGCCCCAGCATTCTTCATACGGATAGCCGATCAGTTCTTCCATCACTGCGCGAACTTCCGGCTGAACGTCGGTGATCGCGCCGCCGGCTTTGATACGCGCCACTTCACCCAGAACCACTAAGTGTGTTTTGCGGTTAAGCTTCATCTGGTGGCTGAATACCATCGCCATCAGTGCCAGTGCTATCACGCCGATGCAGAACACCAGCGCAATCGCCGTTACCGCGCTTTCAGGCTGCGTATGGGATTTAGACTGGAAGCCGTAGAAGCTTAAAATCGCGCCCATCACGAAGACGATCACCGAGCGCATCAGCTTGCCGGAGAAGGTCATCGCACCGGCGTAAATCCCTTCACGGCGGCGGCCGGTAAAGGCTTCATCAATATCAGCCAGGAAGGTGTAAATGGTCCACGGAATGTAATACACACCACCGGTGCCAATCCCAAACACCACAGTGATCGTCAGCATCGCCACGGTCGCGTACTGTTGCGGCAGATGCAGTAAGTGCAGCAGGCTGTAGCATACAACCGAGAATACAACGATGCCGAGCGCCAGAATATAAGGTTTGCTGAAGCCGTGCTTCACGCAAATTCCGATGAAAATGGCGGTGGAGAACAACTGCAGAATCGAGTTCAGACTGCTCAGCCCGGCCACCATCGTCGGATCATATTGCAGCACAAAGATGATGAAATACGTGAACACCGAGGCGAACAGCCATTCCGCGCCGAACCCGCACAAATACATGCCGAGATGCTTGCGGAATACGCGCAGGTGAAACGTGGATTTCATGTCCCGCACCAGCGTCAACATGGTTTTGCCCAGCGTCATTTTCTTCTCATCCACCGGCGTGGTTTCTTCCACCGGACGTTCCCAGGAAGATAAATATAAGAGGCCGATGGCGATAAACAGAATGACGCCGTAAGTCAGTGCGGTGAAGAAGAACGGCTCAGCGGAATCTTTGCCGTAAATCAGGATGAACTGACCCGGAATAAAGGCCGCCAGGAAGTTCGCCACTTTGCCGAAAATCGCTTTGTAGCCGGTCAGTTTAGAGCGGGCTGAGAAATCAGTGGTCATTTCGGTGGCCAGTGTTTCGTAAGGCACCATCACCGAAGTGTAAATCAGTTCGAACAGCACGTAGGTGGAAAGGTAATACCAGAAACCGAAGCCTTCGACCCATAACAACGGGTAGAACATCATCAGCGGTACACCGAGCAGAATGAAGAAACGACGACGCCCGAAGCGTTTGCCAAGGCGCGTTTTGCCAAAGTTATCAGAAAGATAACCCATCAGTGGATTACTGATAGCATCAATGATACTGGCGACAGAGAAGATTGCTGAAGCCTGCAACAACGTCAGGCCGCAAAACGTGGTGTAGAAGTACAGCAACCAGATACCGGCGATTGCCAGCGCCCCGCTGCCCAGTAAGTTCCCGCCGCCATAGGCCAGCTGGTGTCTGAAAAGAATTGGTTTTTCTGCGTTCATAGTCGTCCCGCCCGGAGAATGATTATAAAATTGAACCGCTGTTTCGATTTTATGGATATGGCGTTTTATATAGGCGAGGCGAATGAATAGATGTGAATTAGTTCACATTTGACACAGGAGTGTACGAATGAGCGGTCAGTTTTGAGATACGTGTAACAATATCATTCATAATTAATACACAATTTGCGCGACTATTGGGAATGAATTGGTTTTAATTCGAATGATTAGATAACTATGACTTATGAAACCGTGGCTTAAGCAAAGTGCAGATAAGAATTTCTTAAGGGAATTTTCCGTGAAGGTCGTGCATCTGGCGGGCGTTATCGGGGCTATGTCGTGCAAGACCAGGCAGAAAGGCCATTCCCTGGCCCTGTTGCCTGCTACAGCGAGTCATAATTCTGAGGACGTTGCTGTCAGCTTTTCAGCAGCGACGCGGTGCTTTCATGCAGTTCATCGAGCAGCGTGTAACGTTTGCGGTATTCGGAACGTTTCTTACTGGCAATCTCTTCCATCGGTTTGCGCGGCAATTCCAGCGGGACGTCATACAGTGCCGAGGAATACGGCGTCGCGCTGATGGAATCCCAGAATTCGTTATAACTGGCGACAAACACATTTTTCTTGCGGTGACGGTAGCGCAGGCTGCGGAAAACGTGGCCGGTATCGCTCACGGCCAGAATGCGCTGAACGCCAGTCTCCGCCGCGACGCGTTGCAGGCTTTCCAGCAGCAGGCGTTTTGGGAAAAGCCCGTAACAGGATTTCGTCGCCTGTTTAATGACTTCATGTGGCGTCGAGCGGTGTGCGCCCTGGAATCCCCCGACGATCATCGTCGGCCCTTCCGAGCGCTGCACAATGCTGAAGGTCAGCGCCGCCAGCAAGGTGTCTTCCATAAACAGGAACATATTGGCTTCGCCTTCGCGCTCGGATTTACCGATGGAACCCAGTACCACGCGAAAAGCTTCCCCATCTTTACCGGTGAACTGCGTCACGGTGTTCCCCTTTTCGCTGAGGAAAGTGTTACGCATTTGCACGTTTTCGAGGCTTTTGACGAAATCGTAGTGATCCACCAGCGCATCCGCACGACCGGCAGAAGGCAGGCCAAGATGCAGATAGGGTTTGTGGATTTTGCTCGGCAGTTTGGTTTGAATGCTGAATGCTTCCTGCCAGACGGGTTCACTGGCCATTTTATTGAGCACTTTCAGGGTATCAAGCGGGTGCAGCAAGGTACGCACAGCGTATTTCACACGGAACATCCGGTCACGCCACAGATTATCAGGCACGCACGCGCCGCTCAGCAGATCCATAAACAAGCTGAATCCGCTGCTTTTTTTGATTGTTTCTTCAACGCCGATTTGTCCGGAGGAAAATGTGCCGTTGAGGGATTCGGTTTCGTTAAGGGGTGAGTGTTCCATGATCGGTTTCCGCTGCCTGAAAAAATCACGGTATCACCCGATTTTTAAACATCTTTACAACGTAGAATTAAAGAGAACGCAATGCAGGTGGGAAAATGAAGCGCGTTTAGCTGTTGTTTACATATTCCTGACATTAACCTCTTTCTGCCTCCTGATTGTGCGAAGCGTCGGAGAGTACATAAGGCTTTCCGCGGATAGATACTAAATGTCTGAAAATTGTCTTTTTTACAGGGACTGCTAATTGTCAGACCTCTTGCACAGGCATAACGTATACCCCTCAATACATAAAGGGATTTGATTATGTCCGTACCAGCTTATTTATGGTTATACGATTCAAACGGTGTATTAATCCAGGGAGGTTCTGAGATTTTAGGTCGTGAAGGCGCGATTGAAATACAGAGTTTCACACACGGTCTTTCCGTTCCTTTCGATGGGAATACCGGGCGGTTAATGTCTACTCGTGTCCATCAAACGATGGGGCTTGTCAAAGAGTTTGATAAATCTACGCCTTATCTTTACCGCGCAGTAGCTACCAGCGAGAAGCTACAAAAAGCAGTCGTTAAATGGTATCGGATTAACGCGGCCGGAATGGAAGAGGAATATTTAAATATGACAATGGAAGGTGTTCGTCTTCTTAATATCAATCCGCATATGCATAATTTTAAACATGCTGAGGGACAGGCCAGCATTCCTACCGAGTCCATTGGTCTCGGGTATCATAAAATCACCTGGTTGTACCTCGATGGACATATCAGTTTTACCGATGAATGGAATTCCAGCTTGTACGCATAACAGGGAACACAGGGATGATTTCGTGCAAAGTGGATTTCAATCGTCTTTATGAAGGCGGAAAAATCGCAAAACTTTATTGTGCTGGTGTGGGGGTCTTTCCTGTATTTTCAGGCTTATTCCCGCACACAAACAGAATAGGTTGTGGAGGTAATGAAAATGGGCCAATTCCGACGGGTAAATACTGGATTGTTAACCGCCCCAGAGGGGGAGTGAGGTCGAGATTAAAGGAGTACGAAAAGCATATTCGCACCGGTAATGATTACTCATCTTGGTTTGCCCTGTATCGACAAGATGGCTTGATAGATGATTCAACTTATATCGGTGAGACCTTGCGCAGAAGTTTCCGTTTGCATCCATTGCGTCCGGATGGTACCGGCGTATCAGATGGGTGTTTAACATTCATGCATCATGCCGATTTTGACACGCTCAGAAGCGCGTTGTTGAATTCGCACACTATAGACATTCCAATCATACATCTGAAGGCATATGGAGAAATCGAAGTTACGGGGGATATGAATGCGCCATGCCTTATTCTGTAAGATAGCGGTGCGGCTGGCGCTTTTTATTTTTATAGATTACTACCTGTTGTCGCCCTTTCCCGGCTGGCTGATTGATTATGAATACATCAAATCGATAGCCATCGCGGATTATTTTGATCAACTGATGAAGCCAGATTACGGAGAGCCGCCGTGGCCTGGATTGCAGGATGATATTTTTGTCGTGCTCTTGTCTGTTACTGGATTGATCCCTACCCTGTTAATAATGGTTATTATTGAAGCAATAGTGAAAGCAGTTCAGAGGAGTATTAAACGTAAAAAGTTAAATTAAACCCGGTCAATGCCGGGTTATTTATTTATGAATACAAAAACATGAATAGAATAAATTAGCGCATGACTATTTATTCTCTACAAATTCAAATGCCAGTCGCAGTTGTTCGGCGTCAGGGTGTCCGGGCAACAGATGAATGGATTCTCCGGCCTGTAATGTGCGTTCAATCAGGCGCGACATCTGCCGTTCATCGTGAATATCCACCTGCAATTGCGCCAGACTGACCGGCAAATCCAGCACTTTGTACAGTGCGGTTAACTGCTGAACTACTTGCGGCTGATTGAGCAACGCGCTTTGCACCAGAATGCCATACGCCACTTTCGTGCCGTGCAGAAACGCATCGGTTTGCGGCAATGCGGTCAGGCCGTTGTGGACCGAATGCGCCGCCGCGATACGCGTATAACGGTCGCCAAGCCCGCCGACTAATCCCCCGCCCGCGATAATCGCGTCCAGAACGTTAAGGAACGACTGCGTCAGCTGATTATCATCCTGCGCCTGCAACGCCGCTTCGCTTTCATTGAGCAACACATCCCGAATGGTCAGCGCAGTATTCAGGCCGAGCTGAACGGTTAAGGGCAGTTTTTCCGGCTGCGGGCTGAGCACCACGGCTTCGTACCATTTCGCCAGCGTATCGCCGATACCGGCCAGCAGATATTCCTTGGGCGCACGCAGAATAATGCGTGGCTCGACCAAAACCAGATGGTTAGCGTCGTTAAAGATTTCATAACGCAGCGCCTGCCCCTCATCGTTGTACCAGACAGAAAGCGGCGTCCAGGCGGCACAGGTCGCGGCAATGGTCGGAATAGCGACAACCGGCAATCCCAGACGTCGCGCCACGACTTTCGCAGTATCCAGCACTGCACCGCCGCCAATGCCGATCACTACCTGACGGTCATTCCCGCCAATATCCGCAATACGCTGCACTTCGGTTTCGCTGCAATGCGCTTTAAACAGAACCCGCCTGGCCTGCGAAGCGGTAAAGGCTTCCGGCAGGAAATCCTGCGCAGCCACTAAGGCACGCTCGCCGTAAATCCACAGCGCGTTATCCAGTTGCGCCGGTGTGTAGAAGTCGCTCAGCCGTTCGATAGCGCCGGGGAACGAAAAATAGCTGGCGGGGCCGGTGACCACGCGGATATCTGTCTCACTCATGGGGAAATCCTTAATTTAGAAGCTGTTATCATCCTACGCCCGGACATCCGGATGGCTAATAATCTTTGGCATTAACTTATGCCTTTTCGTTCGTTGCCATTCATTCGCGGGTCATCAAAACTCGGGCAATCAATTCATTAACTCAATATAAGAGCCTGTACAAGGCCTGTCATGAATTGTCCTCCCGTTAAAATGATGATTAACCACACAGGGTAATAACCATGAAACTGTTTTCCTCGTCGTTACTGGCGTTAAGTTTGCTCTCCGTTTTCCCTTCTTTTGCCGCCGGCACTGCGCCTGTACCGAAAGCCATCAGCGATCATAAAGGGCCGGTACGCATTGCGGTGATCCGCAATCTGGGCTCAGACGACAACACTACGCAGTTTGTCTCCGGCGCAATTCAGGAAGGCCGCAAGCTGGGCTTTCAGGTGAATACATTTCTCAGTAACGGCGATGACGCCAAATTCCAGGACTTTGTAAATCAGGCGATCAGCCAGAAATACGATGGCATTATTTTGTCGCAAGGGCGCGATCCCTATTCCACCGAACTGCTCAAACGCATCACCGCCAGCGGCATTGCCGTTTCAGTGTTTGATACGGCGGTCAACGGCGACATTCCCGGTGTGACCGTCACCCAGCAGGACGATGCGTCGCTCACCGATCTTTCCGTCGGTCAGCTGATCAAAGATTTCAACGGCAAAGCCAATATCGTCAAACTTTGGGTCGCCGGTTTCCCGCCAATGGAACGTCGTCAGGACGCGTATAAAAAAATCTTAGCCGCCAATCCGGGCATTCATGAGCTGGAATCCGTCGGCGCGGTGTCTTCTGACGTTCAGGGAGATACCGCAAATAAAGTCGGCGCGCTGCTGGCGAAATACCCGAAAGGCAAAATCGATGCTATCTGGGGAACCTGGGATGCGTTCAGTCAGGGCGCGTACAAAGCCCTGCAGGAGAATGGCCGTACCGAAATCAAACTCTACAGCATTGATATTTCCAATCAGGATATTGGTTTGATGCGCGAAGCCAACAGCCCGTGGAAAGTCAGCGTGGCGGTCGATCCGAAACTGATTGGGGCGATCAACCTGCGTCTGGTTGCTAATAAAATTGCCGGTGAGAAAACGCCTGCCAGCTATGAATTCAAAGCCGCAGCCATTCCGCAGGCGCTGCTGGTCAGCAATCCTGACGCGGTAAATGTCGCGTCGCTGGCGAAGGTGATCCCAGGCTGGGGTAAATCCGATGATTTTATTGCGCCGTGGTTCGCCACGCTTGAAGCGCAGCACAAAAAATAAGGCCTGAAGATGACTACACATTCTCTCCCCACGCCGGAATACAGCCGCAATATGCGGCTGATCGGCCACAGCGATCAGGGCGGAAAACCTGACGGCGTGCAGGTCATGGTTCACCGTGGTTATGCCTATATCGGTCATATGGTGTCGCAGGGCTTTTCCATTGTGGATGTCCGCGACCCTAAAAATCCGCGCCCTGCCGGTTTTGTCGCTGCGCCTCCGGGTACCTGGAACGTGCATTTACAGGCGCACGACGATTTACTGCTGGTGATCAACGCGCGGGATTTGTTCGCCGACGTGCGTTTTGCCGATGAAAAAGTCTATTACACCCGCTCCGTCAGCGAGACAGTGCAAGGCACGCAACAGCGTGGCTGGAGTGCCGGTGTGCGTATCTTTGATATTTCGCTGCCCGATCAGCCAAAAGAGATCGGCTTTCTCGGGCTGGAAGGGATCGGTGTGCATCGTATCTGGTACGTCGGCGGGCGCTGGGCGTATGTGTCCGCGCTGATTGACGGCTACAGCGATTACATTTTCCTGACCATTGATCTGGCCGACCCGCGCAATCCTCAGGTTGCCGGTCGCTGGTGGTTGCCCGGAATGCACACCGCTGGCGGTGAAACGCCGGACTGGCCGGAAGGTAAACGCTACGCGTTGCATCACGCGATCATCAGCGGTGATACCGCCTATGCCAGCTGGCGCGACGGCGGCCTGACACTGCTGGATATCAAAGACCGCAGCGCGCCGCAGCTGATTTCACACCGTAACTGGAGCCCGCCATTTGGCGGCGGCACGCATACCGCTCTGCCGTTGCCGGACCGGGAGCTGCTGGTCGTGCTCGATGAAGCGGTGCTGGATAATCAGGAAGATGGCGAGAAGCTGATCTGGGTATTTGATGTGCGCGAGCCGTCGAATCCGGTGAGTATTTCGACTTTCCCGCAACCGGAGGAACGGGATTACGTCAGCAAGGGCGCGCATTTCGGGCCGCATAATCTGCATGAAAACAGGCCCGGTAGCTTTGTCAGTTCGACGCTGATTTTCGCCACCTATCAGAATGCCGGAGTGCGTGCGTACGACATCAGCAATCCGTATCAGCCAAAAGAAACCGGTGCGCTGGTGCCCGCGGCACCAGCAAGCATGATGGATAAACGTCCGGGCAGGCCGCAGGTGATTCAATCCTGCGACGTGTTTGTCGATGCTCAAGGCATTATCTACAGCACCGACTACAACGGTGGTTTATCAATCATCGAATATCTTGGCTGACGCCCTGCCCGCGCCTGGCTTAGTGGATTGAATCTATTTCGCTTCAGGTGCGGGCGTTTTTGCTTTTGCCGCCAGCTTTTTTCCCGGACTGAGTACCAGCCACACCGCCACGCAGATCAGTATTCCGCCCGCGAAGAAGCCTTCAGACAGCGTTTCATTGAGTAACAGATAACCCCACAAAATGCCGAACGGCGGTATCAGAAATGTTACTGTCATGCTGCGCAGCGGGCCGATGTCGGCAATGAGCCGGAAATACAGGATATACGCCCACGCGGTACAGATAAGGCCGACCGCCAGCACGCACAGCCAGACCAGCGGCTGCGCCCAATGGACCGGCGCTTCGGTCGCCGATGCGTAAAGGAAGAACGGCAACAGGAACAGCGTGGCACCCAGCTGGCTGCCAGTGGCGACCAGTTTTGGATCTAATCCGCCGCGTTCTGTTATCCAGCGACGGGTCAGGAAACCGGCCACCGCATAGCAACCGGTCGCCACCAGACACGCGATCACGCCCGCCAGCAGTTGCGGTACCGACTCTGCGCTGCCCGTTGTGGTTAGCAAGGTGATGCCGAATAAACCTGTCAGCACGCCGAGCGCCTTTTTAAGCGTCACTGCCTCGTTGAAGAACAATCCGCCCATCACCACGCCCATCAGCGGCGTGGTCGCGTTGAGGATCGCCGAATAACCCGCCGGTAACCAGCGTGCCGCCAGACAATACATCAGGAACGGCAAACCGGAGTTGATCACCCCGAGCAGCAGCGAACTGCCAAATTTTTGCTGGTAATCACGCGGCGTTCGCATTACGGCAAGGATAACGACCAGTCCGATAAACCCAAACAGTACGCGCAAAAACGCAGTATTGATGGCACCGAATGCCGGTGCCGCCACCCGCATAAACAGAAAACTACCCCCCCAGATCGCCGCCAGCAGTAACAGACGGCAAAAATCACCCGCTTTCATTCACATCCCCTATTGAATATTGGCTATTGCCTTGTTTTAGTAATGGAATTATCAACGTTAAAATCGTGTTAATCAGTGTAGTGAATACGCTGGCGAATGAATCCGCTTTTTCTTGCTTTTATATTCTGAACAGGACGCTTTCATGACTGATTTTTCGCAGGCTGATTTTGATGTTCGTGTGGAATGGGGCGCGCCAGCCATGGAGCATCTGGCGGCAGAAGCGGACTGTATTGTCATTATCGACGTGATGTCGTTTTCCACCTGCGTGAGTGTGGCCGGTGAACGCGGCGGCATGATCTTCCCGTATCCCTGGAAAGACGCCAGTGCGCAGCAATTTGCCGCAGATAATAATGCCGAATGTGCGCAGTTTGACCGGTGTTTTCAGGGGCAGGGTTTCACCCTTTCTCCCTGCTCCTTGCTGAACATGACAGCGGGAACGCGGCTGGTGCTGCCTTCGCCGAACGGATCCGCGCTGACTTTTAAAGCCAAAGCGCACAAGGCGGCGATTTTCACCGCCTGTTTTCGCAATGTGACCGCGACCGCCCGCGCGTGTGAAAATTATCGCCAGATTTTGATCGTACCCGCCGGTGAAAAGTGGCCGGACAACTCACTGCGTCCGGCACTTGAAGATTTTGCCGCCGCCGGCGGGCTGGTTTCGCGCCTTTCGCACCGTCGTTTATCTGCTGAAGCCCGCGCTGCCTGTGCTGTTTATCAACATCTGACACGGGCAGAACTTGAAGGCTGTGGTTCAGCGCGTGAGCTGAACCGTCGTGGATTTGCCGCCGATATCGCACTTTGTCTGGAGGAAGATGTCAGCGATTTTGCCTGCCAGTTACAGGGCGGGTTCTTCACTGCGCTCCGATGACATGAAATCGCTCTTTTTGATCCTCATGCGATCTATAACCCAGCCAAAGGTGTGTGATAGGTTTAATACTTATCATCTATCTTTTGCTGCGTTCTGCAGCGATGCTGTTTTTCCGGGACAGAAGACAATGAGCCACACTAAATCGGATGCGTCAGAACATCCGCAGGGAGAAACCGCTGCCAGTAACGGGATCTCCGTTATTGCTTTATTGGTTGCGGCTGCTTTCTTTATGGAGTTTATCGACGGTACGGTGATTGCCACCGCGCTGCCGCAAATGGCGATTTCTTTCGGCGTATCAGCGGTCGATCTTAATGCCGGGATGAGTGCGTATATGCTGACGCTGGCGGTACTTATCCCCGCCAGTGGCTGGGCGGCAGAACGTTTTGGTGCCCGCAACGTATTCACCTTTGCCCTCGCGGTCTTTACGCTGGCTTCGCTGTTTTGTGCCATGGCGACCAGCGTCAGTGAATTTATCATTCTGCGTATTATTCAGGGTATTGGCGGTGCGCTGATGGTGCCGGTCGGGCGTCTCACGGTGCTGAAAACTACGCCAAAACCACAGTTAATCAAAGCTATCGCCACGCTGACCTGGCCTGCGCTGGTGGCGCCGATCCTCGGGCCGCCGCTCGGTGGGTTCATTACCCATTACGCCTCATGGCACTGGATTTTCTATATCAATGTGCCGCTCGGAATTATTGCGATGATGCTGGCGTGGCGTCTGTTTCCTCAGGCACCTTCCGATGAACCCAAACATTTCGACAAACCGGGGTTCCTGCTCACCGGGCTGGCGATGCTTTCGCTGGTCACCGGTCTGGAGCTGATCAGTCAGGATCATATTTTGTGGACTACCGCCGGGCTGTTGCTGGTCGCAGGTGTGGTGCTTTCGGTGCTGGCTGTCCGTCATCTTTACCGCGACCCCGCGCCGATGGTGCATCCGGGGGCGATGGTGATCCCGACATTTCGTATCAGTATGGGCGGCGGTTCGTTGTTTCGCGTGACCATCAGCGCGGTGCCGTTCCTTTTGCCGCTGATGTTACAGGTCGGATTTGGTATGGATCCGTTCCATGCCGGTTTACTGGTGCTGGCGGTGTTTGCCGGTAATCTGGCGATGAAACCGGCGACCACGCCGCTGATCCGCCGTTTCGGCTTCCGTCCGGTGCTGGTGGTGAATGGCCTGCTGAGCGTTTTCTCATTGCTGTTCTGCGCGTTTCTGACGCCGGGCACGCCGGACTGGCTGGTGATGTTATTGCTGTTTCTCGGCGGCCTTAGCCGTTCAATGCAGTTTACCGGCATCAGTACGCTGGCCTTTTCTGATGTGCCTGCAAAACAAATGGCCGATGCTAATACGCTGTTCAGCACGGTGCTGCAACTGTCGGTCGGGCTTGGGATCACGGTCGGTGCGCTCGGTACGCGCCTGGGTGAACAACTGGTGGATATGCTGCACTGGGAGTCTGTTCCCGGCATGAGTTTCAAAGTGGCCTTTATTGTTATCGCGGTGCTGACCCTGATTGGCTGGCTGGATATGTTGCGCCTGAAACCGGATGCCGGTTCATCTGTATCGGGCAAAAAGTAAATCGCTGCTCTATGCTGAGTCTTGTTAATTAACCCCTTTGGGAGTTCCCGATGTTCACAGGATTAAGTGCTTTTCCTCTCACCCCGCTGACGGATAAAGGCATTGATGAGAAATCTTTTGTCAGGCTAATGTCGCGTCTGGTGATTGCGGGTGTGGATTCCATCGGCGCACTGGGCTCGACGGGCAGTTATGCTTATCTGAAACACAGTGAGCGTGACCGCGTTGCCCGGCTGGCGGTAGAACACGCTGAGGGTATTCCCGTGATGGTCAGTATCGGTTCAGTGCGTACCTCTGACGTGCTGCACCTTGCGGAAGATGCCCAGCGGGCGGGTGTGAGTGCTGTATTACTGGCACCTGTGTCGTATCAGAAACTCACCAGTGATGAAGTCTTCATGTTGTATGAAACGGTGACCCGTCATCTTTCGGTGCCGTTGTGCGTTTACGATAATCCGGCCACAACGCATTTTGATTTCACCGATGAACTTTACGGGCGTATCGCGCAACTGCCGCATGTTGCCAGTATCAAAATCCCCGGGTTATCTGCTGACCCTGTTGCCACGCAAAAACGTCTGGCGGCGCTTCGTCCGTTGGTTCCGGCGCATGTGACGCTCGGCGCAGCGGGTGATCTGGCTGCTGCCACGGTTCTGACACAGGGCGGCGATGTCTGGTATTCGGTTATTGCCGGATTGTTCCCGGAAATTCCGGTGGCCATCACACGTGCAGCACAAAACGGGGATACTCAGACTGCTCAGGCTTTATCGGCACAACTTGAACCGTTATGGGAAATGTTCCGCCAGCACGGAAGCCTGCGCGTTGTCGCTGCCGCAGCGGAAATTCTCGGCCTGGTTTCTGCCCCATGTCTGCCGTTACCGCTTCAGTCTGTTACCGGTGATCAACGCCAGCGACTGGAACGTGTTATTGAAGCGCTTAATTTGCGAGCCTGATAATATCGGCGGAAATATTTCCGCCGATATTTATTTCATCTGCGCAGCAGGTGAGAGTGATTTATTTTATAAATAGATGGCATTGCTATTATTCATCATGTTTATTAAGCTCTGCCACATAGAAAGTTCCTCTTTTTGCCTTTCACCCTGTGTTAGACTGGGTTGCCTAAAAATGAAGTCTCAACTTTCGTCGATGTGATTATTTAAAAATAAGGATATTTA
Source organism: Rahnella variigena (assembly GCF_003610915.1). NCBI lineage: Bacteria > Pseudomonadati > Pseudomonadota > Gammaproteobacteria > Enterobacterales > Yersiniaceae > Rahnella > Rahnella variigena. The sequence continues at coordinate 416,388 of NZ_NSDJ01000002.1, forward strand.
TGCTGACACAGGTAAAAAATAGGCATCAGTCCAAAGATGACCTCTTTCTTCAAAGACTTAAAAACAAACAACTCGCGAAACTCACCCGGACAATAAAAAATACCAGCCATACGTACGAGTTTCAAAATAAGTTGGCGCACGATCGTAATTTCAATAACATAGAGAAAACCGTTCAGGAGTCCTGGGCTGCTGCTGTTATTCTGAGGAATGCCAATGTCTTCGGCGAAACGGTTTATAAACTCTGTGGTAAGTTAAAGAGCATATGGTCAGAAAGTAATAACTCTGAGGCGTTTGCTTTTTTTAAAAAGAAAGTTGAAGAAGATGTTGATATCGATGGTCAGTTTGCAAGGATATCCAGACAGGATATCACCTCTGTTCTGTTGTCTGCAGAATATTCAGCAGAAATGTTCGTCAGAAAAATACAGTTACTTAAATCGATGGGGACGTTTATCATTGATCATGCGATTCATGATGCGGATAAATATGCGTTTCTGTTTAAAAATAATGCCTCACCGGTGGAAAAAATAAAACAAAGGAACAGGCCGGACAGTCTGTTCACTGTCAGGGGGCGCAGCGGCGTGCTATCGAAAACTTATCGTGAAGACATCGGTATTCTTGATAAAGCCACCTTCGATCAGCTTGACCCAAAACTGCAAAAAATATTAACCATTAACGGACTGACGAAAATCCGGCCGCTTTTTCGTACCCGGATCAGTCACAAACTGGCTGATGGCAGTCGCGCATTTGTGGAACGTCAGTTTGACCGCGATAACCCTTTGCTCGCCTCTATCTCCGGCAGTACCGCAGACATATTTATTGCAGCAGAAATTCTTGACGATAAACTGAGCCAGTCTCAGCTTGATCAGCTAACCCTTTCCGCTATCGCCCTGATTGTCGGGGGCGGCTATCACGCTATGCACGAAGTCATTAATATCCGTTCACCACACCTTAATGTTATCGCCAGCATTGAAAGCCAGATGCGGCTAAAAAATTGTAGCGCAGAATTGCAGGAATATATCGCGGCTTTACATGATGCTTGTGACCGGCTCAGATAATTTATTCACCCGCTTTTTTTGCCGGCAGCGTCCTGCACAGTGAGGATGCTGCCGCTTTTACGTCATGGCTTCGACAGTCACCCTTTTTGTGGATTACCATCCCTTTGATTGCGCTGAAATTGCTCAGGATGGCAGCATCTTGACTTTTAATTCCAGCGCCTGTCGCCAAAGCAGAACCATTTATCTTATTAATAGATATTTCCCATTCCTATTATTCATTAAATTTATTAATAAACCTAAACTAACGATTAAATCCGTTTGGTTATTTCCTTGTGTTAGACTCCGCTGCCAAAAAATGAAGTATGATTTTTGCAGAAGTGATTCTTTTAATTAATAAGGAAATTTATGCTGTCACAGGCAAGAAATGGATCCCAGTCCAAAGATGATTTATTTATATACAGATTGAAAAACAAACAACTTGCTCAACTCACCAGCACGAAAAAAAAGTTAAGCCATACTTATGAGTTTCAGGGAAAGTTGGTACACGATCGCAATTTCAACAATATAGAGAAAACGGTTCAGGAATCCTGGGCTGCTGCCGTTATTCTCAGGAATGCCTCTGTTTTTGGTGAGACGATTTATATTCTTTGCGCTAAGTTTGCGAAGATCTGGTTAAAAAATAACGGCTCTGAAGCATTTAACTTTTTTGCAAAGGAAGTTGTAGAAAATGTAGATGCTACTGGCCAGTTTGCAAGGGTATTTAATAAGGATATTACTTCTATCCTTATGTCATCAGAATATTCAGCAGAAATTTTCGCCAAAAAAATACTGCTCGTTAAGGCTATGGGTGAATTTATCATCAATCATGCCATTAATGATGCGGGGAAATATGCATTTCTGTTTAAAGATAATGTTCCGCCGGTAGTAAAAATAGTGCAAAGAAACAGGCCTGACAGTCTGTTCACCGTGAGGGGACGCAGCGGCGTGATGTCGAATACCTATCGTGAAGATATCGGTATTCTTGACAAAGACGTCTTCAGCCAGCTTGATCCGAAACTGCAAAAAATATTAACCATTAACGGACTGACGAAAAACAGACCGCTTTTTCGTACCCGTATCAGTCATAAACTGGCAGACGGCAGTCCGGCATTTGTGGAACGCATGTTTGATCGTGATAATCCTTTGCTTGCTTCTATCTCCGGCAGCACCGCCTGTTTATTTACGGCGGCAGATGTTCTGGACGATAAACTGAGTCAGTCTCAGCTCGATCAGATAACCCTGTCCGCTATCGCCCTGTTCGTCGGGGGCGGCTATCATTCCGTGCACGAAATCATCAATATCCGTTCACCTCATCTTAATGTTATCGCCAGCATTGAGAGCCAGATGCGGCTCAAAAACCGTGGTGCGGAATTGCAGGAATATGTGGCGGCTTTACATGCCTCCCGCGATCTCCTGAGATAATTTGCCATTCTCCGCTATTTTAACGGCGACACCCTCCCGCGGAGGATGCCGCCGCTTTTATGTCACGCAACAAACAGCCACCCTTTTTGACCCTTATTCCCCCGTTTGATTTCGCTTAAATCGCTTAAGGTGGCAGCATCATGAACCTTTTCTGCCTGCGCGCTGGCGCGGTGCAAAACCACTAAAGGCTATTCAGGCGTGGCAAAATCATTTTTACGCAGTGGCAGTCTCAACGACATCCTTGCGCTGGGCGAAAACGGGCAGCCGGTATACGCATCAGCCCTGCAATTACGGGAAACCTTACGCCTGCGTAAACAACCTGCAATCGCGGATTGTCTGGCTATTCCTCAACTTAATGAGGCCGGTGACCGTCTCGACTGGTATTCCCCTCGCGAAGGCAAAGTGGTTTCCTGGGCAGCTGCAACTGACGCGGCGCGTGCCTCGGCCTTACGGCAGCTCGAAAACTGCCTCGATGTGGTATCGCAAATCAGTAAAGCCGCTAAATCCTCTGAAAAATCAGCCAGTCAGTTTTTTGGTGCGCTGCTGGAAAAAGCCTTTCGGTTTCCGGATCAGAACCACGTTTATCTGGTCGGCGGCCAGCCTGTTCTGACGTTCTGGGGCTTTGTCAGCCTCGACAGCACCGCCAGTGCCGAACCTTTTGCCGCCTTGCGCGACACGCTCAAAGCTGACGAACCGTTGCCTTCACTTTCTCTGGCTGCTGAAAAAGTCAAAACGCCTGAACCGGTTATCGCACCTGAAGCGCCTGTGCGTGTGATAAAAACCATTGAGGCGCGCGCCGCAGAACAGGAGGCCGTCACGCCTGAACCGGTGGCTGCACCGCGCCGTAAAATATCGCCGCTGATCTGGGCACTGCCGGTGGCGGCGCTGGTCGTGGCCGGTTCTGCTGCGGGCTGGTTGTATTCCCGCACCCCTGCGCCGAAAGCAGAGACAGCTCAAACCGAAACCCGGAAACCTGCTCCGGCAGCTGAACCTGCGGTGATCGCCCCGCCACCAGTTGCTGAACCCGCGAAGGCACCGGAAGTGAAAACATCCGAAGTGATAGCCCCGGAAGTAAAAGCATCAGAAATGAAAGCCCCGGAAGCCGTGCCTGCTGCTGTAGTGGTGCCTGCGCCAGAGCCGGTCGCGGAAGTCGAGAAAACGCCGGTGGTAGCAGAACCTGCCCCAGCGCCAGTCAGCAAAAATGCGCTGGTACTTCCGCCGGATGCGGTAAAAATCGGTTCGACGAAATTCCTCAACGGTAACTGGAATGGCATCGTTGAAATCAAAGATCCGGTTACCGGCAAGCCGCCGGTGCTGCGTTATCAGTTCAAACAGGGTCAGGGCACGGTGAAAATTACCTATGGTGCCGGGGTTACCTGTCGCGCGCCGGTTAATGCCGGGCTGATGCAGTCAGGGAATCTGGTGATCAATACCCGTTACAGAGCGAAATGCAGTGACGGCTCCCGATATCAGATGCCGGAAATCAGTTGTACCCAGGGCGCGACTGGCGCTGCCGTGTGTCAGGGCCGTTATAACGGCGACACGGTTTACCCAATGACGATTAAGCGCGAAGGTAAATAAGACCATGCTGGCAACCATTACTGATTTTAAACAAAAGATTACTCTGATCCGGGACAGCGGCATCCAGTTCCTCGACTTCGCGCTTAAGCCGGTCTGGGACCTCGAACTGCCTGCCAAATTTGTGCGTAAAAGTGCCAACGGCCCTCTGTTGCGTCTGGATTATAATCCGCAAAATGGCCGACACTTTTTACCGGCAACCGACGGCGGCGCGCCGGAAGTCGTGCGTCCGGAGTTCAGTTTTCCGCTGGAACAGTCGCTTAAATTGCTCGATCAAATCTGGCTACCGCTGCCTTTCCTGCGCTTTAATCCTCCGCGCACCTTTATGGCAGGCCCGGATAACTGGGCGCGGGTGCAAATCCGTCAGCTGGATACGCCGGAAGCGGACGGCAGCACGCACCGCGTGGTGATTGCTTTTGATACCCGTGTGGTGGAAAGCGATGATGAACAAACTCAGCTCGCCCCGACGCCTGATGATGTGAAAAACGGCATCAGTTTTGCGCTGGCCTGGCATAACGACGAACTGCCGGAATTCCTTGACCAGACCTGGGTTGACGGCTGGCTGCGTGAAGTGTTTACCGAACAATCCGCTATTCGCGAACAGCGTGAGGCACGCAACATCAAAGTTGCCCTGCGCGAGTTTGAATATCAGGCGCACTACCTGAATTTACTGGAAATGCTCGGCAGTCAGCTGGGTATTCCTGAGCTTAAAATCAGCGGTGCCACCTTGCAGGAACCGTCCATTAACGTGGACCTGATTCTGGATGTTGGTAACTCGCATACCTGCGGCATTCTGGTTGAAGATCACGTCGGCGAAACTGACGGTCTGAAGCAGACCAGCGAACTGCAACTGCGCGACCTTTCTCAGCCACATTTTCTCTATAACGAACTGTTCGAAAGCCGCGTGGAATTTGCTCAGGCGCGCTTCGGCAAACCTAACTTTTCTGCCGAAAGTGGCCGGGATGATGCGTTTATCTGGCCGTCGATTTTGCGTGCCGGTCGCGAAGCCAGTCGTCTGGCTTTACTGCGCGAAGGTACCGAAGGATCAACCGGAATTTCCAGCCCGCGCCGCTATCTGTGGGATGAAGACAGTTATACGCCGGGCTGGCGTTTCAGTCAGGGCGGGCACGGCGCGATCGCTGAACCGGTCGCGGCGGCCATGCCGCTGACGTTTCTGATTAACGATGAAGGCCAGCCGCTGTCTGATTTGCCCGTTGACGATCGTCTTCCGGTGTTTTCGGCGCACTACAGTCGCAGTTCGGTGATGACGCTGATGTTGTCCGAACTTCTGGCACAGGCGCTGATGCAAATCAACAGCCCGGCTCAGCGAACCAAAATGCTGCGATCTTCCGCCCCGCGTCAGTTACGCAATATCATTCTTACTCTGCCTTCGGCGATGCCTAAACCGGAGCGCGAAATCTTCCGCCGCCGTATGCAGGAAGCGATTGGTCTGGTGTGGAAATCGATGGGCTGGCATCCGTCTGATGACGGTTTTAAACATCCGGCTGACAAGGCGAAAAGCCTGATGCCGGTGCCGGATGTGCAGATGGAATGGGACGAAGCCACCTGCGGCCAGATGGTGTATCTGTATAACGAAACGCAGGTGAATTTCGGCGGACATACCGGTGAATTTTTTGCCAGCATGGCGCGTCCTGACCGCGAACTGGCGGATGACGAACCGGTTGGCAAAACCCTGCGCATCGCCTCCATTGATATCGGTGGCGGCACTACCGATCTGGCGATTACCCAATACTGGCTGGATGACGGTATGGGGAATAACGTCAAAATTACCCCGCGTCTGCTGTTCCGCGAAGGCTTCAAAGTGGCGGGCGACGATATTCTGCTCGACGTCATTCAGCTCTACATTTTGCCAGCGCTTCATGCGGCACTGAAAAAGGCCGGTCTGGCGAATCCTGACGGGCTGATGACGCGTCTGTTCGGCAGCGAAGGTCGCATGGACGGGCACGCAACGCTGCGCCAGCAAAGCACGTTGCAAATTTTCATTCCGCTGGCCCATGCGGTGCTGGAAGTGTATGAACGTTTTGACCCGCTGGACACCCACGCGGAAATTGACGCACCGTTTGGTGAGTTGCTGGAACAGCCACCGACGCAAAAAGTGCTTGATTATCTTCATACGGAAATCCAGCGCGTGCTGCCTGCCGGTTCCGCGGTCTTTGATATTTTGCAGACACCGCTGGTGCTCAAGCTCAGCAAGCTGCACGGTGAATTTTTATCAAACCGGATGAGTATTACTCAGAATCTGCGTTCACTGTGTGAAGTGGTGTCGTTGCATGATTGCGATGTCCTGCTGCTGACCGGCCGCCCTTCGCGCTTCCCGGGGATTCAGGCGTTGTTCCGTCACCTGCAACCGCTGCCGATTAACCGCATGTTATCGCTCGACGGTTATCACACCAGCGGCTGGTATCCGTTTAATAAACTCGGTCGCATCGATAACCCGAAATCTACCGCCGCCGTGGGCGCAATGCTGTGTCTGCTGGCGCTGGATCTGCGTCTGCCGGGCTTCTATTTCAAAGCCGGTGATTTCCAGCCTTATTCGACCGTACGTTATCTGGGCATGCTCGATGGCAATCAGGCGCTGACCGACGAGAACGTCTGTTACAGCGATATTGACCTCGATGCCCATGATTACAAACTCGACAGCGCGGCCAGTTTCCGTATTCGTGGTGCCATTTGTCTGGGCTTCCGTCAGCTGGAAAATGACCGCTGGCCTGCGTCACCGCTGTATACCCTGTCAATTGCCGAACCTGAACTGGCGCGTAAAGTGGCCGGTGACAGCGTGCTGCGGGTGAAAATGGCGGTGAAAAAAGGCGAAGATCACCCGACGCCTGAATTTTTTGATATAGCCAGCGCAGTGCTGGATAACGGCACCAAAGTGCCCGTTCATCATCTGCGTCTGCGGCTAAATACACTGGGCGAAAGCCATTACTGGATCGACAGTGGGAGCGTATTCGTCTCATGACAACACGCACAACAGCAACAATCCCGGCACAGGCAGTGACTACAAATGTGCTGCAACGTCAGTTTGCCGCCGCGTCTGACACCATCGGTGACGCGCTGAACTGGGTGGAACACACCCGCGCTCAGGCACCGCGTTTAGATCTTGAAGCTGACCGGCTGAATTTGCAGCTAAAACGCTGCCGCGATAAAGCGCAGCGTCTGGCACTGGCCTGCGAACTGCCGCCCGCGCTGGGCTTTTACGGTCATTCTCAGGCGGGAAAATCCTATCTGATCTGCTCGCTGGCAGCGGGGAATTATGGCCGGCTGGAAACCCGTCTGGGCGGCGTCACGCTGGATTATCTGACGCAAATTAATCCGGGCAACCGCACTGCACGCCTTGCCACCCGCTTCACCCGTCAGTCTGATGTGCGCGACCGGGCTTTCCCGGTACGCGTGTTGTTACTGAATGAGCCAGATCTGGCCCGCATTGTTATCCGCGCCTTCCAGCCGGACAGTCATTATCACGTGCCGGATACGCAGCAGATCACCGAGCATCTGAATAAGCTGATGATGCATCGCCAGCCGGAGCCGGTTGAAGGCTTCAGCAGCGAGCAGATGATGGGATTATGGGATTCTATGATTCGGCTGGATGCCCGTCGTTTTCGCCACCTCAATGCGCACTTCTGGCCGGTCGCGGTAAATCTCGCGCCGTATCTGAATGTCGATGACCGTGCGCGTTTGTTTTCCATACTGTGGGACAACGTGCCCGCGCTGACCACGGCTTACCGTCATTACGCGCATACGCTGCAACATCTGGGCGGCGCAAAAAGTCTGCTGGCTCCGCTCAGCGTGCTGGTTGATGACGCGATGCAACCGGCTGATGGGATTTTCAGTCAGTCTCCGGCCTTTGACATTGAGATTTCCGTCTGCCCCGAAGTTGAAGGTACGAGCACAGCACCGGTGACGTTGTCACTTGAAGAGCTGACCTTGCTGGCCGCAGAAGTGCAAATCCCCCTGCTTTCGCCGCCACGCGAAGCGTTATTCGAACAGTTTGATTTACTGGATTTACCGGGCTACGGCAGCGCTGAAAACGATGAAAGTGACGATGATGGCGGTGATGATATCAGCCCGTTGTTTCGTGCCAAAGTTGCTTATCTGCCGGAACGTTACACCGACCGCCATGAGATGAATATGCTGATGGTTTGCACCGCTGCGGATAAACGCGATGATGTGGTCGCTGTGGGCCGGACGCTTGAGCACTGGGTGAAAGAGATGCACGGCGAAAACACACAGGTGCGCAGTCGCCGCAAACCGGGGCTGGTGTGGGTGCTGACCCCGTTCGACCGGCGGATGACGCAGTCTGTGCATTTCGACGAGGCCGTCCAGCGTCATGTCGGCAATCCGGGCGATGCCTGGGGCGCGCTGCTGGCGATGGACGAGCGGGGTCTGCAACGCATGGCGGATTATCTGGTGGCTGAAATTCGTCCTGATGTGCGTCTCAACCGTCTGAGTGAATTGCGTGATGAACTGCATCGTGAACTGGCGGATAACCTGCTGGGTCGCTGGTATCAGGAAGGCGAAGCGGCTGACCCGTTGCAGAAACAGCGCACGGTACAAACAGTGATTAAAGCGCTGCAAACCCGCACCGGTGTTCATGGCGAACTCCTGGAAAAGCTGTTGCCTGGCCGCGACGAGCTGCACCGTATTTATCTGGAACATACCGGCCAGCCAGTGGATTCCGGCGCTCAGGATCAAAACGGTGCAGAGAGTTTTGGTATTGGCATTGATATTGATCTGTTCGCTGAACAACAGGACGCGCCAGTCTGGCAGGCTAAACCGGATGACGGCACCGCCTTTGCCCGTCAGGTACAGCGTTACTGGATCAACCATCTGCGCAGCCTGCCGGAAAACGAACCCTTGATCGCCTTGCTTGGCGTGGCGAAACCGACGGTTGAATTGCTGATGGAAGAGCTGATCACCGCCAGTTTCCGACTTAATATGGGCGAAGCGCTGGTGCGGTCTCTGGGCAGCACATTACCGGCGGGCGCGCGTGAACATGATCATCATGCCGACCGGCAGGTTTCCCGTGCGCTGACCGTGCTGGGTGATTTTGTGGCGTGGCTGGGTTTTGAAAAACAACCGGAAGCTGAGCGTCCGGAAAGCCGTATTAACAAAGGCCACAAGATTTTCGCCAAACCGAAGAAAAGCGTCGCCAGCTGGAAGTCATCCCAGCGCCTGACTAAATTATCGGCTACCCCGACCAATTCCACCGCGTTTTATATCTACGACTGGCTGGTGGGTTTGCAGGAAAGCATCATGCGTAATGCAGGTTACGCAGCGGGCGGTGAAATCCCGGCAACGCAACGCGACAGTCTGGCGCGGTTGCTGAAGGTGTTGAGAGTCGTAAGCTGAAAAAAACCGGGACACCAGCGTGGTGTTCCGGGTTTTGGTATTAATTCTCACCTTAAGTGGGCTGCCAGGCGTTCTTCTGCAAACCAACTGAAAGCACAAAATTCTATGACGAGGGAGTAAGCGCAGAGTGATCGACTGCTGCAAAAGCGCAATCTGAGTTACACAAAATGCCGGTAAGGCGACTATAAGTATGGGGTCAGGAAATTTCATTCACTGCTCTGAGCGTTCGCAAAGAGCCGAAAAGGAGTCCATATGACTGATATCGCTAAGTTACTCGGTAAAGAAGCTGATTCACTGCTGCAGCATCAATGTTCCACTATCACCGCCGATCAGCTTTATCTTCCCGGCAGCGATTTTGTTGACCGTGTAATGATCGACAATAACCGCTCTCCCCGCGTGCTTACCGCAATGCAAAACTTGTATAACACCGGACGCTTAGCCAAAACGGGTTATCTGTCCATTTTGCCGGTGGATCAGGGCGTCGAGCACTCCGCAGGCGCTTCCTTTGCCGCGAATCCCCTCTACTTCGATCCTAAAAATATTGTCGAACTGGCAATTGAAGCCGGCTGTAACTGTGTGGCATCCACATACGGTGTCTTAGCGTCAGTTTCACGCCGCTATGCCCACAAAATTCCGTTCCTGGTTAAGCTGAATCATAACGAAACCCTGAGCTATCCGACGCAATACGACCAGACGCTGTATGCCAGCGTGGAACAGGCATTCAATCTTGGTGCACAGGCAGTCGGTGCGACGATTTATTTTGGCTCGGAACAATCTCGCCGCCAGATTGAAGAAATTTCAGCCGCTTTCGAGCGTGCGCATGAACTGGGAATGGTCACTGTTTTGTGGGCGTATCTGCGTAATCCGGCGTTTGTGAAAGACGGCAAGGATTATCATTCCAGCGCCGATTTGACCGGACAAGCCAACCATCTGGCTGCGACCATTGGCGCGGATATCGTGAAACAGAAAATGGCGGAAAATAACGGCGGCTATACAGCGGTGAAATTCGGTTATACCGATGAGCGTGTGTATTCCAAACTCACCACCGATCACCCCATCGATCTGGTACGTTATCAGCTGGCTAACTGTTATATGGGGCGTGCTGGTTTAATTAATTCCGGCGGCGCGGCCGGTGAAAATGATATCCAGGAATCGGTCCGTACGGCAGTTATCAATAAACGTGCGGGTGGCATGGGCCTGATTCTGGGACGGAAGGCCTTTAAGAAATCTATGAAAGAAGGCGTTTCTCTGATAAACGCTGTACAGGATGTTTATCTGGATAAGAAAGTCACTATTGCCTGATGCTATTTTAGCAATGTAAGTTTAGAAGTATAAGTTTAGTAATATATGCATGCTGGCCGGAAGGTTTCTTCCGGCTTTTTTAGGCATCATCTCAGAATATTTTGTTTTTAATTAATTTCAGACAACTGAGTAATTCCGAATCCGATAGCAGATTGAATTTAGCCATGATTTTTCTTTTATGCACGCTGACGGACTTCTCTGCTATCTGCAATTTTTTGGCAATATGCCCCACATCATTACCCGCGTGGATCAGCGTTGCAACTCTGGCCTCTTTTGCAGACAACTCTGGTTGCTTGCAGTTGGCACAATCACGTGGCAACTGGTCAGGAATACCGGTCGTGTGGTTCGCCCAGCCGCTGATCACCCGTTTTCTGATATGTTCAAGAGAGCTCTTACGGTTAATAAAAATAATGTTAGTAATACACAACGGCAGGTCTGTGACGAACGGCACTGTCCGGCAGTCGTACACGGCAATAATCAAACTGTGCGGAGTGCGTTGCTGAAATAGTGGCTGGCAAATAGTACTTTCGCCAGCGCTGAATCTTTTAACGATAATGTTCGCAGCAGGAATGTTTTCTTCAGTCAGATCAGATATCTGTACAGGGATTTTCTTTTCCAGAGAAAATATCTGCGTAAGGAAATTCTCCATACCATAACGATATGCTGCATTCGGATCATCAAAAATAATATTTAACATGACGGGCTTCAGCTTATTAAGATAATAAATAGCGCCTGTTATCCTCTTGCAGGCTTGCGGCTGATATTACTCAGTTACGGGCAGTGCTCAACACTTTTCGAGTCTACTTTTACACCATAAAAACTGTTGATTTTAAAATTCCCCTGTTCAATGAGTGAATTGTATCTTACGGATACTCCTTTTCTGTAATAACCTCGGATAAAGATAATCCCATGAGGGGTGGTTAATGACTCGCTTCGCCAGCCGCTTAATCTGATTAAACAAAATTCAAAAATTTTATCGGAACATCAAAGCAGTAACGCTAGAATGTTCACTATATTTTCTGCATTCAGCCGATCAAAATTCTCACGGTTGTTTCTCCGACTGTCTCAGGGGGCATACGGATGTTGATAGGGATAGATTTAGGTACTTCAAACTGTGCTGTTTCGATATGGCAGGACGGTCAGTCTCTGCTGGTTCCCAATGTCTATGGAAAAAATCTGACCCCTTCGGTGGTCGGGATAGACGATGACGGGCATATGCTGGTGGGGGCCCCCGCACATGCACGCTTATTTACTCATCCGGAACTTACCCTCGCCAGTTTTAAACGTTTCATGGGAACGGATCATTCATTCCGACTGGGTAACCAGCATTTTCGTGCTGAAGAACTGTCCGCCCTGCTTCTGCGTAGCCTGAAAGCAGACGTGGAACAGCACTGTGGCTGCAAGTGTGACCGCGCCATCATCACCGTCCCTGCTTACTTCAACGATGTACAGCGTAACGCGGTCAGGGCTGCGGGTGAACTCGCAGGGCTGCATGTTGAACGTTTGCTCAACGAGCCGACCGCCGCATCGCTGGCTTACGGACTGGCAAATCAGCAGGAACATAAATTTCTGGTGTTTGACCTGGGCGGCGGCACTTTTGATGTCTCGATCATCGATATGTTTGAAGGCGTGATCGAAGTCCGCGCCAGCAGCGGCGATGTCTTCCTTGGCGGTGATGATTTCACGCGCAGTCTTGCCAGCTGGATGTTGAACCAATATCCCCGTCTGGATAAAGAAAATACCGCATTGTTCGGACAATTACTGACACTGTCTGAAAAAGCCAAGTGCCAGCTGACGACTGAAGAGAGCACCACGCTGCAATACCAGTGGCAGGGTGAAACTCTTAGCTGGAACCTCACTACCGACATTCTGTTGCAGTGCTGCGAAAGCACGCTGGAGCGGATGAAAAAGCCGGTTATGCAGGCACTGCGTGATGCCAGATTCTCGGCCGATGAAATGGATCACATCGTGCTGGTTGGTGGTGCCACGAGGATGCCGCTGGTACGTCAGGCGGTAGCTCGTCTGTTCGGGCGCTTCCCACGCGGTGAGTTGCAACCCGATGAAGCCATTGCAATCGGGGCCGGTATTCAGGCCGGACTGGTGCTTCAGGATCAGGCACTCGACGATATTGTTCTCACTGACGTGATGCCATTTACACTCGGTATCGCTACTTCGCGTCGCAAGGGCGAAGGTTATGAAGATGGCCATTTCCTGCCGCTGATCGAGCGCAACAGTTTTGTGCCAGTGAGCCGGGTCGAAACCATCATGACGGTGTTTGACCAACAGAAACATCTGGATATCTGCGTTTATCAGGGAGAGTCCCGGCTTGTTTCCGATAACGTACTGCTCGGCATGCTCAGAGTTGATGTTCCTCCTCTCCCTGCCGGTGAGGCCAGCGCTGACGTCCGTTTCACTTACACTCTGGATGGTATTCTGGAGGTGGAGTGCAAGATCAACAGAACGGGCCTGAGCGAAAAACTGGTCATAGAAAAAGCGCCGGGCAGCCTGACACCCGAGCAAATAACTGAAAGCTTGCGAAAACTCGATGCCATCAAACAGCATCCGCGTGAACAACTGGTTAACCGGCAACTGGTGGCCGAAGCGAATGCGTATTATGAGCAGAGCCTTGGTGAACAGCGACAGTATATTGCCGATCACCTGTACCATTTTGAACGAATTCTTGATACGCAGGATGCCCGCCAGATCGCTGCAGCGCGCAAGGAAATCGAGGAACTGATCGCGTATCTGCGCAGGGAATGGGAGTAAACGGATGGGCATCTGGTCAGTCTTAGACATCGAACCTACTGATGATCTGAGCATTATCAAACGCGCTTACGCCCGGAAATTGAAAACCACGCGGCCAGATCAAGATCCGGTAGGCTATCAGCGGCTGAGGGAGGCGTTCGAGCAGGCGAAGGATATTTCCTATTCAGGGGATTTAAATCCTCCCCAAGACCGTGCTTTCATCGACGTGGTGAAGGCTGAATACAATGAGCCGGTTTCACAACAGCAGGTCCTCAATCAGGTCGATGAAATTGTGACTTTGCTGCTAGCCGATGTCCCCGCCGGTTTTGAAAGGCTGTACACCTGTTTGTTTGACGGTCCGCTTGAAAATATTCACGCCCGCGAAATGTTCAGCCATTTTTTGGCAGAAGAATTGGGTAAACGTAAAGGCGTTACCCGTTCAATGTTAATCAATGTGGCTGCCATGATGGGATGGGAAATCGAGAATTTCAGACCTGAAGGGATTTCAGCGGACCAGTTATGGGCGATTTACGCGCAGACGGAGAACACAGAGGCTTCGCAATACTGGGACTCCCTCGTAAATAAACCCGAGAAGTCCATGCAGGAACATGAACGATTTGAGCTTTTGAGCGTTGAGGGCAAAAAGCTGCCTTTTATGGCAAGGTTAATTCCCGGTTATGTCGGCAAGCTACGCCAGACTGTAGAGGAAATCAGCGCGTACCATCCTGTCTTGCTGGAGCGAGTAAATCCTCAGCTGCTTAAAACATTATCCGGACTGCGTTTAGAACTGGGCTGGAGTACAGCATTTTTTATCGTGTTCTGGGGAATGGCGATCGCTATTGGAATTCGCCACGACGAACATCCGCTGCGCGATATGTCGATTATTATTTGCGTTCTCCTTGTCTGTACGTGGTGTAAAAGCGAGCTACAGCGCAAATTCAGACATTCTCAGCACGTTGTGGCGATATACGAAACTCTGCTTTCGCTTCTCATTTTAGGTGTGTTTGCTAAAATTTTCAGCGGCCTTTATGGGCAACTGCATTTTATGTACGACGACCCGGGCCGTGGTTCTGCACTTTTTGGCATGCTTACCACTTTCGTACTTTTCCTCATATGGGCAATTTGTCCGCGATACTGGCGCTGGTACAACCTTATCAGCAATAGCCTGACCGCATTTGTCACATTCCCCTGGCAGCAGGCAAAAAAGACGGGGGTGATATGGCGCATTGTCATTTGTGCCGTGATGTTATTCCTCTATTCGTGGCTAGTGACCTGGGCGGTGGCATGAACAATCCACACATCTGGTCAGTCTTAGACATCGAACCTACTGATGATCTGAGCATTATCAAACGCGCTTACGCCCGGAAATTGAAAACCACGCGGCCAGATCAAGATCCGGAAGGCTATCAGCGGCTGAGGGAGGCGTTCGAGCAGGCGAAGGGTTATGCGGCGCGCTCTTTGCGGAGTGACGTTGTCACGGAGATTGTCGATGAATCCCCTTCTTTCACCTTACCGACGCCGGTTCACATTGAGCCTTTAAAAGAGCTCACGCCAGATATTGATGATGCGCTGGAGCAGGAATTAGAGGCGTTAAAGCCGGTGACAGAAATCATTGATGTCATGATGGACGATGAAACCGAAGGCCTGAGCCTGCTGAAATCCGCGCTATCCGGCGGGCTTTTACAAAATCTGCGTCTGCGGGAAGTATTCAGTCAGGAACTGGCTGCGCAACTGAGTGAGCGCGAGGGACTGAATTCGGCCCTGCTTATTCGTGTTTCAGAGGTCATGGGTTGGGATATTGATCATTATCAGCCGGAAGGTATTTCCCCATACCGGCTGGCGGCACTTCAGCATCAGGTTGAAATGACCGGTGCAAACTATTACTGGTCGCACATGGAACGGGAGTATCAGAATTCAGCGCTTAACCGTTTGCGCCTGAGACTTCTGACCGTTGAAGGCGCTACGTTGCCGTGGTGGGCCAGACTGGTGCCAGATTTTATGACATCGCTGCACGACAAGCTCAGAGACATCAGGACTTATTATCCTGCACTGTTGCCGCGTTTAAATTCAGTTTTACTGAAAACGTTGTCTGAAACCCGAGTGGTTTTGCGCTGGGGAACGGTATTTCTGACGGGCTTCTGGCTGTTGCTCATCATGCTGGCGACACGCGAACATCCGGATCCCTGGCGGTCACGTATCATACTCATTGCCATCATTGGCTTGTATATTCACGGCTACAGTTTTCTTGAACAAAAACTCCGTAAGTGGCCGCGAATATTATGTGGCACGGTGTGCGCGTTCTCGCTGCTGTCGGTCGGTATTATCGTGAAGATAATGTTGGGCTTTTTCACGATGTTTAAGCCTGAAACGGGAAACCTGGCTATGGCCGTCACCAACTACGCGGTACTCAGTGCCAGCAGTTGTTGCGTGCTATGGATGATGGCGCCAAAACACTGGAAGTGGTATGGCGTTCCACTAAACTCGATGATTATTTTAGTGATTTTCCCCTGGGAGTGTATGAAAAAAGCCTCAGGAGTGGTGGGTGTTGTAGCCTTCATTTTGCTGCTGGCAATGTATTCCCTGCTGATCGCTTTCGGCTTCCGTTAGTTATTGCGGGCGGGCTGCTTTTGATAAGCAAGCCCGCCCGGGTACTTATTCTGTCAGCACCCAGACACTGACACTGCCCCCGGCGCAGAAGAATACTGCCGATCCTTTTTCGTCAGTTTCGATGATCTCTTCGCGGTTACCCAGCAGGTCATGCCATTTTTTATGGCCGAAATTATCACCCATTTCGATGGCTTTTTCCCCGGCTTCGCTGTTTGACATCACGACGACACAGCCCGGATGCTCGGCGGTACCGCTGCGGCTGAAGGCCAGACAGTTCGGGTGATCAAAATAATCGGTCTGAACGCCCCATGCGTGGGTTTGCCGCGCTTTAATTAAGGTTTCCAGCCCAGGGATCACCGGCATGTCGATGGTGTAACTGTTGCCGTCATCGCCTTCATCTTCGTAATTCGCACCGCACAAGTCCGGATAAAAGACGATCGGCACGCCCTGTTCACGCAGCAAAATCAGCGCATAGGCCAGCGGTTTGAACCAGGGTTCAATAGGCGCTTCCAGTGACTGCAACGGCTGAGTATCGTGGTTTGCCACCAGCGTGACGGCATGTGCCGGATCGGCTGCTACCAGCGTATTGTCGAAAATCTGGCTCAGGTTGTAATCTGCGCCTTGCTTTGAAGCGTGATGAAAATTCAGCTGCAACGGCGCATCGAAAAGCATGGTTTTGCCTTCGACCTGCTCAATATAATTTTGCAGCGTCGGCACATCGTGCGACCAGTATTCAGCCACGATATAAATCGGTTCTTCAGCCTCATTCTGGACATGATCGATCCAGTCTTTATAAAACCATGCCGGTATGTGCTTAACCGCATCCAGACGGAATCCGGTGCAGCCGGTCTGTTCAAGAAGCCAGCGTGCCCAGTATTTAAGCTCTTCGCTGACCGCGTTGTTGCGAAAATCGACATTGGCGCCCATCAGATAATCGTAGTTACCGAATTCGTCATCCACCTGATCGTTCCAGCCGCCACCGGTGTAATCGTTGATGATTTTGAAGATGCCATTCTCGTCAGGATTTTCGATATGATCGACGCCGCTGAAGCAGTGAAAATCCCAGATGAATTTCGAATACTGGCCGTTGCGGGCAGCGAATATAAAGCGCGTCCAGGCATCGGCCTCAATGATGTCGTCACTGATTTCTTCACGATTATCGATATTGACGCGGTTTACCTGCACGCGTTCTTTCTCATCCGCACCCATTTTATGATTGAGCACCACATCAAGGATCACGCCCATTCCGTTAGACTTCAGTGCGTTGATGGCGGCGAGTAAACCCTCTTTGTCGCCGTATTTTGTTGCGCGGCTTCCCTTCTGGTCAAACTCACCCAAATCGAACAAATCGTAGGTGTCATAACCAACCGAGTAACCGCCGGAATCCCCTTTATAAGCAGGCGGGAGCCACGCGGCGGTGATACCGGTTTCGGCCAGCCATGCGGCCTTTTCGGCCACTTCCGGCCAGAGTTGTCCACCGTTCGGGTAATACCAGTGAAAGAACTGAAACAACGTAGGATTCTGCATACAGGCTTTCCATTCAGATGACCGGGAAATGAAGTATGGAGCAGGAATGGAAAAAATGCGGCGCGGAGCAAAAAAAAGCCGGTCAGTGAGGTGACCGGCTTTGAGATTACGCGGGAGTATGATCAGTCAATATCAGGATGCTGCGCAATCAGGTTCTTTCTTTTAGCTTCAAGTTCAACAATCTGCGCGTCAATATCTTCGATTTTCTGTTCGATATTGTCGTGATGTTCCTGAAGGATTTCTTTCGCTTCTGCACGGTCCGATGCGGCCGGCGTTGCGCCTTTCAGCGGACGGTTAGCCGTTTCTTTCATGAAGATACCGGTCACCAGGCCGATGATTGCCACCACCATCAGGTAGTAAGCAGGCATATACAGGTTACCGGTGGCTTCGACCAGCCAGGCGGCGATGGTCGGTGTCAGACCGGCAATCAGCACGGAGATGTTGAAAGCAATCGCCAGCGCGCTGTAGCGGATGTGTGTCGGGAACATGGCCGGCAGTGTCGATGCCATGACGCCGATGAAGCAGTTCAGCAATACCGCGAGGATCAGAAGTCCGGCAAAAATCAGCCCGACAACACCGCTGTTAATCAGAATGAAGCACGGGATAGCCAGAATGAACAGACCCACGCTGCCGATCAGAACGAACGGTTTACGGCCAAATCGGTCACTCAGCAAGCCCATGAACGGCTGTACAAACAGCATACCGACCATGATGGCGATGATAATCAGCACGCCGTGATCTTCTGAGTAATGCAGGCTGTGAGACAGGTAGCTCGGCATGTACGTCAGCAACATGTAGTAAGTGACGTTAGTCGCAATCACCATCCCGACGCAGACGATCAGCGGTTTCCACTGCTTGGTCAGAATTTCACGGAAAGAGACTTTCGGCGGCTCTGCAATGTCCTTACGGGAATCGCTGTCGATTTTATCAACGTGCTGCTGGAACGTCGGGGTCTCTTCCAGCGCATGACGCAGGTAGATACCGATCAGGCCCAGCGGTGCGGCGATGAAGAACGGAATACGCCAGCCCCATTCGAGGAAGTTGGTTTCACCGACAATACTGGAAATCAATACCACCACGCCCGCGCCGAGGATAAAACCGGCGATAGAGCCGAAGTCCAGCCAGCTGCCGAGGAAGCCACGTTTTCTGTCAGGGGAATATTCGGCAACGAAAATCGCTGCGCCGGTGTATTCACCCCCGACCGAGAAGCCCTGTGCCAGTTTAGCCAGTAACAGCAAAATCGGAGCCCAGATACCGATGGTGGCGTAACCGGGGATCAGGCCGATACAGAAGGTACTGACCGACATGATAATGATGGTGACGGATAATACTTTTTGACGGCCAAACTTATCGCCCAACGCACCAAAGAACAGGCCGCCCAGAGGCCTGACGAGGAACGGAACGGAGAAGGTAGCCAGAGCGGCAATCATCTGAATGCCCGGATCGGCGCCCGGGAAGAAGACCTGACCCAGTGCAAAAGCGACAAAGCCGTATACACCGAAGTCGAACCACTCCATTGCGTTACCTAACGCAGCTGCGGTGATCGCCTTCTTGAGCTTGGAATCATCAATGATAGTAATGTCGTTGATTTGCATCGGTTTAACGCGTTTCTTTCTTAATCTAATCATGTACATCCCTTTTCTAAAATAACTTCACTGTGTAAAGCGTGAGGTATGTGTTCAGCACCCTTAATCTATTTTGGGTATCAATTGTTATTTACGAAACCATGACATTATAGAATGTTTTTTACAGAAGGGAAAAATGTGATCAATGTTGCATTTTCGGCAGCGATCGCCGCCAGTGTGCAACGGTAAGTGGTAATGTGTTTTCAATTTAATGAAATTGCATTTCAATTAATAAACAAAAGCCCACACAAGGCTGATTTTATTGCCACTTATGAGGTGAATCATGGCGAAAGGTTCTCAGATTCAATTCAATTTTCACACGGTTCAGGACGCACAGACCGGCGCGCGCGTGACGCGTCTGACCCCGCCCGATGTTCTTTGCCATCGCAACTATTTCTATCAGAAATGCTTTACCCGTGACGGCGGCAAGCTGCTGTTTGCTGGTGAGTTTGAAGGTAACCGCAACTATTATTTGCTGGATCTGCAGACGCAAAAGGCGGTTCAGCTGACGGAAGGACAAGGTGACAATACCTTCGGTGGCTTCCTGTCGCCAGACGATCAGTGTCTGTATTACGTGAAAAATGAGCGCAGTTTGCAGTGCGTAAAACTGGACGATTTCAGCGAAAAAACCGTTTATACCGTGCCGGAAGATTGGGTTGGATACGGCACCTGGGTGGCGAACAGCGAATGCACCAGTCTGGTGGGCATTGAAATCAGTCGTAAAGACTGGACGCCGTTATCTGACTGGAAAATCTTCCAGGAGTTTTATCATAGTCATCCCCACTGCCGCCTGTTGCGTGTCGATCTCATCAACGGCAAGTCCCGCGTGATACACGAAAAGAATGAATGGCTCGGGCATCCGATTTATCGTCCTTTTGACGACCATACCGTCGCGTTCTGTCATGAAGGCCCGCACGATCTGGTGGATGCCCGCATGTGGCTGGTGGATGAGGATGGCAGCAATGTGCGCAAGGTGAAGGAACATGCACCGGGTGAAAGCTGTACGCACGAATTCTGGGTGCCGGACGGCTCCGCGCTGATGTATGTGTCTTATCTTAAAGGCCAGCACGACCGCCATATCCGCCGTTTTGATCCGCAAACCGGCGAAGATATTTGCCTGATGACCATGCCTGCGTGTTCGCATCTGATGAGTAATGAGAACGGAACGCTGCTGGTCGGTGACGGTTCCGGCACGCCGGTTGATGTGAAAGATACCGCCAGCCATACGATTGAAAACGATCCATGGCTGTATATTTTCGACGCCCGTACCCGTCAGCATGCCCCGCTTGCTGCCCATAACAGTTCATGGCGTGTGCTGGATGGCGACCGTCAGGTGACGCATCCGCACCCTTCTTTCTCGCCGGACGACCGCCACGTGCTTTTTACCACTGATTACGAAGGCCTGCCGGCGCTGTATCTGGCAGAAATTCCGGATGCCCTGCTCAGCTCGTTAAGAAAGGACTAACCGATGTTTGTATTTAAAAAAGAGATCCCCTTACAGGATTTAGGTGACGGTATAAGCCGTCGCGTTCTGGCACATAACGGCAGCATGATGGCCGTCGAAGTGTATTTTGAGGAAGGCGCAGTCGGGCCGATGCATAACCATGTGCATGAGCAACTGACGTACGTGCTTTCCGGTCGCTTCAAATTCACTATCGGCGAGGAAACTCACGAAGTGACCGCGGGCGACACGTTATACAAAAAACCGTACATCATGCACGGCTGCGTGTGTCTGGAGAAAGGGGTGTTGTTAGATACCTTCACGCCCCAAAGAATGGATTTTCTGTAACCCGTCATCTTTTGAGCCGTCTCTGCGTTGGCTGCCTTGACTCACCCCGGTCACTTACTTTAGTAAGCTCCCGGGGATTCGCTCAGTTGCCGCCTTGATACAACTTAAAATATTTAGGGTTAAACGAATAGAGCTGCATAAAAAACCGGTGCCACATGGGCACCGGTTTTTTTGTCATCAAGAAAATGAAATCTTACGCGAGGATTTCACGCACGAAGGTTTCGATCTCTTTGTTCTGACAGTTCTCGAAGAAACATTTCTGGAAACGTTCACCGGTCACGGCGGTTTTCACCAGTTCCGGATCGATGGCACGCAGCGTATCGAGATAGTTTTCTTTCACTACCGCGGCTTTCACCTGGTTCAGAATACCGGCATTGCGTACCTGAGGTTCTTTACGATCAGCCGGATAACCCTGGCCTTTCTCGCCGGTAAAGGCTTTCTCGAAGATGAAACGCACGTTGAGTTCTGCGCCCCAGCCGAAACCTTTGGCGAATGGCAGTGACAATGCGTTGCCGTTGTTGATTTGCGCGAACAGGAAAGCATCTGCAGGATCAATACAGTAACCGCAGTTAACGCCCGGATGAATGTTCAGTGACATCAGCGCACCCTGTCCGGTGCCGCAGCCCGCCACGACAAAATCAACCGCTTTGGAGTTGAGTAAAATGCTGGCCATGATGCCCAGATGGATGTAGGTCAGGTGGTGATCCTGCTCATCAGACATGCCCACGTTGTACACCGGATATTCTTTCTCAGATGCCACTGCGTTCAGTTCTTTCAGGATAATCGCGTTTTTAGCGGCCTGACTGTTTTCCATCATCAATGCAATTTTCATGAGATTTCCTCTTTGGGCAGCGGTGTGACCCGCCGCTGTCGGTGATTATTGAGCAATAATTGGCGTAATTAACGAGCCAGCCAGCCGCCGTCAACGGCAATCGTGTAGCCATTAATATAGTCGGATGCCGGAGAAGACAGGAAAACAACCGGTCCCATCAGATCAGAAGGCAAACCCCAGCGACCTGCAGGAATACGCCCCAGGATTTCTTCGCTGCGCGCTTCATCGGCACGAAGTTGCTGAGTGTTGTTGGTGGCCATGTAGCCCGGTGCAATGGCGTTCACATTGATATTGTGTTTCGCCCATTCGTTCGCCAGCAGACGGGTGACGCCCATCACGGCACTTTTCGATGCGGTGTAGGAAGGAACGCGGATGCCGCCCTGATAAGAAAGCATCGACGCAATGTTAATGATTTTGCCGCCGGTGCCCTGCGCGATGAATTGTTTCGCCACCGCCTGTGACATGAAGAAGACAGATTTGATGTTCAGGTTCATGACGTCATCCCAGTTCTTTTCGCTGAACTCAATGGCGTCTTCACGGCGGATAATACCGGCGTTATTGACCAGAATGTCGATATGGCCCATTTCCGACACCGCACGTTCGAGCAGCGCCGGGATCACTTTAGTATCGCTAAGATCGGCCGTCAGGCTCAGGAAACGACGCCCTGTCGCGCCGACACGTTCGATGGTTTCAGCAGGTTCGACAATATTGATGCCGACAATGTCACACCCTGCTTCAGCAAGACCAATGGCCATGCCTTGCCCCAAACCGGTATCACAACCGGTGACGACCGCGACTTTTCCCTTCAGAGAAAAATTATCCAGAATCATGATGTTTCCTTTTCATAAAACGGAGGCGAATGCGCTTTTCCGTAGGATTTTTGGTTGTCGGGCTGTGCCCGGCTCCTGAGTCATGAAAGGAGTTTAACGAGAAAATTCTCTCAACTCAACAAAATGAAACATCATTTCAATTTAGATGAACTTTGATGTCGTTTTTTGTTGGGTTGATCACGTCCTGAGAAATGCCGCTGTGCGGATGCCTGAAATGGTCATCATAAAGTGAGGTAAAAAGCAGAGATAAGTTCGACGTAAAGCATCGTGAGAATAACTGTGAGAGATGATGAGACACGCGAGAAAACAGAGTTCACTGCCCGGCAGGAAGCCGGGCCAGCGGTACACACTTACCGGGAGTAAGTGGAGAGAAGAATCAGTGCAGGCAGCCCTGACATTCCGCAGACATATTCAGACCGCGGCGCCAGTCACCAGGCGTCTGACCGAACTGACGTTTGAAGCTACGTGTAAAAGATTGTTGGGAGTCAAAACCCAGCGAAATCGCCACGCTGACAATCGGCTCTCCGCTGCTGGCCAGCATATCGGCAGATTTCTTCAGTTTTTTCTCACGAATGAATTCGCCCATCGGTAAACCGGTGTGCTCTTTGAACATTCTCTGAAGATACCAGCGCGAATAGCCTGCACGTTTGGCAACGGTTTTAATATCCAGTCGCTCTTCCAGATTGTGATCGATCCAGTCGATCAGGTCGTGAATGAAATCCTCGGTTCTCATGGGCAATCTCCTGCTTATTTTTTTGTTTGTGCGCCCCGAGGGCGACTCGTCTTTTTATAAACTGACCTAGTTTTCGCTTAAATGCAAGTTTTACTATTGCACTTAATTTGCCATTACCGGATAGTCACCCACCCCGAAGTAAACATTCTGTAAAATAGCACAGAAAGTGTAACAGTAATTCTTGCACTTTAGTAGGAGCATCCCTACAATCCCCTCGAATCAATTGTATCAGTATTTGATACATTATTGTGCTGATGAACGGCACAAGTCCCAAAAAAGTCAGATCAGGCAAAGGACGTTACCCGGCGGACAGGCCGTGTATTGCCTGGCAGCACTTACTCACTGGAAATAAAAATAATGATTAACCTGCAAAAATCACAGGTTGTTGCACGCGGCCGCTCCGGTGGCTCGCATTTGACGTTGCGCCTTTCAGGGATCGCGCTGATGGTTGCCCTGCTTGCCGGGTGTGATAACAGCGTGGCACAAAATTCGGCTCCACCTGCCCCGCAGGTCAGTGCCGCAGATGTTTTGATTAAATCTATAAGCCAGTGGGATGCGTTTAACGGACGCGTGGAAGCGGTACAAAGTGTGCAACTGCGCCCTCGGGTGTCCGGTTACATCGATAAGGTGAATTATCAGGAAGGTCAGGAAGTGAAAAAAGGTCAGGTGTTATTCACCATTGATGACCGCACTTACCGCGCTGCACAGGAACAGGCTCAGGCAGAACTGGTCCGTGCGCGTAATCAGGCCGGTCTGGCGAGAAGTGAATCGGCACGTACCGAAGCGCTGATGGGTACCCAGGCGGTATCAAAAGAAATCGCCGAGCAGCGCCGTTCCGCAGCATCTCAGGCGCAGTCAGATGTGCTGGCCGCTCAGGCACAGCTTGATATGGCGCAGCTTAATCTTGATTTCACCCGCGTAACTTCACCCATTGATGGCCGCGCCAGCCGCGCGATGATCACTTCAGGAAATCTGGTGACCGCCGGTGACAGCGCCAGTGTGCTGACCACGCTGGTTTCGCTCGATACCGTTTATGTCTATTTCGACGTAGATGAAGGCACTTTCCTGCGTTATCAGGCGCTGGCCCGCGACGGAAAATTCAATGACAACCCGCAAAATCGTCTGCCGGTTCACGTGGGCTTAGTTGGCGAAAACGGTTATCCGCACCAGGGCGTGGTGGATTTCACCGATAACCAGCTCAATTCCGGCACCGGCACCATCCGTATGCGCGCCCTGCTCGATAACCGCGACCGTACTTTTACGCCTGGATTATTTGCCCGCGTTCAGATGCCGGGCAGCGCGCAGTTCAGCGCCATGCTGGTGGATGATAAAGCCGTGCTGACCGATCAGGACCGCAAGTTTGTGTATGTGGTCGATAAAGACGGTAAAGCCCAGCGTCGCGATGTGGAAGTCGGCAGGATGTCCGGCGGATTGCGGATTGTGCAAAAAGGTCTGGAAGCCGGTGATCGCGTCATCATTGATGGTGTGCAAAAAGTCTTTATGCCGGGAATGCCGGTGAATGCCAAAACCGTCAGCATGGCCGCCAATGTTGCCGCGCCTTCTCCTGCTGCCGTTCAATAAAAGAGAATCCTGACTCATGGACTTTTCCCGTTTTTTCATCGACCGGCCTATTTTTGCGGCTGTTTTGTCGATTTTGATTTTGGTCACCGGGGCTATTGCGATCCCTCTGCTGCCGGTCAGTGAATATCCTAACGTCGTTCCGCCAAGCGTGCAGGTACGCGCCGAATATCCGGGTGCCAACCCGAAAGTGATTGCTGAAACCGTGGCGACGCCGCTGGAAGAAGCCATTAACGGCGTGGAAAACATGGTGTACATGAAATCTGTCGCCGGTTCGGATGGCGTGCTGGTCACGACCGTCACTTTCCGTCCGGGTACCGATCCGGATCAGGCGCAGGTTCAGGTGCAAAACCGTGTGGCGCAGGCGGAAGCGCGTCTGCCGGAAGATGTCCGCCGTCAGGGGGTAACCACTCAGAAGCAATCGCCAACGTTAACGCTGGTGGTGCATCTGGTGTCCCCTTCCGGCAAATATGATTCCCTGTATCTGAGCAACTACGCCACGCTGAAAGTGAAAGATGAGCTGGCGCGTTTGCCGGGTGTCGGGCAGATCCAGATTTTTGGTGCGGGTGAATATGCCATGCGCGTCTGGCTGGATCCGAACAAAGTTGCGGCCCGTGGCCTGACGGCTTCTGATGTGGTGAAAGCCATGCAGGAGCAGAACGTGCAGGTTTCTGCCGGTCAGCTTGGCGCAGAGCCGATGCCAAAAGACAGCGATTATCTGCTGTCCATCAATGCGCAGGGACGGCTTAAAGACGAAGACGAGTTCGGCAAAATCATCCTGAAAAGTGGTGATAATGGTGAAATTGTTCGTCTGCGGGATGTCGCGCGCATCGAAATGGGTTCCGGCAGTTATGCGCTTCGTTCCCAGCTTAATAATAAAGATGCCGTGGGTATTGGTATCTTCCAGTCGCCGGGGGCTAACGCCATTGATTTGTCGGATGCCGTGCGTGCCAAGATGACTGAACTGTCGGCCCGCTTCCCGGAAGGCATGACCTGGCGTGCGCCGTACGACCCGACGGTGTTTGTGCGTGATTCGATCAGTGCCGTAGTCCATACGCTGCTCGAAGCCGTGGTGCTGGTAGTGCTGGTGGTTATCCTGTTCCTGCAAACCTGGCGTGCGTCGATCATTCCGTTACTGGCAGTGCCGATTTCAGTCATCGGGACATTCAGTATTCTGTATTTACTGGGATTCTCGCTCAATACGTTAAGCCTGTTCGGGCTGGTACTGGCGATAGGGATAGTCGTTGATGACGCCATTGTGGTGGTGGAAAACGTCGAGCGAAATATCGAGGAAGGACTCGCCCCGAGAGAGGCCGCGCATCAGGCAATGCGGGAAGTTTCCGGGCCGATCATTGCGATTGCGCTGGTGCTGTGTGCGGTGTTTGTGCCGATGGCGTTTCTGTCCGGCGTAACCGGTCAGTTCTACAAGCAGTTTGCAGTGACTATCGCGATTTCTACCGTGATTTCCGCCATTAACTCGCTGACGCTCTCCCCCGCGCTGGCTGCACTGTTGCTCAAACCACATGGCGCGCCGAAAGACTTGCCGTCTCGTTTGATCGACCGTCTGTTCGGCTGGATTTTCCGTCCTTTCAACCGTTTCTTTAATGCCAGTTCTCATCGTTATCAGAGTGCGGTGTCGAAAACGCTCGGGCGTCGTGGTGCTGTATTTGGTGTTTATGTTCTGCTGTTGTGCGGCGCGGCATTTATGTTCAAAGCGGTGCCGGGCGGCTTTATTCCGACGCAGGATAAACTGTATCTGATCGCCGGTGTGAAGATGCCTGAAGGGGCGTCGCTGTCCCGTACAGACGCGGTGATCCGCAAAATCAGCGCCATGGGACTGAGTACCGACGGGGTGATTGATGCGGTCGCTTTCCCGGGACTGAATGCGTTGCAGTTCACCAATACGCCAAATACCGGCACGGTCTTCTTCGCGCTTAAACCCCTGAGCGAACGTACCCGCACGGCGGCAGAGATTAACGCGGAAATTAATGCCAAAATCTCGCAGATTCAGGAAGGATTTGCCTTCTCGATTATGCCACCGCCAATTCTCGGATTGGGTCAGGGTTCGGGTTACTCCCTGTATGTGCAGGATCGTGCAGGGCTGGGCTACGGTGCGTTGCAGACGGCGATCAATACCATGTCCGGTGCCATTATGCAGACGCCTGGCATGGGTTATCCTATTTCCTCTTATCAGGCTAACGTGCCTCAGCTGGATGCGCATATCGACCGCGATAAGGCCAAAGCTCAGGGCGTGTCCCTTGATGACCTGTTCAGTACGTTGCAGGTTTATCTCGGGTCGTCGTATATCAATGACTTCAACCGTTTTGGTCGTACCTGGAAAGTCATGGCGCAGGCCGATGGCCAGTTCCGTGACAGCGTGGAAGATATCGCTAATCTGCGTACACGTAACGATAAAGGCGAAATGGTGCCGATTGGCAGCATGCTGAATATCACCACCACTTACGGGCCTGATCCGGTGATCCGCTATAACGGTTACCCGGCGGCAGACCTGATTGGCGATGCTGATCCGCGCGTGCTGTCTTCTGCGCAGGCGATGACGGAGCTGACTGCAATGTCTAAAAATCTGCTGCCGAACGGGATGAATATCGAATGGACTGACCTGAGTTATCAGCAATCGACACAAGGTAACGCGGCGCTGATCGTATTCCCGATGTCGGTATTGCTGGCGTTCCTGGTGCTGGCGGCCTTGTATGAAAGCTGGACGCTGCCGCTGGCGGTCATTCTGATTGTTCCGATGACCATGCTGTCTGCGCTGTTCGGCGTCTGGCTGACCGGTGGCGATAACAACGTGTTCGTTCAGGTCGGGCTGGTGGTGCTGATGGGACTTGCCTGTAAAAACGCGATTCTTATCGTCGAATTTGCCCGCGAGCTGGAAATGCAGGGTAAAGGGATTATTGAATCGGCTCTGGAAGCATGTCGTCTTCGTCTGCGACCTATCGTGATGACATCAATTGCGTTTATCGCAGGGACCATACCGCTGATCCTGGGACACGGTGCCGGCGCTGAAGTACGCGGAGTGACGGGGATTACCGTGTTCTCCGGTATGCTGGGTGTAACACTGTTCGGGTTGTTCCTGACGCCGGTATTCTATGTGGCGCTGCGTAAGCTGGTGACGCGTAAGAAAGTCGTCGTGGAAACACAAACTGCCTGATCTGAAAATCAGAACGCAAAAAGCCGGGAAAATATCCCGGCTTTTTTTATGTGCTTTTTTAAGGTTTCCCGGAAGGAAACGTTGAACGCTATTTAGAGCAGACCGAACCTTCTGAGTATTCAGCAGCTAAGTCCTTGGTGCATTTGTATTTGCCACCACGCTCGAATTCCGCCAGAGCATCTGCGACCGTGTGGCGAGCCAGAACCTGGAAGGAGGCTTCTTCTGCTTCGTTAACGATATTTTTGAAATACGTACAAGCATTGGCGCTGACAACACAACGGGCAGGAACGTCAGGACGTGCGGCCCACAGGCGCTTGTCTTCTATCACCGCGCAATAAATATCACGAAGTGTGATTTCTTCCGCGGGACGACCCAGTGTGATCGAGCCGGTGCGACCGAGTGTGGAAACAATAATGCCGTGCTGCGTCAGCGGCACCATCAGTTTGCGGATAAAACTGGAGTTGGCTTCCAGACCCGTTGCTAAAATCGCACTGGTGCACCGCTGTTCAGCCTTTTGGGACTGAGCGATACAAAACACCATCTGCATAGCTGTCGGAAAGCGATAATCTAACATGTCATTGTCCTGAGAAACCAAGTCTTAGGTTAAGCACCCTATCACAGAGGAATTACCCTGTCCGTGATCTGGTCAATAATATAACAAAAAGACACGCCGTTGTACACGCGATTTATCAATACATTTCAATCATGTAGGGCACAAATCGCTTAATAAACAGCCCCGTCAAAATCCCCTTTTCACCTCTTTAAATTCAAGCGCTTGTAAGAAAATTCAGTAGGATCAGGCAAGCATTTGTGGAGTTTTTAGACGAATACAGCACGCGATACTTAACCAAAATATAACACGACGTTCATCACACCCCTTTCTGGCAGCCGCCATACTCCTGTATGCGTATTTATGGTACAAAGTATCGGCTATTCACTTACCCATTCAGAGACGCGCAATGGCCTTCTCCATCGACATTATTTCCTGCATCACCGACCGCTTTGTGGAACTTACCGCGACGGAAAAGCGTATCGCGCAATTTATTCTGGATGACGTGCAGTTCGCCTCCACGCTGCCGATTGCAGAAATGGCGCATCTTACCGGGACAAGCCAGGCGTCGGTCACCCGCTTTGCCCGCGCTATCGGCTGCAAAGACGTGCGTGAACTGAAAGTAAAACTCGCGCAGTCACTGGCGGTAGGCCAGCGTTTTATTCTGGACGTGCCGGATCTGGACGGCGTTCAGGGGATCTACGAAACAATCATTAATGTGCTGGACATCAACCGGCGCGCGCTTAACCCGGATTCACTCAAAAAAGTTGTCGGATGGCTCAGTAATGCCCGGCAAATTCTGGCGATTGGGATGGGCGGTGGCTCTACGATTTGCGCTCAGGAAGTCCAGTACCGCCTGTTCCGCCTTGGCCTGCCGGTGGTGAGCCAGAGCGATGGCCTGCTGGTGCGCATGATGTGCTCAGCCGTTGCGCCAAACGACGTGGTACTTGCGCTCTCGCTGGGAGGTTACACGCCGGAAATCATTGAGAGTGTGGCGATAGCCCGGCAGTACGGGGCCAAAGTCATCGCCATCACCACGCAGGATTCACCCCTGGCGGCCAATGCCGACATCGTGCTGCCGCTGATCGTGCGGGAAAATGACTACATTTTTAAGCCAAGTACCTCACGCTATGCCATGCTGGCGATGATCGATGTGTTGGCCACCGAACTGGCGATGGCCAACAAAACACAGGCAAAAGACCGTCTGAGACGCATTAAGCTTGCGCTGGACGGGCACCGGGGCGGCGTGGACCGCCAGCCGTTAGGGGATTAGGAAGAGATGACGTGCGCTTCGCGGGGTTTTAACTCCGCCATGCTGCCATAAACCGCCGTGCCTGAAGGCGGGTGGTTTCGACATCCTGACCGGCACGATACAGATCGCCGCCGAGCCCTGCCCCGGCACAACCGGCACGTAAATATTCCGCCAGATTATCCGGCGTGACGCCTCCCACCGCCAGTACCGGGACTTCCGGCGGTAACACCGCCTTAAGGGAGGAAATGTACGCCGGACCGAATGCCGCCGAGGGGAAAATCTTCAGCCATTGTGCCCCGGCTTCCAGCGCGGTAAACGCTTCGGTAGCGGTGGCGCAACCGGCACAAACCCACATTCCGGCATCGACAGCCCGACGGATCACCTTGGGCTGCGTATTCGGCGTCACCACCAGCTTTGCCCCGATATTCGCCAGAAAATCGACCTGTTCAACCTTTAGCACCGTTCCCGCTCCGATGCACGCCGAGTCGCCGTAACGCGTGACCATTTCAGCGATACTTTTCTGCCAGTCCGGCGAGTTCAGCGGGATCTCAATGTAACGGAAGCCCTCTTCAATCAGTGCGCCGACATGATCACTGGTCTCATGAGGATAAATGCCGCGTAAAATCGCGACCAAAAGTTTAGCGTCGTGCATCAAGAATGCTCCTTATTCCCTGCTGGAAAGCGGTGTCACCCGCAATTTCATTCACCGTTATGCCCGCCTGTTCACAGGCCAGCCAGTAACGACGACAAAGCGACTCACCACCGACCAGAGTGACCTGACTGACGGATAATTCACTGCGCATTGCCACCACTTCCGCACCTATCAGCAACCCGGACAACCAGTCGCCGACCGATCCCGGAGCCAGTTCGCCAAGCACCCGCCGCGCACGCGCTTCAAACAGCCTGTTCACTAATGCAGGCGATTCCAGCCCGCGTTGCAGGCCAGCCTGAAACGCCCGGTTATCATCTTGCTGTGCCGGCAAGCCTCTGCCAATCAGGGAATGCTGCATCAGCAGGTGATACAGTTCGCCCGTCATCGCTGTGGTGAACCCGCTGACTGCCCCCTCTGCCACCTGCACCCATTTGCTGTGCGTACCGGGCATAACGTAACAGGTGTCAGGGGCCAACTGCATCGCGCCGAGCAACTGCGTTTCTTCACCGCGCATGACGTTGTGTAGCGTGTTAAGACCCGGCACAATCCAGACCTGCGGCACGACCTCAAAAAGTTGCGCGCTCAGTGTTTGTAACGACACAGGGCAAGCCAGATAAGGCACCGTTTGCCAGCCTGCATCGCTGCCGACCATACCGGCCATTATCACGGGAAGAGTTTCTTTACCGCGCCACGGCTGGATATATTGCGCGAACACGTCACAGGCGGTTTGATCCACCAGCCGGCTGATGCCGTAAGGCAGTTGCAGGCTATCCGCGCACTGCCCGTTCAGGTATAACCAGGCGCGCAGATGCGATGATCCCCAGTCAACGGCAATATAATCCCCGCTCATCGTGCGCTCCCGGTGGCGCGTTTGCCCAACGGCACCGGTAACGGCTCAGGCTGGCTTTCGCGTTCGCGGGTGATCATATCCAGTGCCTCTTCGCGGCTCATTTTGCTGGCCGGCGTTACCAGCGTCACGACCAGCGCGCAGCCCAGACTCATCAACACAGACGGCACCACCGGGTTACCCCAGAAACTCATCCAGCTGTCGTTTACCAGCATCGCCAGTGAGGTCCCGGCGCCGCCAATCAGCGCAGCCATCGCGCCCTGCCAGTTAAAACGTATCCAGAATCGCCCCAGTATTGAGCAGATAAACAGGCCGGACATGATCATCGAAATCATTTTGGTGATGTAGCTGATGATGTCGTTGGAGGTCAGCGCGAAGATCAGCGCCAGCCCGATCACCAGCACAAGGGAAATACGCGACATGCGGATCGCCTTTTCTGGTGCGGGCATATGACCGGTGATCAGAGTGTAAAGGTCACGCAGCATGATAGAGACGGCGGCAATCGCGTCAGAACTGCCCGAAGACATATTGGCTGACATACCCGCAATCAGCACCGCCATTCCCAGCACCGGTGGCAAAACTTGAGTGGCGAACAGGAAGGCAAAGCCGCTGTTTGCCAGTGCCGGATTCATCGTGTAAGCGGCCATACCAATGATCGCGGGCAGGAAGGAGAAGCCCAGATAGAGCAAACCGGTGATCACAAAGGATTTACGCACCGTGCCTACGTTTTTGGCGGAATAAATACGCTGGCGGTAGGAAGGCGTGGCCAGTACTCCGACGCCAATTACCATTGCCAGAGAAAAAGCAGGCAGGATGCCGAGTTTATCCACTCCAAACAGGCTTTGCTTTGCCGGAACGACGGCCTGCTGGATATGGCTCCACCCGCCAACGTGATGTACCGCTAGCGCTGCCATCAGGATAAAACCGATAAACAGAATTAACGACTGCACGGTATCAATCCATACCACTGCGGAATATCCACCAATACCGACGTAAACCACAAAAGCTGCTGCAATAATAATTTTCGCCGTATTAATATCAATTCCGCTTGCCCATGACAGATATAAACCACCACCAAGAATATGCGCCCCCAGCCAACCAATAGATGCAATGAAGATTAATATTGCCACGACATTTTTAATGATTTTATTGCCGCCAGTGTAATAAGAGATCTCTTCGCTCATGGTCATAAAACGCATTTTTCGCACCGGCGCAAACAACCAGGCCAGCAGCAGAATACCTACCGCACCGCCCAGACCATACAGCATGCCCGCCCAGCCGTTGGTGTAACCGAAGCCTACCGCGCCGACGCTCGACCCCGTACCGACCATCGTGCCTACGGTGGATCCCAGCGTTAAAATTAAGGGTAATGAACGTCCGCCTAATAAAAAGTCATCGCCATTTTTCTGATTACGTGACACATACCAGCCCAGTGTAATCATGGCGCACGCATATATTGCAAACCAAATAAGAAAAGAATAATTATTCATGGCTCACTTCCAGATTAATTAAGTTGCAATGGCTCCCTGAAAAAAGACAAAGAAAGCCCGTTGGCACGTTCGTAGCGCACCTGAGTTATTTATAAATATATTTTGATAAGCCGGATGCACGCAGAGGGCATCCGGCCTGATCACGGAATAATTACTTCACGCGTTCAGCGTTATAACAGGTCAGGTCCACTTCTACTTTGCAATCCACCACCAGATCCGCAACGCAGCAGACGCGGGCCGGAGGATGGGCGGAAAAAAACTCGCTGAACACTTTGTTAAAGGACTGGAAATAACGCGCGTCGGTCAGGAACACCTTCACATGCACCACATCCGCCAGGGTGTAGCCTGCGCTCTCCATGATGTCCACGCAGTTTTGGATAGCCAGCCGCGACTGCTCGATAATGCCCCCTTCCACCACTTCGCCATCTTTCATCGGTGTTTGCCCGGAAACATAAAGCCAGCCGCCCGCCTCTACGGCCTTGGCAAACGGCAGTGGCTGCCCGCCCGTTCCTGTACTCCCGCCCACTCCGTAACGTTTAATACTCATTATTGCTCCTTATGCATACTGTATAAATGCGTGCTCAGGGGACAGCGTCTGGCTCTCCCCGCAAAATTCTACCGGCGTAAAAAACGCCCGGCGCGACC
This sequence comes from Rahnella variigena, assembly GCF_003610915.1. NCBI lineage: Bacteria > Pseudomonadati > Pseudomonadota > Gammaproteobacteria > Enterobacterales > Yersiniaceae > Rahnella > Rahnella variigena. Next base: position 449,968 of record NZ_NSDJ01000002.1, read on the forward strand.
GATAACCTTTTTATCCCGGCCATAACTCATTACGCCGTTGACCAGCACCGCTTCGATACCCGCCGCAGGCTGCTGGGGATCGCTAAAACTGGCCACATCGCGCACGGTTTGCGGGTCGAACATCACCAGATCGGCGAAATAGCCCTGTCTGACCAGCCCGCGTTCAGCAAGCTGGAATCGTGCCGCGGACATGCCCGTCATCTTATGAACCGCCACCGTCAGCGGGAAAAGTTTCTCGTCACGGCTGTAATGGCCAAGCACCCGGGGAAATGCGCCCCACAGACGCGGATGCGGCATCGGGTCGTTTGGCAGTCCGTCGGAACCCACCATCGTGACCGGATAACTCAGTACGCGCCGGACATCGCGCTCGTCCATGTTGTAGTAAATGGCGCCGGCGGGCATCAGTAATTTTCCAGCATCGTGAAGTGACATCGACCAGCTTTGCGCAATCTGCTGTAACGACTGTCCGGCCACTTCCGGATGCGGCTCAGACCAGGTGATGACTATTTCAAACTCGTCGGTGATTTGTTTGAGGTCCAGCGTAGAAGAGCTGGCCGAATACGGGTAGCAATCGCAGGAAACATCCTGCGTTTCGCGAACTTTATCGAACAGCTTCAGTGTTTCCACCGTACGCCCCCAGTTCTTCGCTCCGGCACATTTGTGGTGGGACACCACCACCGGCACGTTGCCGTGACGACCAATGCGAAACGCCTCATCGAGTGCCTCCAGAATCGGCTCAAACTCGGAACGCAAATGGGTGGTATAGATGCCCTTCTGTGCCGCGAGTTCCTCTGCCAGCGCCATCACTTCTTCCGTCGAAGAGTGAAATGCCGAAGCATAAGCCAGGCCGGTGCTCAGCCCCAACGCGCCCTGCTGCAACGCCAGTCTAAGCTCTGCGCGCATCCCGCTGATTTCTTCTGCCGTCGCGGTGCGTAACAGGTCATCCATATGGTTATTACGCAATGCCGTGTGGCCGATAAGCGTACCGACGTTAATCGCCGGTCTCGCCTGCTCAACGGCCTGAGCGTAAGCACTCACCGTCGGGTAGATAAAATGCTTTGCCTCACCGAGTAAATTCATCGGGTCTGGCACGTGGCCTTTGATGGTTGCCGTGGCCGCGCTGATACCGCAGTTGCCAACAATCACCGTAGTAATGCCCTGACTGATCTTAGGCAGATACTCCGGCAGCCGGATCACATTGATGTCGTCGTGTGTATGCACGTCAATAAATCCCGGCGCCAGCACGCGGCCGGTACCGTCGATTTCATGCACAGCCTGACCACGGATTGCCGGTGCAATTTCAGCGATACGGTCGCCCTGCACTGCAACATCGGCGCGGTATTGTTCCCCTCCGCTGCCATCAATGACCGTAACGTTTCTGAACAGATAATCAAACTTCATACGTTCCTGCCCTTCATAGTGTTCTGAGTTAAATTTAACCATTTACAAGGATGGAAAACAGTGGAAGACTACACAAAACGCACACGATTACCTGATACTTTTATTCATAAAATTGCTTAATTAAAATAAAAACACCTAATTTTCATTATGTTAATATTGATATTTATAATGAAAGATTAAAAAAATGAAAGGAACTATGTTATGAAATACCAAGAAGGTAACCTCGTTCCGCACAAGTCAGCGCTCCTGGTTTCCCCAGCCAACATGCTGAATGAAGACGTCTGCCTGCCCGCCGCTGTGATCAAAAAATCCGCTCTGGAAAATAACATTCAGTGGATGCAACGCTATGCCGATACCCGTGGCGTATCGCTGGCACCTCATGGCAAAACCACTATGACGCCGTGGATTTTTCAGCAACAGCAGCGTGCTGGCGCCTGGGCCGTTGGCGTGGGCAGCGCCTGGCAAGCCAGTATCGCGATGGTAAGCGGCATGAAGCGGGTTTTGATGGTTAACCAGCTGGTGGGCAAAGCGAATATGCAGCTGATTTCAGCGCTCAAAAATGAATATCAGGACGTCGATTACCTCTGCTGCGTTGATAGCCTTGCCAATGCCAAAACCCTTTCGGCATTTTTCAGCGCGCAGAACCAGCAGCTGGATATTTTGATCGAGCTGGGCGTACCCGGCGGGCGCTGCGGCTGCCGTACCACCGCGCAAGCCCTGCTGCTGGCAGAAGAGATTTCTGGCTTGCCGGGCTTACATTTACGCGGCCTCGAACTTTACGAGGGGGTACTGCACGGTGACAATCCGCAGCCCAAAGTGGAAGCGTTGTTACGCGATGCCGCAGGCCTTGCCTGCCAGCTTGAACGCTATGTCGAAGGGGAATTTATCCTCACGGGCGCAGGATCAGTCTGGTATGACGTAGTGTGTAACGTCTGGCTTGAAGCACAAAAACCGGCAAACTGCCGCGTGGTGATTCGCCCCGGCTGCTACATCACCCACGATGCAGGCATTTATCAGCAGGCACAAGACGACCTGATGGCCCGCGACCCTGTGGCCTGTGATTTGGGGGGTGATTTGGTTTCAGCGCTGGAACTGGTTGCAATGGTGCAATCGGTGCCGGAAAGTGGCCGTGCGATTGTGAACTTCGGCAAGCGCGACAGCGCCTTCGACGCAGGTCTGCCGCAGCCGGTGGCGCATTACCGTCAGGGTAAAGCACTTCCGTTGACGGCAAAAAGCATCAAAACCACGGGGATTATGGACCAGCACGCGATGCTGGAACTGGCTCCTGAGGCCGACGTGCAGGTGGAGGATATTCTGGTATTCAGCACCTCTCACCCCTGTCTGACCTTCGACAAATGGAAAGCGCTGCTGCTGGTCGATGAGAATTACAACGTGCTGGAGACACTGGAGACCGCATTCTGACGGGAGCCCAGGTTGCTACTCTGTTATTTCATGGGCAGCATCGCTGAAGCTTACGTAACCAGTCACTCGCACACATTCATTCTTCAGGCTCCTGAAGAAGAACTCCATCGGGCTTCTGGTTATTTCTGGGCTTTGTCTATCACAAGCTCACTGGCTCGAGTGAAAAGGATTGTGCGGTTAAAGGGGGAACAGAAGAGTGTTATTATGATTAGACTTATCAATATAATATTAACAAACTGTTCATGAAAATCAGTAATGCGAAAAAAAAGCCCATCCGATGGACTGCACCCCAAAAGTTGGACACCCAACTGAGTAAGGTGCAGTTTTTTATGGCGAAGCCAAAATATACCCTCGAAACCAGAGTGGCTGTGGTCAGCCATTACCTCTACGGCAATGACGGGACACAACGGACCGCAGAACGTTTTGGTGTCGAAAGAACATCCGTTCGTCGCTGGGTCAGAGCCTGGCAATTACACGGTATTGATGGCATTACCTGGAAAAATGACCGCCATTCTCCGGCATTCCGGATTGCTGTTGTCCGGACTGTTCTCGGTGAAGAACTTTCAATGCGCGAAGCTGCCGCACGGTTTAATATCTCAAACGAGACCGTCGTCCGGCACTGGGTTAATGTCTACAAAGACGCTGGTGAGAATGGACTTCTGAGCATAAAACCCGGCCGGAGCAAAGGCATGACAAAACCCAAAAAAGCATCCCCACTTACCGATGAGGCGCTGGAAAAGTTATCTCCCGAAGAGCTGCGGGCTGAGCTCCGTTACCTGCGTGCAGAGAATGCCTACCTAAAAAAGCTAAAGGCCTTAGTTCAAAGCGAGAAAAACGGCAAAAAGCCGCAATAATCAGTGAGCTAAGGCGTAATTATGCGCTTAGTGACCTTCTGCGTGCAGCGGGGATGTCCCGCAGTACGTGGTATCACAATATGAACGCGCTGAAGCGAGTGGACAGGCATGCCGGACTGAAAGACAAAATCAGAGAGATATACCACCATCATAAAGGGCGTTATGGTTACCGCAGGATCACGCTCTCACTGAGAAAGCAGGGGCTGCTGGTGAACCATAAAACAGTACAGCGGCTGATGGCAGAGGTGTCGCTCCGGTCGCTTATCAGGGTGAAGAAATATCGCGCCTGGAAAGGGGAAGCGGGCAAGGCAGCCTCCAACCTCCTGAGTCGGGACTTCAGTGCATCAAAAGCCAACGAAAAGTGGGTTACGGATGTTACAGAGTTCTCGATACAGGGTAAAAAGTTGTACCTGTCACCGGTTCTCGATCTTTTTAACCGGGAAATCATCTCATACAGCCTGTCGGAAAGACCGGTGATGGAAATGGTGAATACCATGCTGCGTGATGCGTTCGCAAAGCTCAGTCCAGAAGATGCCCCGTTGTTGCACTCGGATCAGGGTTGGCAGTATCGAATGGCAGCCTATCAGGCAAAATTAAAGGCAGAGGGCATAACGCAAAGTATGTCGCGTAAAGGAAACTGCCTGGATAATGCTGTAATGGAGAACTTCTTCGGTACGCTGAAATCGGAGTGTTTTTACCTGAGCCAGTTCGGGAGTCTCAGGGAACTGAGGGAGGCGATAGAGGGGTATATCCATTACTACAACAACGAAAGAATAAGCCTGAAATTAAAAGGCCTGAGTCCGGTAGAATACCGAACCCAGGCCCTGAAAGCCGCTTAACATGAACTGTCCAACTTTATGGGGTCAGTCCACGAAGATGGGCTTTCAATATTGATATTTGCGATTTAAATCACAAGCATCTTAATCACGAGCATCAGAACTGGTAAACCAGACCGACTGCTACGATATCATCGGTAGAAATACCGGCTGCTTTGTAGAAGTCATCATCGTTATCCAGCAGGTTGATTTTATAATCAACATAGGTAGACATGTTTTTGTTGAAATAATAAGACGTGCCGATTTCAACATATTTGACCAAGTCTTTATCATTCCAGTCTGAGTTCAGATGAATATCTGAGTTCAGATCCTTGCCTTTGGATTGCAGGTAAGCAATAGAAGGACGCAGACCGAAATCGAACTGGTATTGTGCCGTCACTTCAAAGTTCTGAGTTTTGTTTGCAATCGTATCATCACGATCACCGTAACCCGTCATGTTACGGGTTTCGGAATACATAGTAGCCAGATAGAGACCATTAGCATCGTATTTCAGCCCTGCAGTCCATACGTCCGCTTTATCGCCGTCTGCTGTTGTAAGATTTACCTGATCGTTAGTACGGTCTGAAGAGGCATAAGCTGCCGCTGCACTCACACCCATGCCGAAATCATAGGAAGTAGAAATACCGAAGCCATCGCCATTTTGCTGACGCATGGAACGACCACCACGGTTATTGGTGCCTTCTCCTGTGATATCACCGTCGTTTGCGCCCTGATATTGCAGTGCAAAGTCCCAGCCTTTCACTTCGCCGAAGAAATCGGTGTTACGGTAGGTTGCCACGCCGTTGGTACGACCCACCATGAAGTTATCCGCAGTGGTGTAAGTATCGCCACCAAACTCAGGCAGCATATCGGTCCAGGCTTCAACGTCGTATACAACACCGTAGTTACGACCGTAGTCAAAAGAACCATACTCACCAAATTTCAGGCCCGCGAATCCCAGACGGGTCGCATTACCTGATGTACCGCTATTGCCTTCAGAATTATCGGCCTGAATGTTGTATTCCCACTGACCGTAACCAGTCAGCAGATCACTGATTTCTGTTTCACCTTTAAAACCGACACGGACATAAGTCTGGTCGCCGTCTGCGCCAGCATCGTCAGAAAAATAATGCAAACCATCAACCTTACCGTACAGATCTAATTTGTTGCCATCTTTGTTATAGATTTCTGCTGAATGAGCTGCGCCTGCAACCAGTAATGCCGGGATAATAATCGCCAATGCTTTTAATTTCATGATGTCATTCCTTTATCATTTAATTGAATACTAGAATTTATTATATATACATTATCAATGAGTCTAAGCTCGTGTTAATACTACCTACAGAGTTCCATTGCTCAGTAGATAAATTATCTCTTTTGGTTTTATTATTTATTGCTAATTATTTCCCGGTGGCGTTTTAATATATTCCCTGAATAATTCATTAAAATACATACAAAATTTATATTTATAGCCGAGCTATGTAGTGTGATAATTTAATTTCTGAGTTCCGGCATCATCACTGGAATTCGATTTACCCTTCCTTGGTTGTAACTTCATAGAACGCGCCGCATCCCCCTTAGCGGCTTTACCATTTACCCCGCCTGACTGCGGGTTTTTTTTTGCATAAAAAAACCCATAACCGGCGAAAGTTATGGGCTCAACAATTGAGAGAGAACTAAAATTTCTACGACGAGGTCAGAGAGACTTTCCACAACAACCTTCATAACGGAGGCTGACATTGTGCCAGGCACAAGGGCAACACCGGTTATTAAGGGTACAACAAGCACTATCAGGAGAAACTAAGGTTAATCGCACAGCTCGTTCCAGTAGCTGAAGCGCATTAAACGTATATAGCGGTCAGGGGCGGCGAAACCAGGCCGGATCACTGTTCCCCACATCAATACCGTACAGACAACCGGTTGCCAGAAAACTTTCCAGCAGACGCGACGTGTCCTGCGCCATTTCTTCAGTCTGGTGGTGCGGCTTACGTTGAGTAATGCGCTGCCATAAGGAGCGGTGTTCAGCAGTTTGAGCGGTCGTTGACATACAGGCCTCCGGTTATTCACGGCTTTCTGTTTAAAGCTTTTATGCAACAAGCTTTACAGACTCGTAGCAGAAAGTATCTTCTGCTGGAATGACCTCAGTTAACCTTTTTCTTCCTGCAAACAGAACCAACGATTTATGCTTTCTTTATGAAGTTTTGGACTATAACTTCCCCGGCCAGACACCCTCGCAGAACAACTTCGCACACGCCAGACTATTCTGATGACGCGTTTGCGGATCCCCTGGAGTTTGTGCCAGTTGCACCAGAATGCCGGTAAAACATTGTGCCAACAGCACGGCGGAAATATCGTCACGAAACAGCTTATCCTCCTGACTGACTGTAAGATTTTCAGCCATCAGATCACACAATAATCTTTGCGTTTCCTGTGCCTGAGGAGGTAACAAAAAGGCCTGTTGGGTGCGTGCATCATCTTCTGCAAAAAAGTTAAGCAATTTCCTAAAGCTTAACGCCATCCGGTCGAGCACCTGATTCTCCGCAACCTGTGGGGCAATTTGTAACGTGCGTACAAGCGTGGTCAGACGCTCGCGAAAAGCAATAACATCGGTATGGCTCATTTCTCTATCCCGGGTATTCCCCATTTCAGTGCGCTTCTAGTTTATTTGCGTAAATGTACTTTGCTACCTATTTGAATTCTATAAGTTAATGACCGTGGCTAACAATTGCACATCCCGGCACTCAGGCGTAAACCAGTAAGTAGCTCACGTAAGGCGATCGGGTCGGTCAAACCGTGCCTTGCGCGCAGCACCTGAAAAGATACCGAATACATAGAGGATAGTGGTATGTCTAAAAATGGAAAAGTGGCTTTAGTGACAGGTGGTGGTCAGGGGATTGGCCGGGCAATTGCGCTGCGTCTGGCGAAGGATGGTTTTGCCGTCGCTGTCGTGGATTATAACGCAGACACGGCGAATAAAGTCGCCGAGGAAATTAACCATGCTGGTGGCAAAGCGGTTGCCCTGCTTGCCGATGTGTCAGACCGCGAACAAGTTTTTGCTGCGGTTGAGGCTGCGACTAAACAACTTGGCGGATTCGACGTTATCGTCAATAACGCCGGTATTGCGCCGACAACCCTCATCGAAGACATCACGCCTGAAATTGTAGACAAAGTTTATAATATCAATGTGAAAGGTGTGATTTGGGGTATTCAGGCGGCGGTAAAAGCGTTCAAAGCTGCCGGGCATGGCGGTAAAATCGTCAATGCTTGCTCGCAGGCCGGACATGTAGGCAATCCTGAACTGGCGATTTACAGCTCGAGTAAATTTGCGGTACGTGGCCTGACGCAAACTGCTGCGCGCGATCTGGCATATCTGGGGATTACCGTGAATGCGTACTGTCCGGGGATCGTCAAAACACCGATGTGGGAAGAAATTGACCGTCAGGTTTCTGCTGCTGCAGGAAAACCGGCGGGTTATGGTACGCAGGAGTTTGCAAAAAACATCACGCTCAAACGTCTTTCAGAACCTGAAGATGTGGCTGCCTGTGTTTCTTATCTTGCAGGCCCGGATTCAGATTATATGACCGGTCAGTCACTGCTGATTGACGGCGGTATGGTCTTTAACTGATCCCCTTCCCGCCTGCCCAGCCTCTCATTTCGGGAGGCTTTTTTTTAAGCCTAACGCTTTCCTGACCACTACAAACCCGCTCAGAGTTGTGCCAGCGGAATGTAGTATTCGCAGGTCACGCCGTTCAGTGCGGATTCTCGTGAATACTTTTCAAGGTCGGGCTGCATGATGAACTCCAGACCCAGTGTCGGTAAAAATACCGAATACAGATACAGGATAAAATCATTCAACCGGCTGAGATCGTAAGGATAATTGATCTTCAGATAACGGCTGGCCGGAACCAGGATTGTGTGGCTGTCACTGAGTTTTACCTGATGCGCTACGGTGTATTCCATCTGCAGGGCATTGGCGACTTCGTCGTGAGTATCAGGGCGGCAATCTGAAAGTCCCCAAACTGGTGCCAGCAGGGATTCCGGCGTTTCCAGATAGCGCAATAATTCGGCACGATGAACGTGGTTTTTACTGTTGAACAAAGCCTCTATCGGATACGAATGGACGACGGTTTCCCCTTCGAACGCCATTTCTGGCAAATCGACAATCTCATATTTCGGTTGAGGAAACTCATCGACGGTCAGCGGTGCGGTGATCCCGTTCATTGTCCATGACGCATTACGGCGGTACATCCCCGGTGTTTCTGCAAAGTTCTTTTTAAATGAACGGGTGAATGTTTGCTGCGAGTCATAAGAGTAATACAACGAAATATCGAGGATCGGCATATTGGTAAGACGTAACGCGATCGCCGCCATGGTCAGACGGCGGTCACGGATGTATTTGCCCAGTGCGTAACCCGTTTTACTTTTAAACAAACGCTGAAGATACCACGGAGAATAGCCTGTTTTTTTCGAGGCTTTTTCCATGGTCAGACGGTCACTTAAGTTGACTTCGATCCAGTAGAGTAACTCTTTGATCAGGTCATCGTGAAAATCAGGTTTTTGTTCGCTCTGCAAAATGAACTCCCTGTGCTGCTATAAAGTTGCGCGGCTTAGTGCGCAACAGATTTTGAAAACACGTTCACTACGATGACGCCCGCGATGATTAGCCCCAGGCCAATAATCGCCGGCGTATCCAGCTTTTGTCCGTAACCAAACCAACCAATCGCAGAGACCAGAACAATACCGACGCCGGACCAGATGGCATAAGCAATACCGGTGGGCAGGGTTTTCAGAGTCAGAGATAATAAGAAGATGGCAATCGTATAGCCCAGCAATGTAACGACGCTTGGCCATAAACGGGTGAATCCTTCCGAGCTTTTCAGACTGCTGGTGGCGATGACTTCCGCCACAATAGCCAGTCCGAGAAGCAAATATGTTTTAAACATCTGTCGTTTCCTTACTGCAAGAGTTATGAGCATACAGCTCATTTTCAATGGCGCGGCCGAGGTTGTATTGCGCGCAGGTCGGGCTCAGTCCAAGAGTTTCAAGTCGCGACATGGCATCCATGCTGCTGCTCAGGCCAATCAGGCGCCAGGAAATATGCTCCGGCGATTCACCCTGCACAAACTCCCCTTTCTGTCTGCCAAAGCTGATGGCATCAGACACCAGCTGATGCCAGTCAGACACTGAAAGCGCAAATGCAGCTTTCATCAGCGGCTCCTGCTCGGTCAGCAACATGGCTTCATGCCACAGTGGGATCGCCATCAGAGATTCTTCGTCTTGCGGATCAACCAGCAACAGGTTCAGCCGTTCGCGAGCTGTCAGAGCCAGAGACTTTTCTTCCAGCTGGGTTTTGAGGATTTTCATCACCTGCGTATAGGCCTGAGCCCGCAGCTGAGCGGCGCTGGAAAAATGGTGATGAACCTGACCGGTTGCCGCACCGGCTTCTTGCGCGACACGACGAACGGTGGTCGCGGCCAGTCCTTCACGGCGGGCAATTCGCGCAGCAGCTTCCAGAATAGTATTGCGGCGGGCTTCTTTACACAGGTAGACCACTGAAAAATCCGAAGCAGAGTAGGCAGATGAGGATAATGCCAAGACTTGGACGGATGTTCAAGATTTTTTGAGAACGTTCATTCACCTGTGATTTTATATAGGTAAATGACTTGCAATCTCTGTGAAAATTGTACTCGCCGAAAATGACCGCAGCCTGACGTTTCAGGCCACTTACTGATCAGTACACACAAAACTCGACGCTGATCTGCTATCACCCTGCCCGTTATATTTCGGATACAACGGGTAATCACATAAGGGCATTTCACGTCCTGCCGTCGGTTTGTTGACATCAATCATAACTTGCTGACCGGGTGGGATCCCATGATCGACCCACTTATCCAGTGTGCCGAGTGAATCCCAGCTCGCACGAAAAGTTCCGCTGCTGTGGGTAAAGCCGGGTGCCAGGTAGAAGCGTGCAAACTGACGGAGCTCTTTCTCGCCGAATTCCGCTTTCAGTTTTTCGTAATACGCCACGGTATTCCCCGGTGGTACTGCCATGTCTGCGGTACCGTGCATCAGCAGCAACTTACCACCATGTTGCACAAAGGCGCGGAGGTTCGCATCGTCGTTATCGACCTGCGCAGCCAGCTCTTTGAGCCGCTGCTGATGTGCGGCCGGGTCGAATTTCAGAGAGTCGTAATCCGCATTACGCATGACTTCATAACGGACGGCCTGATCGCCCATCATATAAGGAAAGGAAATAATGATATTTGTAGCTTCGGGTTTCGGCTTGTCTGCGCCGGAGCCAAATACGCTGACCAGCGCGGAAGCGTCAGCACCGCGTAATATCGGCCAGGGCGCAAAGTGATCGCCGGTAGGCAGGTTTATGCCAAGTTGTACGGGCTTATTCAGCATGCCGACCATCGCTATTTGCGTGTCAGAAAGACAATTTGACCCGGTATCTTTGCCCTGCGGACAACGCAGATGCGCTATTTTAAATGTCGCACTACAGGCATCCGGATTGGCGACAACGCCGTCGGCCAGACCGTCCAGTTTATCGCAGGCACCGGTCACGGCGTTGGCAATCAGCGCGGCTTTTGCCGGTGAAATCCACGCACCCGGCGTGTTGTAAATAGCTTGCCCGATACGGATACCTGCCATGTGCAGTTCGACGACGTTGTATACCGGATGAATAGCGATCGCGCCGTCGTAGTCGAGCGGGAAGCGCTGAATTGCAGCAAGTGCTTCGTGTCCGCCCTGAGAATTGCCCTGAAAATACAGGCGCGAGGGTTTTTTACCGTAAGCCTGTGTGATGAGTGCGACCGCAACATCGTGGGTTTTCTTAATCTGAGCACCGGCAAAATTATCCCAGGATTCCTGGTTGAGAGCAAAAGACGCATCGGATACGCCGCCCTGATGCCCGGAATCGCTGCCAAAAGTCGCGTAACCTTGTTTCAGCGCGCCGGGTGTAGCGGCTGGCGCCAGCCGGGCTGTATCGGCATCCTTAACGGCACCGTCGAATCCGCTGCCGCCGAGCTGCAAGGCTTTACCATTCCATATGAGGGGCAGATAAAGCTGAAAATTAATATCAGGTGCTGTCACATCAATGGGTTTAATCAGTCCTTCGAGTTTGCAGTGCTGATTACCGGGATGACCGGCCATCGCAACATTGGTCACCAACGCGCCGCGGGTTGGTAAACCTATTTTGGCAGCATCGATGCGGGAATTTTTTAGGGCCACACATTGCGACTGGTTTATACCTGCCGGGGACGCTTCGGCTACATTTGCTGAGAACAAATTAGCGAAGAACAACGCAAAACAAAAAGTACAAAAACGCGCATTCATCAGACAGCTGTTATCCCATTGCGTAAAAGTGGCAGTTTGTCATTAAATGATCTGCGAAAACAGCCCTCCGTGCTGGAATTAGTCACTCACGACATTATGGATATGGCATACGCATCTCATCACGCAAACAAATGAACTCAGGTTTAATAGCCTCCTTATTTATGAGTAGAACGGGTTTTTATATTTTTACACCAGACCTTATGCAATTAAAATAATATCCCCATTGTGAGCTATCATTTTAATGAATGATATAAATGCCTGGGTGTTTGATATTGGCATGGTGAATGAAATAAATCTAATTTTTAATTTGTCTCTTATTGGTAATTAAAGGTATATTGCTGCCGCCTGCCTGGTTGCGGGTGCGATTAATATTAATCAACTTTTTTGAAAAGGAATTTACATGAAGTCTTTAGTCAAGTTGTTTGTCCTGGCTGCTGTGGTCTCTACGCTTTCTGGTTGTACAGGTAGCGTCTATAACAAAGAAAAAAACTGTGATTACATGTACTTACTTCACCCTGCTATTTCAATTTCTAAAATGATTGGTGGTTGCGGCCCGACTGAAAAATAATGTTATTTTCAGTGTAAAATATGCCGGGCGATGATGCCCGGCATTTATTTAATAACACGTCTGTTTCTTAATACTTTCTTAAAACGTCCAGCAGATACCGCTGGCACCCTCCTGCCTTTTAGAGCGTTGCCGATAATTTTCGTCAACAGTTATGTACTAACCTGCTTAACCAATAAGAGTTTCATAATAAATCACCTGTGTTTTAGATTAACAATCTAAATGTAGACCAGTCGTCTCCAGGCAAGTTAAAAGCATTCCATTTTGCTAAAGCTTATTTGTAGATTTCTCCACATCGCATTACTCTTCAATGAATCGCAGCAGGTCTTCATTAATCGTCCCGGCTTGGGTGATTGTCATCCCGTGGCCAAATCCCGCATAGACCTTGAGCTGCGCATCTTTGACAAGTTGCGCGGACAGAATGGCGGAGTCCGCCAGCGGAACGATCTGGTCGTCATCACCATGCATGATCAGGGTTGGCACATCGATTTTCTTAAGGTCATCAGTGAAATCAACCTCAGAGAACTGTTTGATACAGTCATATTGACCTTTGATCCCACCCCGCATGCCCTGAAGCCAGAAGCTTTCTCTCACACCCTCAGAAGGCGTCTCTGACGAACGGTTATAGTTGAAAAAAGGCGTGGTCAAATCCTTGTAGAACTGAGAGCGGTCTTTTTCGACCGCAGCACGGATGCCATCAAACACTTCCATAGGCAGACCGCCAGGATTTTTCTCACTTTGCAGCATAACCGGAGGGACTGCGCCGATAAGTACAGCTTTGCTGACGCGCGCCGAGCCATACGTACCGATATAGCGTGCGACTTCACCGCCACCGGTCGAATGTCCAACCAGAACAACGTCGTGGAGATCTAACTGCTCGATGAGTGATGATAAATCTTCAGCGTAGGTATCCATATCATTGCCGTCCCACGTCTGACTGGAGTTGCCATGGCTGCGGCGATCGTGAGCGATGACACGGAACCCCTGCTGACCGAAGAACAACATTTGCGCATCCCATGCATCACTTGATAATGGCCATCCGTGGGAGAAAATAATGGTTTGTCCCTTGCCAAAGTCTTTATATGCAATCTTAGAACCGTCTTTCACCTGAATAGTTTTCATCTCTTTATTCTCTTTTCTGTTGGCGACGCCTCATTGGCGGCGCATTTGATTTAAAAGTATTTTTCTTCGTATATTGATTTTTACACTGGGCAGTCATTGAAAGAATGACTGGCCTGGAAAGCATTTAACTGATGTTTACTGAGATAAGCTTTGTGCCGCTTTTTCGATCACCGCCGCAATTTTTTCCGGCTGTGATGCGTAAATGGCATGGTTGCCTTTCAATTCAGTAACGGTGCTGTGCGCGCGTTTGGCCATGAAGCGCTCCAGTTCTGGATTAATAGCACGATCCTGCGTCGCCACGACGGCCCAGCTAGGCTTCGTTTTCCATGCCGGAACGCCTGCCGGGGCAGCGAATGCCGCTACTGCAGGCATGAGTTGAGATTGCGCCAACAGATTTGTCTCTTTGACTGGCAAGTCAGCGGCAAAGTCCGCGTGGAAATTTTCCGGTTTGATATAAAGGAAGTGATCTGGCGTTTCAGTAATTGACTGAGCGGCTGGCGGATATTTTTTGGCCAGACTCAGCAATGAGTCACCTTGATCCGGCTGGAACGCTGCGATGTAAACCAGCCCCGCAACAGAGGGGTCATTTCCCGCGTCACTGATGATCATGCCGGCGTAGCTGTGGCCAACCAGCAATGATTTACCACTTTGTAACGCGAGAACGCGTCGGGTCGCCGCGACATCGTCAGCCAGCGAGGTTTGTGGCTCCTGAACAATCGACACTTTGTAGCCCGCTTTATTCAGAATGCGAGCCACCGGATCCCAACCTGAACCATCAACAAAAGCGCCATGTACCAGAACGATGTTTTTTACCGGCGCAGCCATTGAAGACTGAGCATAAACAGACAGAACCAGGCTTAAAGCCAGAGTAGTCAATGATTTTTTGAACATGATTAATTTCCTGTATTTTATATGGATTATTGAATTAGACCGGTCGTCTAACCATCTCTTAAATAAAAAATTACCCGTACCTGCTATTCAGGCCAACTCTGTGTGCTGTTCTTTATACCGGAACGGCTGTTGTGCTATGTCGTTTAGTTGCCGTGCCATGTGTGTAAGCTAACAGCTATTAGACCAGTCGTCTACATGTAATTAATAAAACTTTTCCATCTTTCATTCGCAAGTACCTTCTCATTGCGGTTACCTGCCACGATGAGATAACCCACTAATTTTGATGCTTGTTCAACTGCGTTTGTTCACGTTTCGATGATGCACTTAGTCGGCTTTCTTTGCCCAAACTGCATGAGTATTTGTGAATTCACGCATCCAAAGTGCGAGAGTTCGCGACAATACCCACTCTTTTTCACACAGCCATTGGCCCGATTCTATCTTGTAGATCCAGCGGATCGCCTACCTTCGACAGTCTGACGGCTGCGCTGAACCAGAGCGGCTGCTTTCAAAGCTTGTGTGACGCGAGCCCGCTGTTGTTTGAAGGGTAAATGGTTTAACCCATGTTTTTTAGTTACAACATTCTAATAATTTCAAACATCAATAACAGTGACTAATTCAACTTCATTTTAACATTCGGTCTGGCAGGGAATGAACACCAGCTCTTACCAATACGATCTCCGAAGACATGAAAAAGCGGTCGCAAAGCGACCGCCTGAGTTCTCAAAAAACGTCTTATCGTTTACGCCATATCGTCAACTGCGCGACGGTATGTTGGAATTTTCTTGCCGTTTCCCGGATAACAAATGGCACATCTTGTGGCTGCTGAATTTCCTCAAAATCACTGGCCAGAAGGCGGCGCAATGCCTGATGGGTGGTCACTGCTTCACCGTTCTCGCGGAACCCCCCTACCCAATTCTCTTTTGGGGTGAATTCTTCAAGCCAGGTATACGGCGATGACAACATCAGCAATCCGCCTGTACGAATCATTGGTGTGATGTCTTTCAGGAACCGCGCAGGTTCACGCAGACGGTCAATCAGGTTTGCCGCCAGAACCAAATCATACAATTCAGCCTGCGGTTTAAGATTGCACGCATCACCCTGCACAAAACTGACACGTTCTGTCTGCTGCGCATTGATCCCTACATCTGCCAGCGTCGCCTGACAATAATCGACCAGATCACCCTCTTCCGGGATCACATAACGACAAGCTTCGCCTCTCGCCAAAGCCAGAGCGACATCGATAAACCGCGCGGAATAATCCATGCCCACGACAGCATCAAAATGACGTGCAAGCTCGAAACTGGCGCGGCCGGTCGCACAGCCGATATCTAGCGCCCTGCCTTTCTGACTGACATTTTTTACAGCTATATCAACAAGTTGTTCGGCGTAATTTGGCACGTTAAAGTGGCGCGGACCGTACTGGAAATCCAGATACTGAGCCACCAAACCATCGGTTTCATACGGATTCACCGTGATCTGTTCCTGATGACTGGACACCACATAACGGAAACCTGCATGCTGGAAGAAGTGACGGCGGAACGCGTAACGGGAAGATTTCAATGCCTCGTTACCGGTCGAAATCCAGCTTCCACCTTTGATCATCGAGTGTTTACCATCAAAAGTCGGCGTCGAAAAATCGTCATATAACGGATGCACACGGAAACCATCAAACCCGCTGATGGGGGTTGATGCCCATTGCCAGACGTTCCCGACAATATCGTAAAAATCGCCCTGTGCGAAATGATCTACCGGACAAGAAGAAGCCCAACAGGCCAGATTGATGTTACCCGGCGCAGTCTGCCAGTCTGGCTGATCGCCAGGCACCTGATTACGTAAAATCATCCATTCTGCTTCGGTCGGCAACTGAACAGATTCACCGGTTTGTTTCGCTTTCCAGCGACAAAATGCCGCCGCTTCAAGCTGATTGACTTCTGCAGGCCAGTCCCACGGCATCGGCACTTCTTCAGTCATCAGACGTAATTTTAGTTGCTCAGGTTCACGCGGCGAACCGACCCAAAATGTCGGCATTTCTGCCTGCGCAAACTCACGCCATCCTGCACCTTCTTCATCCCACCACTCAGGATTCTGGTAGCCGCCCGCCTCGACGAAAGTATAGAATTCGGCGTTGCTCACCAGCATTTTACTGGCGCTAAATGCCTGAATTTTATGCTCTGACGTGCCGTATTCGTTGTCCCAGCCGTACGTGTCGTCCTGCTTACCTAGTGTGACAACGTCACCTTTAACGGCTACTGTTTCGTTTTCAGGCACCGTTTTCCGGTCATGTCTTGCCAGTTCACAGGCAGGCCAGTGTGCCTGAGGTTTGACCCATTCCACCGGTAACTGGCGGATCAGTACGCTGGACGTTTCAAGATGGATGCGTTCATGCTCGATACCCATCAGGATCACCCACGCCGGGCTGCTCCAGTCGATCGGTAAACTCAGCGGCATCGTATCGATAATAGCGAGGACTTCTTCGCGAACTTTGTTGCGATATGTCCGTAAATTGGCGACAGATGGCCAGTGATAGTTCTGATCGTCGAGATCGTCCCAACTCATTTCATCCACGCCAATCGCCAGCATTGCCTCGATGTGGGAATCAATACGCTCAGGAATTAAACCTGCCGCCATGAGCTTGTTGATATAAAAAGTGGCGGTATGACCAAAATAGAAAATCAGCGGATGGCGCAGGGAAATCGCTTTGTTGAAGTAAGCGCGTTCGTCCGCCAGACAATCGAACAGGCTTTCATACAGTTCCCAGGTCTGAATATAGTAATCACGTATTTCCTGACGTTTTTGTTCCGCCGTTCCTGTGCTTAGTAAAACTGTCTGCGTCGGTTCCGGCAAGCCGTTTGCGTTCTCTGGTTGTGAAAGCATCATTAATTCCTCTGTCCTCTGGCAACGCCAAATCAATACTCAAGTGTAGCAGCTGACATCAGCGGCTTATTTCCGGCGCGTGCGGGCCGGTCTGTTCGTCGTTAAATCAAAAAAAATTGCAGATATTTCTATTTCGAAAAAAAAGCCTATCTTTCCATATATAGCAGCGATATCGCCGGAACCTGCAGGCATTCACCCTCAAATTGATGACGCAAATCGAAGTAATCCGGCGCGCTGATAATGCCCTGAATATTGTCAGAAAATGCTTCCAGCGCCTTTTTCATTTGCGGCAGATAGTCGTGGGTATCGTAAACACGGTCGATACCTTCGAGCGAATGATTCATGATTTTACGGGCAACATCGTTAGGGACATTCAGGGAGGATAATTTGGATCTGGCTGTCCGGCGCAAATCCCGTGTTGCAAATGGCTCAATGCCCAGCCCTCTTTCTGCACGTAACATACGGCGGATTACCTGAGTGACGGCGCCCCGCGATAACGGTTTTTGTGCATCAAGCGGCGACGGAACCAGCCACGGACTATTTTTTGGACTGGCCGCCAACAATGCTTCCACACAGGTCACCATTAAAGATGTCAGGGGCAGGCTATGATCGCGGGCTGATTTATTACGCGTGCCCTGCCGCCAGACGCCAATTCGCAGGTGAAACTCCTCTTTTCTGGCACGTACGATTTCATCCGGACGCCTGGCAGTCAGTAAACAAAGGCGTAGCGCCCAGCGACATTGTTCCGAAATATCCCATAAATCAAGGCCATGCCAGAAAATCCAGATTTCAGCATCGGTTAATGCCCGCTCGCGGGGCGGCGTATTTCTTCCCCCGACGTCACGGCGTTTCATGGAACTCAAGGGCGAATGGCCGAGATATCCCTGCGTTTCCGCCCAGCCCAAAAATTGCTTACACAGGGCAAATACCCTTTTGGCTTCGGAAATTTTTCCGTCCGCTAACAACACATTGAATAAGCGATTCAGACGCAGGCGGGTAATTTTGTTGAGTGGCACATCGCCAATCACCGGCAGGACATGTTTCATTAAAGAGGACACGGCAATTTCCGGACGACGACGTGTCAGGATCAACGAAAGCCGGATCCAGACATTGATCACCTGCCCAACCGTCGCATTACCCTCTTCGTCAAAATCATCCAGCTTTGCGAGCGGCGTCATTTTCACATTCTGAAGATAGGCAAGCACATGCCGGCCAACATTCTCGGCAGCAAAATGTGTTTCGTTGATCGTTCCGGATACCGCGTTGCTCATCAGCCCTATTTCACCTGAAAAAATCACAGGGCGGTTTTATAACAAGTCATAGGATCTTAGGCAAAAGGTTTATGACTCCAGACCTATTAAGTCTGGAGTCACAATGACAATCTATAAAGAAAAACAAACGACTTAGCAGAAGGATTATGACGTAAGTGACGGGTTAAAAAACCTACAAACTGGACAAGCAGTCCAGTTATCCTGATGCAGTTCACTGGACAATTGCTACTGTTTCATTCAATTCTGCAGGATGATATTCACTTATGACACCGTAATCATCAATGTAACGGACGGTCATCGACAATTGTCGGCTGTCAGTAAATTGAATAACAGGGAGACTGATATGGCTGAATGGTGCGATCATTCCGTCATGAGGTAAATTATTTTCCCAATGCGCTTCTCCATATTTTATTTGTGTCAGCGTCACGTACAGCGGTGAACGATTTTCAATTTGGAGTAGGGACTTATTGCTATCTTTGACGTATGAAAAATGTAATTTTTTTACCGCGTCACTGCTGGTTATATCTCCCAGCGCATTGGGACGATAGAAAATTTTAATTCTGGTGCGGATGGCCATTTGTAACACAGGGTTATCCTCCGACACTGGCATTTTCGGCGGGACTTCAAGAACATTGAGCCAAAACAAGGACTCCGAATCAGCCGTAAGGGAAGGCCCTTTACCGGTAAACAATACACGTATACCCAGCGAACTTTGTGGCTCAAGCCTTGCTACTGGCGGCAAGACAACAAAGGGAACATAAATATGCTCAGGTTTTTCTTCAGGCTCTTCTTTATCAATCCATAATTGCATCAGTGCAGGTTTTGCCCCTTCATTGATAATACTGAGGGACTCATCATTTGCTTTTTGGCTGAATATTAACCGCGTTCGGTTAATGTAAGTTTCACCTATTCCCTGTTCTGTAGTCATTGTCCAAAATAATACTGAAGCTAAAATAAAACAGGGTAAGGATAATAGGATTTTCATAGAAAAAATATTTTTGTTAGTCATTTATATTTCAGCGTAAAAGTCACTGAACCACTCACATTGCCGGAAGATACAGCATTCTCTGTTTGATACAAACCTGCCCTGAGAGGAACAGAGTAATTTGTATTGGCCGTTCCTGAATCATAACTGGTGAGCAGATAATCCGTATTGAACGTCACGGGAATGTCCTGATCCGTGAGCATTTGCAAAGCGACGCCGCTTGCCGTAGAAGTACTGTCCGGCGCAAACACTCCCTGTGAATTATTTTTAATCGTTGTTGTTGGCATAAACGAATAACTGATGCTGGCCAGCCCAGCAGGACATTGCGTGAAATTGAGCTTAAAGTCTGTTCTGGATGTTGTGTAGCCTGGACCGCTAAAGTCAGACCGCGCGGCTGGCGGGAGTGTCACATCCACATTGGGTGTTGTACAGGTGCCTCCCGTGGTATTAATGACCAGCCCACCCGCAAGGAACTCCGCAATCATATAAGTACCCCCACCGGTGCTGGAAGCGCCGTTGTAAAACTGATAATGCCGCGTATACATCGGATCAAAAACAGGCGTAGTACCCGCAGTCAGCGTATTTGCTGTCTTTACAAAACGAATTTGTACATCAACCCCGATATTAAATGAACGCCCGCTGTCGTAGGTGACAGGGAAGAGTTCCGCTGGTGTTTGGTAAATACCAGCAGCTACAGTCAGCGGATACCAGGTGCTGGTTTGACCTTTCACCGTATAACGCCAGCGGGCTATGTACCCCAGTCCGGATTTCACCGTTGAATTATAAACGCTGTAGGCCTGGCCTTCTGTCGTCGTCGTATTCCAGATGGGATAAGGAGGATAACCCTGAACCGCAAGTTGCGGTGAAATCGTCTGAGAGGAACTTCTTTGCGCACAAGTCCACGCGGTCGGATCTGATGATGTTATCCACCCGCCCAGCAGATCTCCCACAACAGCATCTTTCCCAATCTGAATAGTGGTTGTAGAGAAATACTGGTAATAAGAATTTGTCCGGCTGCAATCGACCCACGTACCATCCCCCCATACCGGATGACTTATACCGGCGAACGCAATAAAGAGAATTGACCTGAAAATTTTTGCCATAACATTTCTACCCTTTTTACTGGCACACCACGTTCGCACGCCTGAGATTATCTTCCTCTGACGGATTATCAGCGGGCAGCTGGTACAATAATTCACATTGTTGCGACGGCGAACTTCCCCATTTCACATTTAGTTTCCCTTCGCTATTTTTTACCCGAATAAAACTCTGGCTTCCTTGTGCGATATATCCAACCCTCTCGTTCTTCTCATCTGTAACAGGCGTGCCAAACGGAATTTCCTCGTTACGAATCGAGCTGATTTGCAACAAAGCGGAATAACCAAAATCCGTTTCATATTTCAATAACACCACCGCACCGGCCGTCGGAACGCTATTCTGGCGGGTGACGTCGAGAGCAATATCATTGGAAAGCCCTTTTGGATCCAGTTCGATGCTATTCTGCCGATACGGTGTTAAATAAGGCACTGCGGCTTTACCTGATTTATCCAAAGCCAGGCTTGAATTATTCGCCACTTTCGCGCCGCTGGCATGGTTCGCTTCCACAACTGCCATGGTGTCGCCCATTATCGGCGTGAACACCACACCATTTCCGTAAGCAATTGCGCCGCCGGAAAGCGTTGCCCCATACTGCTGGTAGCCTTGTCCGGCTGAAAAGCTTCCTCCTAACCGGGTATAAGGTGAATTCCAGTTCCCACTGGCGCCTGCGGTATTGCGGTTACCCATCGATGAATAATGATCTGCATTGCCGAAAGCAGTGTAAGTATATTGACGCTCATCGCCAGCGGAACCCGAGACCGAATTCTGAATCCCCTGATGATCACGTTCCTGTACATAGGTGGAATTGAAATAAGCCGAATTTGCGCTGCTACCCAGAGGTAGTGAAATCCCTACGGCAATTTTGTTGTCCCAGATATTTTTCACCAGATCCCGGGTACGGCTGGCATTAATATTCAAATTGAACCATGAGAAAGTGTTGGTGTATCCAATTTGGTATTCAGTATCACGCCCGCCTCTGTTCCAGTAATCCTGGGTGCTTGCACTGATATTCAATGTTCCCCAGACCTCCGACAAATCCTGTGTTGCGCTGATCTGCACACGATTTTTACGATTGATACTGCTGGAATAAAAAGCGTTTCCGGCAGAGGTTTGCTGGTCCCGTATCAACATTGCATCATCAATACTGTAGTAACCGGCGCTTGAATAACGATAATTCGCCAGCGTGATATTCGTGTTCACCACTGGCAGTATTTTTGAGAAAGCCAGACTGTAACTTTGCCCCTCTTTTGAGATTTCGTTATGTAGCTGAGTACTGGCATGAGTGATATCCGAAGATATCGCACCCAGCGAAGTATTCAGTGCAATCCCCCCGGCCACCGACTGATACTCTCCTCCCCCTAATACACCTCCGTAACCCGTGATCAGATTGGTAAAACCGTGCCGTATAGTGCCCATCGCAATCAGGGGTTTTTCATTCACGGTCGAATTACGATAAGTCCCGCTCATCAGTGTGTAGCGGGTTGTCCCTGGCCTTAATAGTTCAGCGATCGATGCATAGGTCACAGTGAAACTACGCTCGCTGCCATCCGCTTCTTTCACTGTGACCAGCAAATCTCCTCCAGTGCCCGTCGGATACAGTTCATCTATGACGAACGGGCCAGGTGGAACCGTGGTTTCATAAATACGCGTGCCGCGCTGTGAAATCTGAACTAATGCATTGGTATTCGCCACGCCACTGATCACCGGCGCGTATCCGCGCTGCGAGTCCATATACATTCGGTCATCGGATGCCAGCATGGCCCCGCGAAAACCCACGCTATCAAAGACCTGTCCTTCCGTCATAGACTCACCGATCACCAGCTTACTGCGTATCGGCACTATCGCACGTTCGAGATAAGTGCTGGCGTTATCATATTCCCATCCATTTTCATCGCTCTGGTTAAAAGACCCTTTATATCGCAAACGCCAGACATCCCAGTTTATACCACCGAGAAGTCCGAGATATTGAGTAGAGATACTTTGGGTTTCTGACATTTCTGAATGATAAGCGTTATAGTCATATTCTAATGTTGCCGCTGTGATACCTTTATCCCAAAGTTCGGGGCTGACATACCCTCTGGCATGGCGAAGTAAATAGATCTGCGGCGCTGTCACATTAAGATGTTGAGTGGTAACGTCATAACTGGCATCGAGTCCGGGGAGCAATTTATTAATATCAGCACATTGATGGGGATCTTTAAGCTGATAAACGACATTTTCATCGAGTCTTTCACTATCAATACCCAAATCTGATAGCAATTTTATATTGAAACACGCATGGGCTATTTTTGATTGATTATCAGGAAGTGAAAAATTAACGTCTGTACGCCCTTTCCACCTCTCATTTACATACAGATCCACCCGATGTATTCCGGGTAGTACAGGGTTTCCTTGCGCATAATCATTAACGTCTATTGCTGACCGCATAAATGCACTGTTAAAAATAACCGTATCAGAACCTGCATAACAGACGACGTGAGAGAACAGCAGTGCAGACCAAGCTGTTCTTCTTAATATCGCCATGGTGAATGAATTTTTAAGCGAGCCAGATATCATTTCATAATATCTGTTCATTGACTGATTCCCCGCCATAATCATTTATGATGCTATAGAATAACTTTTCGCCCCGTATATCTTTATTCTCATTCGACTTCAGATTGAATTCTATTTCACTTTCAGGCTCAACCATTCTCTTCGTAAAATTTTCCACACGGGAAAGTACCGGTGATGTTTTTGAGTGTCTGACTTCCAGCTTACTGAAAGTGATAAAGTAAGGTGAAGGATTGATAATTGTCAGTTTGTTGCCAATCACTGATACTTTTAACTGTTTATAAGCCTGAAGTGGCGAAGGTACTAAGTTATCTGGTCGATAAAACAACTTAACCCGGGTACGAAATGCCATTTGCAATACATTATCACCTGCCTGAATCTTCTGTGTCGGCTTTGGAGGCACTTCCAAAAGATTAAACCAGAACAGCGATTCCCGATCCTGTGGTAAATGCTCGTTCAGTGCCATCAGCCGTATCGCCTGACCTTTCTCTGGATCGATGCGAATGACGGGAGGATTGACAATAAATGGGACATTGACTTCACCGGGCCGGGCTTTCGGGTTGCCATCATCCAGCCACATTTGTACCAGATAGGGTTTTTTACCCTTATTCATTAATTGTATTACTGACTCTTTATCTTGAGCATGGAACACAATCCGCGTTCCATTAATGACAACTTCCGGATACGCTTTACAGGAAAAGAAGCAGGTTAAAATAATACTGATGAATATAGACTTACACATCCCTGAGTTCCTCTTTATTGAAACAGGGGTGAAATTCCTGCTTCACCCCTTTTTATCGGTTACTCGTATGTCATGGTGTAATCAACTTGCGTGGTGACCGTTCCTGCCACAGAAACTCCGGTGGCATAATAGCGGGCGAAATAATTCAATGTCCCGCTGCCGGCGCTGATATCAACCGGAATATCATTTTGGCCATCGGTTACCGGAGATCCGGCGACTATTGACTCCATACTGGCATTTAATAATTCAACCTGAACATTTTTTGCTGCATCCGACGCGGTGGTATCTATATTAAGACGGCCGGTGGCACTATCAACATAAGTACCGGGTTCATAATAAGTGCTTGCCGTGCCTAAAGCCGTACCTGAACAACTTGTCAGTGAGATATTAAAAGGTGTCGCACCGGCAGTTTCCCCCGGCGCTTTCAAACTGTTTGCTGAAACAGTAGGTAATGTCACGGTCGCATCCTCACTTCCACCATTAACAGCAATTGAACAGGTAGTATCTGTTACCTTGCCATTAATAGTAATAGTTCCATCGACCGCCATTGCCGATGCAGCAAACGTAGATGTCATGACTAACGCAAGGATGGGTATGACGTGTTTAGTATTATACATATGCACTTCCCTATATACGTAAGGATTGATCACTAGCTAATAATGATGGCATCAATATATAATAAGTCTTTCATCAACCCGACAGATAAATATATACAGAAGTTCATTATTAACGTCACGCATCATATACCGAAAATTATGATAAGCAATACAAGTTACTTGAATAGGCAGAGTTTAATTTTGGGGAGGGTTAATTAATAGTTATTGATATAAAAAGTTCTCCTAATAACATTCAAAATATACTCGGCCATAAAAATATAATAACCAAATTAGTCGTCAGGGTATTTGCGTGCAAACACCCTGAACTGATGGGCTATGTTACGCTGTCGCCAACCTGAAGGCCGAGACAGACTGCGTCAGATATAACACCTGTTCTTCAAGTGAGGCCGCTGCTGCTGCGGATTCTTGCACCAGCGCCGCATTCTGCTGAGTTACGCCGTCGATTTCGGTTACAGCCTGCTCAATCTGGCTTATCCCACGGCTTTGCTCATCAGATGCGGTCGAGATATGTTCCATCAGCACATCAACCTGAGTCACGGAAGAAATAATTGCCGAGATAGAATCCCCGGTACGCGATACCTGTTCAGATCCTTCCTTTATATTGGCAACGGATTCAGAGATCAGACTTTCAATTTCCTTCGCTGCGACAGCACTGCGCTGCGCCAGACTGCGCACTTCGCTGGCGACCACCGCAAATCCACGCCCCTGTTCGCCGGCACGTGCGGCTTCAACGGCGGCATTGAGCGCCAGAATGTTGGTCTGGAACGCAATGCTGTTGATGACGCCTGTTATGTCTTCGATTTTCTTAGAGCTGCTGTTAATACGGCCCATCGTTCCGATCACATCCTGCGCGACCTTTTCACCTGCACGCGCATTTTTAACGGCTTCACGTGTCAGGCCACTGGCACGGGTGACATTCTCGGTATTCTGTTTT
Source organism: Rahnella variigena (assembly GCF_003610915.1). Lineage (NCBI taxonomy): Bacteria > Pseudomonadati > Pseudomonadota > Gammaproteobacteria > Enterobacterales > Yersiniaceae > Rahnella > Rahnella variigena. The sequence goes on from NZ_NSDJ01000002.1 coordinate 475,447, forward strand.
ACGGTCGCCCCAAGTTCTTCCATGCTGGCCGCGGTTTGTGTCAGTGCAGCCGCCTGTTGTTCTGTGCGGGAAGCCAGATCAATGTTACCTGCAGAAATTTCCTGCGATGCATGAGCAACGGTATGACTGGTGTCGCGCACCTGGCCGATAATGCGGGTCAGCGACTGACGCATATGCTCAATGGACTGCATCAGCTCTTCAATTTCGCTGCGTGAACGGGCATTAACCGGCACCGGGGTATCAAGATAACCTTCTGCAATCTGCCGGCAATGATCGCGTGAATTCAGAAGTGGTGTCAGGACGAAGCGCTTAAGCAATATCACCACACCAATAATGATGATCAGGAAAAGCAGACCAAACCCGATGGTCAACCCGATGCCAAATTTGAAGTTATCCTGCGCATCATTGTTTAGATTTCTGGCGTACTGCTCGTGCAGCGCCAGCACTCTATCTAGTACGATTTCATACTGTCGATCGAGTTTTATGACTGTCGGGATCTTTGCTTTAAACCGCGCCTGGTCACCCGCTTTAGCGGCATCGATCAGCGGCTGTATTCCGTTCTGACGATATTCCAGATAAGTGGCGCGATATGCCTGGGCCAGTTCATCCTCACCCGGCAGTTTAGGTGCATCTATATAGGCCTGAAATGCGGCATCGGCCTTCACGATAACTTCATTGACGCCGTCAAGTGCAGCGCCGTTTTGCTGACCATTGCTGCTCTCGATTTCCTTCATGTACTCCATAACGCGTACACGTGAGGTACGGCTATGATTAATGGGGTCAATCACGGACAGGACGACACGGATTTCTTTGTTGACGTCATCAAGGGAATGATTACTTTGGGTTAGCAACCAGATATTTGATAACATACTGGTGAAAAAAAGAGCGAAAAGGACTACAAGAACGAGTAAAGAGGACTTTTTAAGCGACATCGGTAGATTCTCAAAACAGAGCAAGGATCTGTTTATCGGCATTTGGCTTAAAAGGTTTAATGACTGCTTCACCCTATCAGGAATTTAACAGACGATGATCGGCCCGCCATCAAATTTTTAGCTATATCTGATACCGCTCTCCACTTAAAGGCAGCTTCAACTGCCGACACAGCGCAAAACTAAAAAATTTCTTTACACTTTTACGTTAATGAAAATCGCATTCAAATCTCTTACACAGAACCTGCATAGGTATTTATTCCTGCAGGAAAGATCCTAATAAACATCAAATAAAATTATGCCATGCGTGTGTCACCTTCGTTTTACAAATAGAATATTCATTCGGCATATGAATATTCCCATAGGAAAACATGAAAATTCCTATGAATTAACCGTCGCAATGAAATGAAAAATTTTTCATGAAAGAAAAATTTTCTCAGATATTTCCTGCGTTTTTTCATTAATAATCCTGATGGAGTTTTCACTTTTCTATTTTTTTCTACAAACCGATCAGCCTCAATGCCTTATCACATGCTGCCTGCGAGGGTATTAAGAGAAAATTCCTATATTTCAATATGATGTTCCGTAATCCTTCGCTCCGAGCAATGTAATACTTAGTTACAAATTATGATTTTCAATAGAATCACTAATGTTTCTAAAATGCCAACGACAGGTACTTACCTGAAATTTTAATTTTTCAGATAAATTCAATACACACTGCGAAATGCTCCGGAAAATATCAACTCGCTTGTGACCCTGAAGTTATTCGCACGTTATTATAATGCGGCATGGACACATTTTTATGGCAGGGTTGCCAGCCTCAATGTATTTTCCAGATTCATTGGCAGCGTTTATCACTCCACAGTAAGGGATAGGCATGTCTAATAGTTTTCAGGAAGAAATACCCAAAGCCCGCGTTAATATTAAATTAGATCTCCACACGGGCGGCGCTCAGAAGAAAGTCGAATTACCTTTAAAATTGATGGTAATGGGTGATTACAGTAACGGGAAAGAAAATCGTCCGTTATCAGAACGCGAAAAAGTTAACATCAATAAGAATAACTTTAACAGCGTTCTGGCCGAGTTCAGCCCTTCACTCAATCTGACCGTTGAAAATACGCTGGCCGGCGATCACAGTGAAGAAAACATTTCTCTGAACTTCAACGAAATGAAAGATTTCGAGCCAGAACAGGTAGCCCGTCAGATCCCACAACTGCGCGCCATGCTGGCCATGCGCAATCTGCTGCGTGACCTCAAATCCAATCTTCTGGACAACGCGACGTTCCGCAAAGAACTCGAAACCATTCTTAAAGATCCGTCCCTGAGCAATGAGCTTCGCAGTGAACTGAACGCTCTGGCACCTAAGGCATAACAGCCTCCACTTAACGGATTAATGCGAGAAAATGCTTATGTCAGTCAATACTGAAAACTCTTCTTCAAGCCAGACTACTGTTCTTGAACGCCCTGAAGCGGGCACCGTTTACGCTTCCCTGTTTGATAAAATCAATCTGACGCCGGTGACTTCACTGGGCGACCTGAATGATTTCCAGGACACCGCTGCCCTGGCTGATGTGACCGCCGATCAGCGTGTGACGGCAGCCGTTCAGGTCTTCCTGGAGCGTCTGAAACAATCTGGCCAGACCGTTGAGCGTCTGGATAAAACGCTGCTCGATCACCATATTGCAGAACTGGACAATCAGATCAGCCGTCAGCTCGACGCTGTGATGCATCACCCTGATTTTCAGCGAGTGGAATCCGGCTGGCGTGGTCTGAAGTTCCTGGTTGACCGCACCGATTTCCGCCAGAACGTCAAAATTGAAGTGCTGGATGTTTCTAAAGACGACCTGCGTCAGGACTTCGAAGATTGCCCTGAAATCATCCAGAGCGGCCTGTACCGTCACACTTACATTCAGGAATATGACACACCGGGCGGCGAACCCATCGGTTCTGTAATTTCCAACTACGAGTTTGATGCATCAGCCCAGGATGTCGCACTGCTGCGTAACATCTCAAAAGTCTCCGCTGCCGCACATATGCCGTTCGTTGGCGCCGTCGGTCCTAAATTCTTCCTGAAAGATTCCATGGAAGAAGTGGCTGCGATTAAAGACATCGGCAACTACTTTGACCGCGCAGAATACATCAAGTGGAAATCCTTCCGTGATTCTGACGATTCCCGCTATATCGGCTTGACTATGCCACGCGTGCTGGGTCGTCTGCCGTATGGCCCGGATACCGTTCCGGTTCGCAGCTTCAACTATGTCGAAGAGGTGAAAGGTCCGGATCACGAGAAGTATCTTTGGACCAACGCAGCGTTCTCGTTTGCAGCCAACATGGTGAAAAGCTTCATCAAAAACGGCTGGTGCGTGCAAATCCGTGGCCCGCAAGCTGGCGGTGCGGTGACTGACCTGCCCATTCACCTGTATGACCTCGGCACCGGCAATCAGGTGAAAATCCCGTCAGAAGTGATGATCCCTGAAACCCGTGAGTTTGAGTTTGCCAACCTGGGCTTCATCCCGCTGTCTTACTATAAAAATCGTGATTACTCCTGCTTCTTCTCTGCCAACTCCGCACAGAAACCGGCGCTGTATGACACCGCGAATGCCACTGCAAACAGCCGCATCAATGCACGTCTGCCGTACATCTTCCTGCTGTCACGCATCGCGCATTATCTGAAGCTGATCCAGCGTGAAAACATCGGCACCACTAAAGATCGCCGCCTGCTGGAACTGGAACTGAACACCTGGATCCGCACGCTGGTCACTGAAATGACCGATCCGGGCGATGACCTGCAAGCCTCTCACCCGCTGCGTGACGCCAAAGTGACCGTAGAAGATATCGAAGACAACCCGGGCTTCTTCCGCGTGAAACTGTACGCCGTACCGCACTTCCAGGTGGAAGGTATGGACGTGAATCTGTCACTGGTTTCTCAGATGCCTAAAGCGAAAGCCTGAAGCCCGGAGGCACGATGAAGATTGAGCGTCCGCTGTGGACACGAGGGATCCTCGTGTCTCCACAGCAGTTTCAACAACAGGCCTCTTTTGAGGCCTGGACAAACGAATGTATTGCGCAAATGGGCATACTTCACCCGTGGGGTGTGCTTCATGCGACCTTTGAACAGGATGCACTGGCACAAGGACGTCTGAAAGCTGAGCGGCTGCATGTCCGTTTTCAAGATGGCATATTGGTCGATACCGACTGTGCAGATTTACTGCCGCCAACGCTGACGCTTTCTGCAAACTTACCGGCAGACGCCAATGAAGCAATTGTGATGCTGGCGTTGCCACAAGTTTACGCGAATGGCGGAAACTGCCTGCAGCCCGATGAACGGGCTGAACGTCCGGTACGCTATCGTCAGGCCTGGCGGGATGTCCAAAACCAGTATGGCGATGACAAAAAACAGGTCGCCGTCATGTCGCATGAATTGACGCTGCGACTGGATATTCAGGAAAACGGTGACTATCAGATCTGTCCGGTGGCACGTCTGCTGCGTGATGCCCAGGGACGGTGGATGCAAGATACGAACTTTATCCCACCTTTGCTGAGTCTTCAGGCTAGTCACTGGTGTACAGAGCAGCTCGAACTGTTGATGGTGCAGCTGAGGGCGCGTTTAAAACGCCTGATGGGAATGCGCCGTGAAAGCAACGCGCGCATGGCAGATTTTGCAGTTGCCGATGTGTCCCTGTTCTGGCTACTGAATGCACTTAACGGTGCAGAGCCCGTGCTGGGCAATTACCAGCGCAACCCCCAGGTTCATCCTGAGCGCCTTTACCAGGAGCTGGCCCGTCTTGCCGGAAACTTGCTGACTTTTTCCCTGGAGCATGACGTCGCCGCTATTCCGCCCTATCAGCACGGTAGCCTGACTACGGTCTTCCCACCGCTGTTTACCTTGCTGAATATCCTGCTGGAAGCCAGCCTGCCGTCGCGCGTTGTCGCGATAGATCTGGTACATGAACCCCGCATTAACCAGTGGCGTGCAGCGCTGCACGATCCCCGCCTGCGCGAACGCGAAGAGGTCGATTTCTATCTGTCCGTGCGCTCTACCCTGTCTTCTGCCCAACTGCAAACTCAGTTCCCGCAACTGTGTAAAGTCGGTGCGCCGGATGATGTCGGTAACGTCGTCAATGTGGCACTAAGCGGTATTCCGCTGCGCCCGTTAAGCCATGTTCCTGCCGCCATTCCGCTTCGTCTGGAAAATCAGTATTTCTCTTTGGATCTCACCCATCCTGCAGCGCAGCAAATGATGGAAGCAGGCACCTGCGTCTTCTATGTGCCTGGCACACTGGGCGACATTCAGCTTGAACTGTTTGCGGTGTTACGCGCATGAGCCAATCCATGAGAATGACAACACAGGCTGTTGATATCGATGCCCTGCTCGCGGATACCTGGTTGCAGGTTATCAGCCTGCGTCAGGTAATGAACTGCCCTGAAGGGGAAGGGCAAATTTTCTGGAAGCGATGTGTGGCTGATATAGAGCGCGTGCAACTGGCGCTGAAAGAGGCGGACGTCAGTGAACAAAACTGTCAGCACATCATGTATGCCCAGTGCGCCATTCTGGATGAGACCGTTAAAGGCCGCAGCGTCCAGGATGATGCTTACTTTGTCTGGTGTAATTCTCCGCTGCAGGCGTACTTCTTCAAATCACTTGACGCGGGTAACCAGCTATATGAACGGATGCGTACCGTGCTGCGGGAACCCGCCCCCGACATGGCAGTACTCACCTGTTTTCACCGGGTACTGATGTTGGGTTTTCTCGGCGGTTATGCCTCGCAGGCAGTGACCGAGCGCGAACAGCTGGTTGAGCAACTTACAGCGCTTGTACCTGCATTTAGCTTTGCGTCATCCCGTCCTGTTCTGGCAATGGCGTCTTCCAGTCATTGCCTCGGCATAGGGTTACGTTACTGGCCGGTACGCCTTGGACTCGCAGGACTGATTGTCGCCTTGCTGTGGTGCGGACTGGACCACTGGCTGTCCGGATTATTGACAACGTTGTTGCCGGGGTCCGTGTAATGAGTCCTATGTGGCGACGTAGTTTATGGCTATGGGCGGGTATTCTGGCTGGCATTCTTTGTCTGACGTTCCTGCCTTTTTCAACCGTGATGCGCTGGCCAACCTTCGGACTGGTGGTGATCATCTGCCTTGTTGGGATATGGCGTGCGGGTCAAAAGCAAAATTCAGAGTTTGCAGAAAAGTACTTCGACGGGCTTCCGCCGGAGAAATACCGCCTGCCAGTCGTATTGGTCTGCGGCGACGATCTGGCATCGCTGTTTGGCACAGATCACGTACATCTGACTGCCCAGGGTTGCTGGCTACGGGTCGACGAAAACAATTCTCTGCGGCAATTTGCCCGACAGTTGCTGTGGCAGCGCCCCGAGTGGGCGAAACAGCTGGCCGTCATGGTGGCAGTAAATCCTCAGCAGCACAGCGACGAACGCGAACTCACCACCTGCCTGTATGAGCTGCGCTGGCAGCTTGTGCAGTTACGCCGGGATATTCGCCGCCCACTTCCTCTGCTTCTGAGTAGCACGATTGCCACCGCCACTGCAGACGCGCCTGTCTGGTTATCGCAACAAAATGATCGGTCGGTGACGCTATGGCCAACAGTAACCATGCCAGAAACGCTGGCAAACTGGCAGCGTGAGGATGGCACTGCCCGGCAGGCTGAACGGGTGAAACAGACCGTCATTTTCGGCCAGCAAAATAACTGGCTTAATACGTACGTGCTGCCTGCATTGCAGGCGCGTAACGATGATGTCGCCTGTGTTTCTCCGCAACAGGTTGTCCTGCATCAGGTCGGCGGCCTGAGGGGGATTGTGTCCGCCTCGCTCTGGCAACAATGGCTTAGCGCACACACCTCTCTGACACAAGTCGCCGGATGGCATCCCGAAGAGGGCGTTGATAACAGTCTGCAAACCTTCCCTGACTTTATCTTTACTGTCTTGCCTTCCGGCAGCGGCGTGTCATCTCGTCGTCGTACTTTACGCCATGGTGTCACCCTGCTGACCGTCGCGGTGGTTGCCGCGCTCTGCAGCAGTGCCTGGCATAACCGCCAGCTTCTGCATCGAGTGGCTTTCGATATCCGCCATTACGACAGTATCGGGATGACAGATTATGCACCAAAAGCAAAAGCGGTGGAGATATTACGACGCGATGCTGCACAGCTTGATGACTGGTTCCGTAATGGTGAGCCGGTGCATCTTAGTCTGGGTCTTTATCAGGGGGAACGCCTGCGTCTGCCTCTGATGGCAGCAATCAAAAGCTATGTCCCAACCCCACCGCCACCTGAACCCGTCGAAAAAGAGGCCCCAAAAACGGTGCGCCTTGATTCCCTGTCGCTGTTTGACACGGGCCAGTACGAGCTTAAACCGGGCTCGCTCAAAATGCTGGTTAATACGCTTGTGGATATTAAGGCCAGGCCAGGCTGGCTGATTGTGGTGGCCGGACACACGGACATTACCGGTGACGCAAAAGCCAACCAGACATTGTCGCTCAAGCGTGCCGAGTCACTGCGTGACTGGATGCTTTCAACCAGTGATGTCTCCCCGACCTGCTTTGCCGTTCAGGGTTATGGCGCAACACGCCCTATTGCTTCAAATGATACCCCGGAAGGCCGTGCGGCTAACCGTCGTGTCGAAATCAGTCTGGTGCCACAGGCAGACGCCTGCAAGGCAACAGCAACCCCAAGTTCATCAAATGATTGATGAATGTTTACCTTAGAAATGGAGAACTACCCATGGCAATTCCTGTTTATCTGTGGCTGAAAGACGACGGCGGTGCGGACATCAAAGGCTCCGTAGACGTTAAAGATCGCGAAGGCAGCATCGAAGTGGTGGCACAGGATCACAACCTGTACATCCCGACCGATAACAACACCGGCAAACTGACGGGTACGCGTATTCACACCCCGTTCCTGTTTACCAAAGAAATCGATTCTTCCAGCCCGTACCTGTACAAAGCGGTGACCACCGGCCAGACCCTGAAATCCGCTGAGTTCAAATGGTATCGCATCAATGACGCTGGCCAGGAAGTGGAGTATTTCAACACCAAGCTTGAAAACGTCAAACTGGTGAAGGTCGCGCCAAAAATGAACGACATCAAAGACCCGGCGTTTGAAAAACATAACCACCGCGAAATGATCGAGCTGCGTTACGAAAAAATCACCTGGACCTACAAAGACGGCAACATCATTCATTCCGATTCCTGGAACGAACGTACCACCGCGTAACACCCCACAGCAGACGGCTCGCCGTCTGCTGTTTTTGTTTCCTGAGCCGCTGCGTGGCGGTTGAGCAAACAAAAACACCACCGGACATCGACCTTATGGGCCTGGGTTTCCTGCAAAGGAAAAGGCTAGGGGCGGTAGCGTACCTAAAAAAGGGAATTCAGCATGGAACAACAGTCAGCCGTATTACTTCGCCGCTTAAATCCGTACTGCGCGAAAGCGCTGGAAGCCGCCGCGACGCTCTGCCAGACCCGCGCCCACAATGAAATTACCGTCGAGCACTGGCTGCTCAAACTGCTGGAACTGGGCGAAGGCGACATCACCGTGCTGGCCCGCCGCTATGAATGGGATATGGATGCGCTGTGGCAAAGCCTGCTGGCCCATCTCGACGCCCTGCCGCGTTCAGTACATTCGCGTCCGCAACTTTCCCAAGATTTACAATCGCTGATGAAAGCGGGCTGGCTGGCCGCATCGCTGCAGGATGACAACCAGAGCATCCGCAGTGTCAATCTGCTGGAAGCGCTGATGGCGCAACCGCGCCTGTTGCGCTGCGAAGGGTTATGGCCGCTGTTCAGCCTGAGCGAAGAACATATCCGCCGCCTCAAGCCAGTGCTGGATGCCTTGTCCGAAGAGCGCCCGGAGTTGCAACAACAGGAAAGCCTTAGCCGCACGCCTTCCGCACTTTCTGAAAGCTCAGCGACACAAAAAGCAGAGTCTGGTGTTACCGGCCAGTCGTTAAGCGAAGCGCTGCAGGCCGCGCTCGATAAATTCACGCTGGACGTCACCGCCAAAGCCAAAGCCGGACAAATTGATCCGGTGTTTGGTCGCGATAACGAAATCCGTCAGATGGTGGATATTCTGTCCCGTCGCCGCAAAAACAACCCGATTTTGGTCGGTGAACCGGGCGTCGGCAAAACCGCGCTGGTGGAAGGTTTGGCGTTACGTATTGCGGAAGGCAACGTGCCCGACAGCCTGAAAACTGTCAGCCTGCGCACGCTGGATTTAGGTCTGCTACAGGCCGGTGCAGGCGTTAAAGGTGAGTTCGAGCAACGCCTGAAAAACGTCATCGACGCCGTACAAAAATCACCCACGCCGGTTCTGCTGTTTATCGATGAAGCGCACACTATTATTGGCGCAGGCAATCAGGCCGGTGGCGCCGACGCCGCCAACCTGCTCAAACCCGCGCTCGCCCGTGGCGAACTGCGCACCATCGCCGCCACGACCTGGTCTGAGTACAAACAATATTTTGAACGCGACGCTGCCCTTGAGCGCCGCTTCCAGATTGTCAAAGTCGATGAGCCGGACGACGAGATGGCCTGCCTGATGCTGCGTGGCCTGAAGTCCCGCTACGCGCAGCACCACGGCGTTCACATCACCGACGAAGCCGTCAAAGCCGCCGTCAGCCTTTCCCGCCGTTACATCACCGGCCGCCAGCTGCCGGACAAAGCCGTCGATTTGCTCGATACCGCCTCTGCCCGTGTACGCATGAGCCTCGATACCCTGCCGGAAGAGCTGACCCGCCTTAAGGCGCAGATAGCCGCACTGGGAATGGAGGAGCAGGCATTGCTGGAAGATATCGCGCTCGGCAGTCAGACCCACGGTGAACGTCTGGAAAAAATCGGTGAGCTGGACCGCGAACTCAATGCGCAGCTTTCCGCGCTCGAAGCGCAGTACGAAGCCGAAAAAGCCCTGACGCATAAGCTGCTGGAAACCCGTCAGGACATCAGCCGTCAGGAAGATATTCACGCGCTGCAACAAGAACTGGCCCAGTTGCAGGGCAGCGCCCCGCTGCTGTCTCTTGACGTGGACGTCCGCACTGTTGCGACAGTCATTGCCGACTGGACCGGCGTGCCGCTGACCAGCCTGCTGAAGGACGAACAGACTGACCTGTTGCAGCTAGAAAACCATCTGGGCAAACGTGTCGTCGGACAGGATCATGCGCTGACCGACATGGCGCAACGCCTGCGCGCCGCCAAAACCGGCCTGACGTCTGAGAATGGCCCGCTGGGCGTCTTCCTGCTGGTCGGCCCGAGCGGCGTAGGCAAAACCGAGACGGCCCTTTCCCTTGCCGACTGCCTGTTCGGCGGCGAGAAGTCCCTCATTACCATCAACCTCAGCGAGTATCAGGAAGCGCATACCGTCTCTCAACTGAAAGGTTCACCTCCGGGCTACGTCGGTTACGGTCAGGGCGGTATTCTGACTGAAGCCGTGCGTAAACGTCCGTACAGCGTCGTCCTGCTCGATGAAGTGGAAAAAGCGCACACGGATGTCATCAACCTGTTCTATCAGGTGTTCGACCGCGGCTTTATGCGCGACGGCGAAGGCCGCGAAATCGACTTCCGTAATACCGTGATCCTGATGACCGCTAACCTCGGCAGTGACCATTTGATGCAACTTCTGGATGAACAGCCGGAAGCCACTGACGGCGATTTACAGGAACTGCTGCGCCCAATCCTGCGCGATCATTTCCAGCCCGCCCTGCTCGCCCGTTTCCAGACGCTGATTTATCGTCCGCTGAACGCCGTTGCCCTGCGCACTATCGTTGAGATGAAACTGGCACAAGTCGCGAAACGTCTGAACAAGCACTACGGCCTGACCTGCTCCATAGAAGAAAGTCTGTACGACACGCTGGTCGCCGCCTGTCTGCTGCCGGACACGGGCGCGCGCAACATCGACAGCCTGCTCAATCAGCAGATTCTGCCGGTCCTGAGTCAGCAACTGCTGCAGCGCATGGCCGGACAACAGCGCACCACCTCGCTTGCGCTGGGCTGGGATGAAGAAGAAGGGATCACGCTGGAATTTGACGGAGAACAGAAATGAGTACAACCGGACTGCCTTTTTTCGACCACAGTCACCATAAATTAGCCATCCGCGGCAGCAGCGCACAACCCGATGTTCTGAGTTTCACCAGCCTGGAAACGCTCAGTAAGCCTTTCCATTACGACATTGAATTTACCAGTGCTGACCGGGCTATTGATCCGAAATCGATGCTGATGAAGGACGCCTCACTGACCCTGCAGGCACCGGTAGCCGACGCCTTTGGTGTCTCAGTCCAACAGCCACAGCGCGTAATACAGGGCCTAATCACCGCCTTTAAACGTCTTTCCACGTCGAAAGATGAAAGTCATTACGAGGTCCGCCTGCAGCCGCGTCTGGCTTTGCTCGCCCGCAGCCATCAGAACTGTATTTATCAGGACATGTCGGTTCCGCAGATTGTCGAAAAAATCCTGCGTGACCGTCACGACATGCGCGGACAGGACTTTATCTTCACACTGAGTAAAGAGTACCCGCGTCGCGAACAAACCTTGCAGTACGGCGAGGACGACCTGACCTTTATCTCCCGACTTCTGGCCGAAGTCGGGATCTGGTTCCGCTTTACCGCCGACCCTAAACTCAGCATTGACGTGGTCGAATTCTATGACGACCAGCAGCATTATCAACAGGCGCTGACGCTGCAGGCCGTACCCCCATCCGGCATGCACGACGTCGGCGTCGAATCGGCATGGGATTTGTCCAGCCATTATCAGGTGGTGGAAAAAACCGTCTCCACCCGGGATTACAACTACCGCACCGCGACCACGGATTTATCCGGCAGCGCCGATGTTACCCGCGGGGATACCACCACCTATGGCGAAGCCTATCATTACGCCGATAACTACCTGACCGCCGGTGGCGGTGGTCGCGATCCGGAACCGGAAAGTGGCGCGTTCTATGCCCGCCTGCGTCACGAACGTTACCTGAACAATCAGGCGCGCTTTTCCGGCATCGTGAATGCCGCAACCCTGGTGCCGGGTCAGGAGCTCAAAGTCACCGGCAGCGATGCGCCGGCACAGTTTGCGCAGGGCGTGGTGATCGTGTCTATCCAAAGCTCGGCGCGTCGCGACAAAAGCTTTGAAACAAAATTTGAGGCCATTACCTGGTCTGAAGATTACTGCTTCCGCCCGGAGCCGGAGCCTAAACCGGTGATGGCCGGTACTCTGCCCGCCCGCGTCACCAGCACCACCGTCAACGACACCTACGGTCATATCGATAAAGACGGGCGGTATCGCGTCAATATGCTGTTCGACCGAGATGCATGGGAACAAGGCTACGAAAGTCTGTGGGTCCGTCAGGCGCGCCCTTACGCCGGCGACACCTACGGCATGCATATGCCGCTGCTGGCCGGCACCGAAGTAGCGATTGCCTTTGAAGACGGCAACCCGGACCGCCCTTATATCGCCCACGTTCTGCATGACTCTGCGCACGGCGATCACGTCACCATCCAGAACTACAAACGCAACGTACTGCGCACGCCGTCGAACAACAAACTGCGCCTCGAGGACGAGCGCGGCAAGGAGCACATCAAGCTCAGCACCGAATACGGTGGTAAAAGCCAGCTCAACCTCGGCCATCTGGTGGACAGCGGCAAACAGCAGCGCGGTGAAGGGTTCGAGCTGCGCACCGACAGCTTCGGTGCAATACGAGCACAAAAAGGCATTTTTATCAGTGCCGACGGACAGCCAAAGGCACAAGGGAAAGTGCTGGAAATGGATGCGGTCATGAGTGAGATGAATTCACTCAAGGAAATGGCGCAATCTCTCTCAGATGATGCGCAAACAGCGACCGCCAATCCAGCCGATATGGCCGCCCAAATCTCACTGATTAACGACCGTGTAAAAGATCTGACTGCTTCTGTTTTGCTGATGCACGCCCCTAAAGGCGTAGCCCTGAGCAGCGGAGAACATCTCCAGGTTTCTGCAAAGCAAAACCTTATCGCTACGGCGGGAAAAAATGCCGATATCAGCGTGGCAAAAGATTTTTTCATCGGCGTGGGAAACACCTTAAGCATCTTTGTGCGAAAGCTGGGGATGAAACTTATCGCCAATCAGGGCCCCGTCACTCTGCAGGCGCAAAACGATCTGATGGAACTACTGGCCCGCAAGGCGATCACCATCACCAGTACCGAAGATGAAATCAAAATCACGGCGAAGAAAAAAATTACATTAAACGCCGGTGGCAGCTATATCACGCTTGACCAGAATAAGATTGAGTCGGGCACGGCTGGTGAATACCTGACAAAGGCTGGTAATTATGGGCGTTTAACTCAGGCAACGAATAAAGTTGAGATGGCTGTGTTTCCGCTAATTAAACGAGATGAATACAATATTAAATTTTCATTTTCTGATGACGAGGGATTACCTTATAGCAATTCAAAATACATTGCCTACCTCCCGGATGGTACAGAAAGAAAAGGAATTACTGATGAAAAGGGACACACAGAACAGTTTGTAAGGGAAGATGCGAAGGAAATAAAAATAAAATTAATTAGTGAGTATCTTGATCCGGCTTGGGAGGGTTATCATGAATGACAAAGTAACTATAGGCACACCAACTAAAGATGACAATAACATCGTCACAAACAAAATAACAAACAAATTTGATAAGATGATAATTGAAACTTTAGACGAACAAAAAAAAGTTTTAACAAAACGTAAATTGGATCTTGAAACTTGGGGGGAGAACGAAAAAAAAGAGTTTGAAAAAATTTTTGGCATAAAAGATGAAAAGGCCAGGCAGTGGATATTGCTGGGGGTCGATAGAATGTTAACGCTCAATAGTGAATTAAAAACAAGTAACTTTAGACCTGTTGATGAAAATGTCCATGCATCAGTTAATAAAACCCAAGATAGGGATTTCATAATAGACATAGGGAAAAAATTTGGCAATGATAAGATGCGAGGGCGCGACTCTCGCGTTGCGACTCTATGTCATGAAATGTCACATTATGGCATAATATTAAATACATCCGACATGACACCTTCTGGCAAAAACCCAATGAAAACATCCCCGAAAGACTTTCAAAGTTTTGCCGACGATTTAGTGAGAAAACATGATACAGGAGTGATGATGAATGCGTATAACATTGAAAGATATTTTGAGTGACAATATATTTAAGTTGTTCTTTTTAATTTTTATTACCTCGTCTTATGCGAGAGCTGATCAGAATATACTATTAATACAAAATGGTTACGGCACATTGTATTGGGGTAGTACAGGCGAGCATCACGATAAACCTGAAATATACTCACATCTAGACTCCTTTCGTTATAAACCAGATAATGAAATATCTGATGAAATAGAACACACTTACAACATTAGCTCTATAGAAAGTGATAAAAACAAATCAACATACGATTTTAATCTTCATTTAAAAATCCAAATAAAAAGCGAAGACGTTCTTGCAAAAATCACATTTAACAATAATAGCAAAGCAGCAAGGTTCATAAATAAAAAATATGTACCTTTCGACTTCAAATCAAAGATATCTTCACGACTATGCGATACGCTCTTCTTCATAAGATCAGATAACGTCAAATTAGATTATCTTGGTTCAATGTGCAATTACGGGTCAACCTTTGACCGCCATGATTGGCTAGAAATCCCTGCGAAAACTAATTTATCTTTCACAATAAAACTTAATGATGCATATGCATTCCTTCCTGGCAAAAATCATTATGACATTGAGACGCGAGAGTATTTAGTAGTCGATAATAACTGGCTGATACAAGGGAGTATTGATAAGCTATTTTTTACCATATTAAATTGGAAAGTAGATTGCGAAACCGTTAAAAACGAAGAATCAACTTCAACTATATCAGACCAATGCAATTCATCTCACAATGAAGATAACGTTGAGAACTTTCTTGCTAAACACTCTTATTATGATGAAAGTAAAGGCGGCTTTATAATTCGCTCCAATAATGTATCAACCTTTGTTAATGGTGATAAAATAAAATCTATATATGCAAATTAGTTTACTGGATACAAAACACATCACCTACGATAGTAATAAATCTAATGAGGAACGCTCGAGTCATGTAGATAAATGACTCTCTAAGACAGACTATAAAACTTTCAACCTCAAGTAAGACGCAAAAATTCCATCTGGTGTGGCTGAAAATGCTAATTATGCTGATAAGGACATTTGTACATGACGATCTCACTGCCTGTTTTTTTCGATCACAGTCACCACAAGCTAGCGATCCGTGGCAGCAGCGCGCAGCCTGATGTCCTGAGTTTTACCAGCCTGGAAACGCTCAGCAAGCCTTTCCATTACGACATCGAGTTCACCAGCGCCGACCGCGCCATTGACCCGAAAACCATGCTGATGCAGGACGCCTCCCTCACGTTACAGGCGCCGTTAATGGAGGCGTTAGGTGTCTCAGTACAGCAGCCACAACGGGTTATTCAGGGCATCATCACCGCCTTTAAACGCCTTTCCACCTCGAAAGACGAAAGTCATTACGAAGTGCGCCTGCAACCGCGTCTGGCCCTGCTCGGCCGCAGCCATCAGAACAGCATTTATCAGGATATGTCGGTTCCTCAGATTGTCGAAAAAATACTGCGTGAACGTCATGACATGCGCGGTCAGGATTTCGTTTTCACACTCAGTAAAGAGTACCCGCGTCGCGAACAGGTGATGCAGTACGGCGAAGATGACCTGACATTTATTTCCCGACTGCTGGCCGAAGTCGGGATCTGGTTCCGCTTTACCGCCGACCCTAAACTCAACATCGACGTGGTGGAGTTTTACGACGACCAGCAACACCACCAGCCGGGGCTGACGCTGGCCGCTGTGCCTCCTTCCGGCATGCACGACGTCGGCGTGGAATCAGCATGGGATCTGGCCAGCCATTATCAGGTGGTGGAAAAAAAAGTTTCTACCCGCGATTACAACTACCGCACCGCCACCACCGATTTAACCGGCAATGCCGACGTCACCCGTGGCGATACCACCACCTACGGCGAAGCCTATCATTATGCCGATAACTACCTGACCCCCGGTGGCGCAGGCCGTGATCCGGAACCTGAAAGCGGCGCGTTTTACGCCCGCCTGCGTCACGAACGTTACCTGAACAATCAGGCACGTTTCTTCGGCAAGTTCAATGCCGCCACGCTGGTACCCGGCCAGGAACTCAAAACCACCGGTGATGCACCGGCGCAGTTTGCGCAGGGCGTAGTGATCGTCCGCATTGAAAGCTCGGCGAAGCGCGACAAAAGTTTTGAAGTGACCTTTGAGGCTATCGCGTACTCCGAAGATTACTGTTTCCGCGCCGAACCGGCGGATAAGCCAGTGATGGCCGGTACCCTGCCCGCCCGCGTCACCAGCACCACCGCCAGCGATACCTACGGCCATATTGATAAAGACGGGCGTTACCGCGTCAACATGCTGTTTGACCGTGATGCGTGGGAACAAGGCCACGAAAGCCTTTGGGTACGTCAGGCACGCCCTTATGCCGGGGATACCTACGGCATGCACATGCCGCTGCTGGCGGGCACCGAAGTTGCGATCGCCTTCGAGGACGGCAACCCGGATCGCCCTTATATCGCCCAGGTACTGCATGACTCTGCGCACGGCGATCACGTCACCATCCAGAACTACAAACGCAACGTTCTGCGCACACCGTCGAACAACAAACTGCGCCTCGACGACGAGCGCGGCAAAGAGCACATCAAGCTCAGCACAGAATACGGCGGCAAAAGCCAGCTCAACCTCGGCCATCTGGTGGACAGCGGTAAACAGCAGCGCGGTGAAGGGTTCGAGCTGCGTACTGACAGCTTCGGTGCAATACGAGCACAAAAAGGCATTTTTATCAGTGCCGACGGACAGCCAAAGGCACAAGGGAAAGTGCTGGAGATGCAACCGGCGATCAGCCTGTTGAAAGGCGCGCAGGACCAGATGCAGGCCATTTCGACCGACGCGCAAACTGCCTTAGCTAATCCATCTGACCTGCAGGCCCAAATCAATCTGTTGCAACAAAACCTCGCAGAACTGAAACAGGCGGTCCTGTTACTGAGTGCGCCAAAAGGCATCGCGTTGAGCAGCGGTGAGCATCTGCAAATGAGTGCCAGTGATAATTTGATTGCCACGGCCGGTAAAAATGCTGACATCAGCGTCGCGAAGAATTTTTTTATCGGTGTAGGCAATACCCTTAGCATCTTCGCCAGAAAGCTGGGGATGAAACTCATCGCTAATCAGGGCCCCGTCACTCTTCAGGCGCAAAACGATCTGATGGAATTACTGGCCCACAAGACGATCACCATCACCAGTACCGAAGATGAGATCAAAATAACGGCAAAGAAGAAGATCACGCTTAACGCAGGTGGCAGTTATATCACGCTGGATGAGAACAAGATTGAGTCAGGTACAGCTGGAGAATATCTGACAAAGGCGGGGAATTACGGTCGACATGAGAAGGCTAGTTTGAAATCAGCCTTGCCAACTTTTCCTATCATTGACCCGGGTGAACAGAGCTTACGGTTTGCGCTATCTGAGGATTCTGTGGGGCAACCTTATATGATTCATAATAGTATGGGAGAATTAGTTGCAAAAGGTATAATTGATGAAGATGGGAGAACACCCAGAATTAAGCTGAGCGAGCCTGATGAGTTAAAATTAAGCTTAGGTGATCCCAAGTGGAAAGTGGAGTTTATAGAAATAAATTCCGGGCCGCCAGGAGCAGAACTGACCGATACACCTCTCTATGAAGAATTCTATAATGACCCTTATCTTGATAAATTAGATGAAGACAATAGCAGTAACTACCTTCCCTCAGTGCTACTGGAAAAAATTGTCGGAAATGTCGAAGGAGAAGCATAGAACTATAGCTCACTATAATGCTTACCAAAAGGAATGAACAATGTTTCGTTTATTGATTGTTTTTTTATTTATTTCCTTCGCAGTAAACAGCTCTTGTTTAAAGAGCGGTGATTATGTTGAATTATCCGGAAAATTGGTGGTTACGCGATTTCCTAACCCACTTGCGGAGGGCGATAGTCCAGAAGAAAATAAACCCTATTTTATATGGATGCTGGAACTAGACAATCCATTAAGTTGCGTTACAGAGGTTGATGATGAGACATTTAAAAACTGGAATAAAGAAATACAATTATTCCATGGCAGCGAAATCGGTAAAGATGAAATAGAGAGGTTGAAAAATAAACATGTTGTTATCAGCGGAGAGTTAAGTGTAGCGGGCGGTGCTCCATCTGAATTTTCGGCAGTAGGAATGGATGTCGAAAAAGCAATTATCGCGCAAGTGAAATGAATATTTTTATTTATGGATGATCTTATGAAATATGTTAGTGCGACACACGACAAGAAATTATTAACAGTCGAGTATATTGCAGAGGACGGTACGCACTACCTACGCTCAGGAGGTACCATCTGCTGGAGATTCTTTAACCCTGGGAATATTCGCCCTTCAAAGACTTCTGTATGTAATTCATTAAAAATAGGCATAGGGGACACTAAAAGTGGGAGATTTATGATTTTCCCTAGTGAGGAAGTTGGCTGGAATGCGCTTAAATTATTATTAAAGTCTGTATATAAAGACATGGAAATTAATAATGTTGCTAAAAGATTTGCACCAGCCACTGATAATAATGATCCTGAAAAATATTCAAAATTTATTGTGAAAGAATCTGGTTTGGATGGTGATAGGCATGTAATAGATCTTGAAGAAGTCTCTTTAGTGAAATTAATGGAGGCAATCAAAAAAATGGAAGGATATTATAACAATCAAGACTCACGGCGAGAAAATAAAGTACCTACTACCAGTGTTATTTTATCTGACGGAAGCAAACCTATTGCCAATGAGAAATTCAAGGTGGTTATTGATCAATGCACTTATGAATGGAGCACAAACAAGTATGGAGAATTACCAGTTGTAGCCCACTTGGCAAGTAGAGGGAGGCTTGATATTTTTGCTACCACTGCCAGAGGTGCCTATGAGAGAATTTACTCATCAAAGATAGGAGAAACCAGTCAAAATATACTTCTTTTGAGGAGTAACAGTAGCTATGCAGCTAAAACAGACTTTCACAAACAAGGTGAAAAGTCTACCGCTATATACCATGTAAAGAAAGGCGATACCCTTAGTAAGATTGCAAAAAAACTACAAACAACGGTGAAGAGAATTGCTGATTTAAATAAGATCCAAAATGTAAATATTCTTTCAGTTGGCCAGGAGTTGAAGATCCCTGATGGAAGAGGTTTGCCTCAGACTGTACCATCGCCATCAAGTAATTCATCGCGAGGTAATCAGCAACAAGCATCGACAGGACGTTCTGATGCTGGTTACCCGCAAGCAAATATTAGTACAAGTGTTGAGCAAGCTCCATGGATGAAAGTCGCTTTAGAGGAAGCAAAACGATGGGCTGGTAAACGTGAAGAAGAGATTACATTAGGTATAAATTATCATAAGGAGGTTAGTGTAAATTTGAATTCTTTAGCTGGTGATAGCAATCCCTGGTGCGCATCTTTTGTTAACTATTGCTTAATAAATTCCGAACCGCGATTCCCAAAAAGTAATCGACCCGCTAAAGCTTTATCATTTTCAAGTGATTCTCGTTTTAAGAAGATCGAACAGCCCATTTTCGGAGCGATAGCTGTATATTCGAGAAAAGGGGGTGGGCATGTTTGTTTTGTTTATGCCTTATCAGAAATAGTTAACGGGAATGTAATTGTGTTAGGTGGTAATCAAGATGATCAAATAAATTTTGTTGATAGAACCACTCGAAGATTAGTTGGATATTTTGTTCCTGTTCAGTATGAAGCTCAAGCTTTAACAGAAATAACATCAGCGCCTCTCCATAAAAAAACAGCTGAGGAGATGAATTCATCTTTAAATATAAATAAAATAAGCAACGGGAGAGAGTCATGAAAAATATATTTGAAATTTTATTAATAATGATTTATACCTTTATAGCTGAAAGTGCTCTTGCGACCACTGATAACAACTATCAAGGGAACTCATTGATTAACGCTGTTAGAAATAATTACAACAACTCAGGTAGTGTCAATTTTTCAGTAGTTAAGACTGAATACTTTGATAGTTATGCTTATTTTTGTGGCATCCCTTTATATGACAATGGCGATTATTTTAAAAACAATGAGTTTATTTCAGTATATGACATGCTTATGCAACGTAGTGATGAGGGTAGTTGGAAACAGATTGCTAATTTTAATCACTTTGCATCGAACAATACTAAATCAGTATGTCATTTGTCTGGTGGGATAGAAAAACTCTTATCTGAATTAAATAACTCCAATGATTTCTGCAAATCCGTAGAAAAAGGAACACCTGAAAGAAAAAATATACTTGATGCTGTCAGAGACAAAAAAAATCAGCAGCTTATTGTAACCAGGTTATGCAAAACATCTTCTATTGCTTATTTTTGTGGTGTTAGTCTTGATGAAAAAACTGGATTTATTAATAGAACTGATAATGCAATAGATGTCAACGATGTGATTTTGATGAAAAATAGCGATGGGAAATGGAATAAAATCGTCGATCTGGGTCTTTTTGCTATTAAAGTAAAAGATGTGAAATGTTATTTTGGCAATGAGGGTGTTAGTTTACAGAATTACGTTTTGCAAGATGCTGCGAATAAATTAAAAGAGTAAGAGTAAATGATACCGGCATCTCCTGCCCCTCCCAATTTAAGCAAGTGCAACTAAATAAAAATCAAGAACTATAGCATTCAAACATACTTGATCGCCTTTATCTATTTCAATATATCAGGGCATGATTTATTAAATCGTCACTCCAAGCACTCAATAAATATTTAATATAATTTATACTCAAACGAGCCTCCTATGCCTGTCAATCTACAAAGCATTCCTGCCCCGTCACTACGCCCTGCCCCACCGAGAGCATTACGCTGGCTTGGTGCATTGGCGGCCTTTATTGCATCGGGAATATTACTCATGCGATTTCTGGGGAAACTGGTGGGCGAGACCTCCTTTTGGTGGTTTGCCATTGGCATTCCGCTTCTGTTTTGGGTCGTACTCCTGGGCTTACGCCTGACGGTATATATGATGCAGCAAATCCATGCCAACGCCTGGGATAAAAGACGCGAACAGTTCGTTTTGCAAGAAGTCCGTCGCGGACGCCGGGCGTTACAAGTTTTGGCTGCCGATTGTATTACCGCGCATTGTGATGAAGAGCAATTCATCACGGTGGCTGATGCGTTAATCAATAATGAAAACAAGCTGTATCCCCAAGCGTCGTGGGAAGCCGAGAGCAGTGTTCGTCATAGCCGTCTTCCTGTTACTGAGGACATGTCAAAAGAAACGCTTATTTCTAAGTCTTTTGATCATCTGCTCAGCAATCTTGCTGAGCAGTTTTCCTCTCTGCCGCCTGATAATCCTGTGGCCATTTTATTCGAGTCCTCCTGCTCGTTGCCAAAAGAGCGTGTTCAGGAAATTTGGATGCGAGCCTGGCGGACCCGTGAAATCTGTCAGCCTTTCTGTTTCATGTCTGGTCATGGTTTAGGTGTCATCGACCAATGGTTAGATCACCGGATTAAAAGTTCTGAACTCCTGCTGGTCATCGCCGTACAGATTGGGCCGAAGAGTTCAGCAATGAGTGCTGAATCTGTCGTGAGTCTTTTACTGGGAAATCGCCTGACTCAGAAAACACTGTTGCCGCTCGCATTATTACACCGACCGGAGTCCTCTTTGCCACAGCAAATTCCATTGCAGGCGGGGCTTTTACAATCCGCCGACTGGGCTCTCTTGCCCCCTGATGCGATACAACACCTCTGGATGACTGAAATACATCCGGAGACAGATGCATATCATAGTGCTATTGCGGTTCAGGGAAAGCCTCCTCTACTCAATATTACTGAGGATTCATCAGTACATGATTTTAATTCCTTTATGGGTGATCCCGGGATTACCGGCCACTGGCTTGCGATCGCCGCTGCTGCTCAGGCCATTAGTCGTCATCCCTTACCACATATGGTTCTCAGTGGCGAACAAGACAGTGACACTGTCTGGAGTACCGTCGTATCCCCTGTCGCTTCTCACAAGGAGAATAAAGCGTGAAGCGTATTTCCCTGCCAGTTAAAAAACCAGAAATTGGATTCTGGACTGTCGTTCTGTTGTTTCTGGTTGCCGGTATTGTTCTCTGCTGGTTGGCCTGGCAGCATCCGGAACACATAGGTTTAGTTCAGGGGATGCCAGAGCGCGATCGTTGGCTGACCGGTCTGATAGTCGGGACCGCCATACTTACATGTTGTGCACTGCTGTCATTTTTCGGCACGAGGCTCGCGGGGAAAAAACATTTTGATGAAATCCTTAAGCAAACTCAGGGAGATGATAATCCTTTACCAAAAAAAACAATGAGGTCAGAAGATAAATCTGACAATGCGTTAGTCCAGCTCAAAGCTCGGCTGCGCCGCCGCTACGGTCTGTTCTGGCGTTATAAAGTACGCCTGTTGATGATCGTCGGTGAGGCCAATGAAATCACTGCCCTGGCACCTACACTGGCAGAACAGGGCTGGCTGGAAGGTCAGCGTACCGTGCTTATTCACGGTGGCAGTCTGCATGAAGCTGCTGACGATGCGCGTCTTTCTGAATGGCGGAAATTGCGTCGCACCCGTCCGTTTGATGGCATTCTCTGGGCCGTCACCGAATCTCAAAGCAAAACGTCGCAGTGGATGGACGACGGTCTGCGCTCGCTTGAGAAAACCGGCGAAGCATTGCGTTATCAGGCGCCGGTATATCTGTGGCAGGTTTGCGAAAGCGACTGGTCGCAGGATGAACGTTTCGAGCAGCCGGTCGGGGTTATTTTCCCGGCTAATGCCACCTCACAATCGGTAGAAAGAACGCTGAAATCGCTGATACCCCTGATGCGCGAGCAGGGAATGCAGCAGGTATTGACCCAACCGACACACGATTTTCTGCTGCGTCTGGCGCAGTCGTTAGGCGAGTCTGGTGCAGCCCGCTGGGGTCAGATACTTACACCCTGGTCTGCTGACTATGCCGCACGCATTCCAATGCGCGGCCTGATGTTCAGCTTGCCGCAGACCTCAGCAGTCTCTGCCGGTGTACATGATAAAACCTGGACACCGCCTGCAAGCTGGCAGAGCGTGCTGGATGACTGCCGGTCTGCACGCGGTCGTCGCGTCGGTCTGCCGTGGGAGCAAACGCTCTGCTACGGTGTGCTCGCGCTGATCGTCCTGTGGGGCATTGGCAGCGTAGTGTCCTTTGCTGTGAACCGTCATCAGATGGTCTCTGCCGCTGAGCAGACGCAATACCTCGCCAAACCGCAGCCTGTTTCCGATGAGCAATTAATTGCCTTGCAGACACTGCGCAATGATATCGGTCGTCTTCAGGCTCGCGTTACTGAGGGTGCGCCTTGGTATCAGCGTTTTGGTCTGGACCACAATGCGCAGCTGCTCACAGCCCTGCTGCCATCATATGGCAGCGCTAATAACCGCCTGATCCGCGATGCCGCAGCTGAAATTTTGCTACATAAGCTCAACGAACTTGCCAGCCTTCCCGCCAACAGCCCGAAACGTGCTGCGCTGGCAAAGTCAGGCTACGACCAGCTTAAAGCATATCTGATGATGATCAGACCGGAAAAAGCAGATGCCGCGTTTTACGCACAGGTCATGAAAACGACAGAACCGCAACGCCCCGGCGTGTCTCCGGGATTGTGGCAGAGTCTGGCTCCTGACTTATGGCAGTTTTATGCCGCCAACCTGCGCACGCAGCCAGACTGGAAGATTAAGCCGGATCTGGCGCTGGTTTCCCAGTCGCGACAGGTTTTGCTGGGTGAAATCGGTCAGCGCAATGCTGAAAGTACTTTGTATGAAAATATGCTGCTTTCAGTCCGCCGCAATTACGCAGACATGACACTGCTGGATATGACGGGTGATACAGATGCGCAGCGTCTGTTCAGAAGCGATGAAGTGGTACCGGGTATGTTCACGCGCAAAGCCTGGGATGAACAAATCCAGGAGGCGATCGACAAAGCGGTATCTTCGCGTCGCGAGGAAATTGACTGGGTGTTGAGCGATAACCGCCGGGCGATCTCTGAAGATATTTCACCGGAAGCGTTAAAGAAACGCCTCACTGAACGCTATTTCACAGACTTTGCGGGTAGCTGGCTGAATTTTCTCAATAGTCTGCGCTGGAATGAAGCTAAAAATCTGTCTGATGTTATTGATCAGCTTTCGTTGATGAGCGACGTACGCCAGTCCCCGTTGATCGCCCTGATGAACACGCTGGCATGGCAGGGACAAACCGGACAGCAAAACGAAGCGCTGTCAGATTCTCTGGTGAAATCAGCCAAAGCACTCATCAATAAAGATTCACAACCTGCTATTGATCAGCACGCCAGCGGGCCTGTCAGGCCTCTGGATGAAACCTTTGGTCCGCTGCTCGCCCTGATGGGAAAAGGCAGTGCGCAAAACATGTTGTCATCGGACAGTTCGCTCAGCCTGCAAACGTTGCTGACCCGTATTACCCGCGTGCGCCTGAAACTTCAGCAGGTGGCGAATGCCTCTGACCCGCAGGAGATGACGCAAGTGCTGGCACAAACGGTATTCCAGGGTAAAAGCGTAGACCTGACCGATAGTCAGGAATATGGCAGCCTGATCGCTGCCAGCCTCGGTGAAGAATGGAGCGGTTTCGGCCAGACCATGTTTGTACAGCCACTGACACAGGCATGGGAAGCCGTATTACAGCCCTCTTCGGCCAGCCTTAATGACCAGTGGAAAAACGCCATTGTTAACAACTGGAAATCCGCCTTCGACGGACGCTATCCGTTTGCTGCCAGCAAAAGCGATGCTTCTCTTCCGATGCTGGCAGAGTTTATTCGCAAAGACAGTGGCCGTATCGACAACTTCCTGACCCGTGAGCTGAGCGGTGTCTTGCACAAAGAAGGGACAAACTGGGTGCCGGATAAAGTGAACAGTCAGGGTCTGACCTTCAATCCGGCATTTCTGGCGGCGATCAACCAGCTCAGCCAGATATCCGACATCCTGTTCACCGACGGCAGCCAGGGAATGCGCTTTGAATTGCTGGCCCGTCCGGTTCCTGATGTTGTCGAAACGAATCTTTCGATCGATGGACAAAAATTGCGTTACTTCAATCAGATGGAAAGCTGGCAAAGCTTCCGCTGGCCGGGCGATACCTATAAGCCGGGCACCATGCTGACATGGACCTCGACCTCCGCCGGTGCCCGGTTATACGGTGATTATCAGGGGACCTGGGGACTTATCCGCTGGCTTGAACAGGCTAAACAACAAAAGCTGGATGAAGGCCGTTATCAGCTGACATTCACCACGTCAGATAAACAACAACTGCAGTGGATATTGCGCACTGAACTGGGTAAAGGCCCGCTGGGTCTGTTGCAGCTGCGTAACTTCACATTACCAGCACAGATTTTCCTGATTCAGGCTGGTCCGTCAGCGTCCGAACAACCTTTTGATCCCGATGCAATCGCCGAGGAACCGTAATGACCACATTAACCACCCTGCTTACCGCCTGCGCGGCAGAGCCTGAATATCTTTTATCTCAGGCAGAAAATCAGGTTGCCCTTTGGGATAAATGGTTGCAGCCAATTACACCGGATCAGCCCGCGGGCGAAGATCCGGGTTACGACGATGACTTCCAGCAAATGCGCGAAGAGGTCAACAAACTCTCCGGTGCGGATACTACCCTGACCTGCGAACTGGCAGAAAAACTGCTCGCCAGCCAATGTAAAGACGTCCGCGTGGCCACCTATTACATCTGGGCGCGTCTTCATCGTGACGGTGAGGCCGGACTGGCTGACGGACTTTCTCTTCTGGCCGGACTGATTGCCCGCTACGGGGAAAACCTGCATCCTCTGCGTGCAAACAGCCGCAAGACATCACTGGAATGGATCGCGGGATCACGCGTACTGGACAGTCTGTCGCTTTATCCTGAAGTCGATAAAACAGATTTTGCGCGCATCATTGGCGCACTGGCGCTAATTGAACAGGCCGTCAACAACTGGAATGACTCCTCAAAACCAGAACTGGGGGCGCTCTACGCCGCACTTGAAAATCGCCTCGCTCAGTCAGGCGGGATGAGCGCCGTCGTCCCGCAAACCAGTGCATCGTCGTCACAGTCAGAAAACAGTGGTTTATCCCCTTCCTTGCGATCCGTGCAGTCAGGGAGGGACCTGCTTGATCAGGCGAAAATGCTGGCAAAATACCTGAGGGATCAGCCACAAGGTTGGTTGTCAGGCCATCATCTTATTAAGAGTGTGCGCTGGGACACCGTTCACGAACTGCCGCCGCTGGATGCCAGTGGCCGCACCCGCTTGCTCCCGCCCCGCCCTGAATATCGTGCTCAGCTTAAACGATTGTATTTGCAACAGAGTTGGGTCGAACTGCTGGAGCAGGCGGAATCCATGTTTGGTGAAGGTGTTAACCATTTTTGGCTCGACGTGCAGTGGTATTTACATCAGGCGCTGATTAAGGCAGGCGCGCCATATGAAGGCTGGGCATCCTGCATCACACAGGATCTTGCGCTGTTTCTCACCCGTTTGCCGGGTCTGGAAAGTTTGTCATGGAGCGACGGCACACCGTTTGCCGATGAAGTCACACAAGGCTGGATTAACCAGCAGGTGCTGGAATCTGTCTCGGGTTGGGGAAATGAACCCGCTGCCTCCCTTGCTTCCGGTGAAGATGACATTCTCCTGCTGGAGCCTGAAGCGCTTGCCCAGGCAGACAGCGACGGTGTGGAGTATGCACTGACCTGGTTGCAGACCAGACCGGGCATCCACACCGCCCGCCACCAGTGGCTGTTGCGCTTAGTGATGGCGCGGGTTTCGGAGCAGTACGGTAAAAATGATATGGCGCTGCATCTCCTCGGCAGCCTCGATGCTGACAGCCTGTCACTCACGTTGCCGCAGTGGGAGCCGGGGCTGGTATTTGAAGTCAAAGCCCGCCGGCTGAAATTACTGCGGATGAAATCGCAACGAGGCGACGGAGATAAAAACCGGATGCTGAGTGACATGGATATTTTACTCAGCGCACTGATAGCCATCGACCCTGCCCGCGCCGCTGTATTATGTGGTTAATAGTCAATAAAGGATTATCACTATGGCAAAAGGTTATTACTTAGTTTTGGGCGATAAAACCACCTGCGGAGGAAAAATCCTCGGCGGTGAACCCACTCATACCATCATGGGCAAACCTGTTGCCCGTGAGCAGGAACCCGTTACCTGTGGTCAGCATCCCGGAATTTATAAGATCATCGGGCATATTCCGGGAGATTCCATAATGGGCCGAAAATTTGCTGGATCGTTGCACAGCAAATGCAGTTGCCCCTGTCAGGCTAGATTTGTTCCGTCGATGGTGAATGATTCATATGACTTCTCAGGAAGTTCATCAGCAGAAACAAAAAGTTCTGCTGAAACGAAACAACCCATGTTGTCCTCATACGTCACTGGCGAAACCACGGCGTCGGGATTTGTTCCTGATTATCCGGCCACCGCATTGATCAATACGAACAATTTTCCGGACATGAAACTTCGAGCATTGTTACAATCGAATAATCAAGATATTGCTCTGCTAACACCTGAGGAATGTATTGAAGTACTTAGCTCATGGGGAACATTTAAGGATGGATGGATTACGATCACGCAATCTGCACCGGGGTCATTCATAGTCAACTATGGTACAAATGTGAAGGACGTGGTCACTACTTCAATGATTATTTCTAAACTGGGTAGCTTTGGTATTAAAGCAACAAATTTTACTAATTCTAAGGGTACTGAATTGATTAAAATAAGTGGCTATCCCGGTGTCAGGAAGATTTTGAATGCCCCAGTTTTTGCCGTTAAGAATCCTAAAATTGTAGACTTAGGGATCGGAAGATTTGGAGTTACAAAATCGATTATAGAAGGTGCCAGAGTTACTTTTTATGTTGCTGCAGCATACAGAACTCTTGATTATATTTTAAATGATGAAACCACCCTTTCTACATTCATAGGTTCTCTTGCAACTGATGTAATTAAAATAGGCATTGTATCTACCGTTTCATTTATAGCAGGAGCTGTTGTTGTAACTCCATTTATAGTTCTAAATTTAGCAATTGTTGTAGGTGTTGGATTTTTAGCCGCATGGGGCTTAAATCAACTCGATAGTAAATTTGGGATAACGGACCATACTGTTGAATACATCGAACATGCTCAACAAGAATTTGTCGAGAAAGCACGAGAAATGGAAAAGGGCATTTGGGATTTAGGAGCTATGTTTGCCGATGATATGCTTATAAAAGGCAAAGCAGTGATAGAATTGGAAATTAAAAAATACTTAAGAAATACTCTTGAAGAAATATATTACAGGAAATATTGATATGAAAAGAAAAACAAGAAGTATTTTATCATTATTTTTTTTATCAAGCATATTTTTGTTATCGGTTTATTTTTGGGTTATTGAAATGGATAACTATCTTGATTTTAATCATGTCATCACTTTTTCCTGGATGTCCACAAGCTTGGTTTGCATTCCTCTTATTTTCACACTCCCAATTTATTGGTTTATTTTAGAATGCATATATGAAGAAAAAATAGCGATAAAGAAGATGGAAAAATTAATGCCATTTTTCAAATGCCTTTGTGTTTTTTCATTATTTTTATCCATATCTTTATCACTTGGGTATGTCTCTGTATTAAAGAATAAAGGATACATTTCATGTCCAGGCATTCCATCAGGCTGGATGCCTGGGACAGCTACAAAGTATGCGTTTAGTGGCGACTTATGTAGAAAGTAAATTAAATGCCGAATATTATTTGAAATACATAAAGCCCGTTGTCTTTCTCCATTTAGTATGGATTTATCTCAATAAAGGATTATCACAATGGCAAAAGGTTATTACTTAGTTTTGGGCGATAAAACCACCTGCGGAGGAAAATCCTCAGCGGCGATCCCAGACACACACTGATGGGCAAACCGGTTGTACGCGAGCAGGAACCTGTGACCTGCGGTCTGAATCCGGGCATGTTTGCCGTGGTTGGAGCCATTCCGTCTGATTTGGTTAATGGCCGTAAATTCGCCGGCACAACGTACAATAAAAGCAGCTGCCCATGCCAGGCACGCCTTATTCCTTCGATAACAATAAAAACATATGAAACCAGGACAGGCGAGGCTCAAAATAAAACCACAGCAGATCAGGCCAAACAGCCGGTATTGTCGTCCTATGTGACTGGGGAAAAAACAGACTCAGGCTATGTACCTGATTATCCTGCGACTGCATTGATTAATACATATCCTAGCCCAGATAATCGCATTCGTGACTTGTTACAGGCCAATAGTACTACTGTGATGCTTCTTACCTTAGCAGAATGCTTTGATGTGCTTGGCGCATGGCACGCTGTTAAAACTGGCTGGGTTAGTATTACTCAATCAGGGCCGGGGAAGATTATTGTAAACTACGGATTAAATGTTAGAGACATAGTCAATACATCAGTCGTAATAGCGAAGTTAGGTAGCCTTGGCATCACTGCAACAAAATTCGTAAATGAAAAAGGCACTGAACTGATTAAAATATCAGGCTATGCGGGGATTCGTAAGATATTAAATGCCCCTGTATTTTCCCTTCGTAACCCACAAATACTTAAAGCAGGTATAGAGAAATATGGATTAAGAGGTGCAATGATAGAAGGTGCCACCATTGCATTTATATTTATAACGGTATATCGCACTGTAGATTTTATTTTGAATGATCAGACAACTCTGGCAATGTTCATAGGTAATTTAGCTACTGACGTAGCGAAGTTAGCAATTAATACAACAATTATCTGGGGCATTGGTGAGGTATTGGTTGCATTTGTTCCTGTCGTTGCAGTGCCCTTAGGAGTTGTAGTGTTAGGCGGGCTAGGAATAGCAATTATCTTAAACATATTAGATAGCGAGTTTGGTGTAACTGATAAAGTGGTGGCATACCTTACAGCTGCTCAGCAAGAGTTTGTTGAAACAGCTAGAAGTAAGTGCAAGGATATGGAACAAGGCTTGTGGGATTTAGGCGCCATGTTTGCAGATAAAATGCTGGAAAAAGGTGTAGAAGTTATCGAATCCGAAGTCATGAAGTATTTGAGAAATTCAATTGCCGACATAACACCGAGGATTTATTGATGATATATAATACGAAACAACGCTTCTCTTCTTTTTTGGGCTTTTTACTTTTCTCTGGATTATCTTTCTCTGTTTTTTATGCTGGATTTTATTTGCTATCCTCATATCAAAAATATAATTCTGTTGTCATTTATTCAATGTGGTCTATCTTCGCCATTTGCTTCCCTCTTTTCTTCATGCCGTATGCATTAATGTTACTCCCTGTGTTCACTAAAGGTAAAAGCATTTCTACGAAATCTGGCTCGATACTTATAAGAATTTCATTGTTTTTTTTATTAGTAACTTTAATAGGAATCACTTCATTTTCTATGATAGATAAAAAAAGTCTAGAAAACAGAGGGTATATAGAGTGTAAGGGAACTCCATCAGGCTGGACACCAGGGATGGCAACTAAATATGCACTTAATAAAAGTTATTGTTTATAATAAAATATTGCCTGTTGATTTCTATTCAATCATTTAATGATGATTGCCTCTCCTTAAAGGATTATCACTATGGCAAAAGGTTATTACTTAGTTTTGGGCGATAAAACCACCTGCGGAGGAAAAATCCTCGGCGGTGAACCCACTCATACCATCATGGGCAAACCCGTTGCCCGTGAGCAGGAACCCGTTACCTGTGGTCAGCATCCCGGAATTTATAAGATCATCGGGCATATTCCGGGAGATTCCATAATGGGCCGAAAATTTGCCGGATCGTTGCACAGCAAAAGCAGTTGCCCCTGTCAGGCTAGATTTGTTCCGTCGATGGTGAATGATGCATATGATTTTTCTCCAACAAATACAGGGGTGTCAAAAAGCACGACGGATAATAGTAATAAAGTATTAGATAATAGAAATCATAAAAATGAAGAGAAGCCAAAAATAGTTTGTCAGCATAATGACGGGGCAATAAGCGTAGCTAACTATATACTTGATGAGATCAAAAGAAATGTTAGATGCGAAACAGCTAATCAAATTAGATATTTCATTGACGAAGAAACACTGAATCAAAGGAGACAAGTATGGGATGAGTTACCATTTTATGTGAAACTGACCCCGCCTCCACAACAAGAGCTATTATTAGCGATGGCCTTATGGTACCCGAAGGTTAAAACAGGAGCGATATGGGATCACAAACAGATTATACGGCAAAAATTCCTCAATAATGCCGTTACTCGCCCCCTTGAAAGCGGACAGTTGTCTAAGTCGTATTACCACAAATATAAAAGGCATGATTACTATCTTGATGTCTGGTCAAATATCCACTATGGATTTGTAGGGCTCAGCGTTGGATTTAGCGAATCGCTTCTTTTGAACGGTTCTTCCTGGGAGCAGAATATGACCCCAGGAGCTATGGGCAATGATACTATTGATGACGTTACCAGTATGCGGATCGGATTTGCTCTTTTCAAAGAACATGGGAAGTTCGCCGAAAGCCTAACAACCCAAAATATCCTAGATGCATTAGAGTTTGCGTCAGATAGCCAACTCGCAGAGTCTCGATCTACTCATTGGTGTTGGAATAGCGAGAATCCGGAATACATACCTTTTCCATAAGGTTAAAATGAAAAATAAAATATATTTGTTATTTACTGTAGCGGCAATTTTCGCACTCATACAGTACGGAAAGCCCAATATTGTTGTAACAAACAATACGGGCCACGCGATTTTTGTGTATTTCAGTGTTGGTAGACTCGGTATTGAACCTGATGTAAGTGAGGCAAAATCAGCTAATCACCCCAAAAAATTACTCGCTGGTGATTCTCTTCACATACCACTATCACTTTCCGACTTAATTACAGATAATGGGCAGATTCACTTAGGATGGAAAGTCAACGGGGTGGTTAACTCGGAAAAAATAGGTGGTTACAAAACCTTTGACATTAAGAAATCAAAAGGTCATTGCGCGGCTAAAATAGCAATAGCACGACATGAAGATATCCTGGAGCACACCCCTCGTTATTTTTGCTTTAAGTTCATTGAATTAACATCTAACGATAACTGGCAGCAGTTACCTGAAGGGTATTTGAAGTAATTGCAGGCTTATACCCACCCATCTGAAATATAATAAGTCACATAACCACACGCACAGCAAAAGCAGTTGCCCCCGCCAGGCTAGATTTGTTCCTTCGATGGTGAATGATGCATATGACTTCTCAGGAAGTTCATCAACAGAAACTAAAAACCCTGCCGAAACGAAACAACCAGTGCTGTCGTCCTATGTGACTGGGGAAAAAAAGACTCAGGCTATGTACCTGATTATCATGCGACTATATTGATTAATACGCATACGTTACCCGGCGATCGCATCCGGGCAATGCTTGAAGCCCGAAATCAGGATGTGATGCTACTTACCCCTGAAGAAGGGTATGAAATACTGGCTAGTTGGAATATCTTTAAAAAAGAATGGGTAGATATTACTCAGTCTAGTCTAGGACAAATCATTGTGACTATGGTCTAAATGGACGAGATGCAAGAAATACATCAACTCTGATAGCCAAACTTGGTAGTTTTGGTATCAAAGCCACGACCTTTGCGAATGAAAAAGGAACTGAGCTTATCAAGATATCTGGTTATCCAGGTGTGCGTAAAATACTAAATGCACCGGTATGTGTATTAAAAAAACCTAAGATTGTAGACATTGGCATCGGAAAGTATGGATTGGCGAAATCAGTAATCGAAGGTGCAAGGCTAACTATATATGTTGCTGCTGCATATAGAACTGTTGATTATATTTTAAATGACCAAGCAACTTTAGCAACGTTTATTGGTAGTCTTGCCACTGATGTTGTAAAGGTTGGTATTGTTTCTGCTGTAGTTTGGGGCGCTGGTGCAGTCATTTCAATGACACCTTTTATCATAGGGCCTTTGGTTGTTGTCGTTGTTTTTGGTTTTGGTTTTGGTTTTGGTTTTGGTTTTGGTTTTGGTTTTGGTTTTGGAACAGCTTGGATACTTAATATGATGGATGAAAAATTCGAAATAACTGACAAAGTAATTAAGTATATAGAATCAGCGCAGTAAGAGTTAGTTTGGGAGGCAAGGAAGATGCAAAAAGGAGTTTGGCATTTGGGCTCTATGTACGCAGATAAAATGCTAAATAAAGGCGTGGAATTTATAGGGAATCAAGTGGTTGAATATTTACGCTCATCTATTAACGATGTTACACCACGGATGTATTAATCATGTATGACCTTAAACATAGATTTCTAGCATTTTTAGGATTTGTTTTTTTCTGTCTGTTATCATTAACGATATCCCTCTTCGCTTTTGAATCTATATCCAAATATTTTCATAACCCCCCTGTCGTTACTTTTTCTGCGTGGAGTTTTTTTGCGGCATTTTCACCATTAGTAATCATCCCTTTTTTATTGATGGTCATTCCTGTTATTGCCCATGGAAAACAAATATCTATCGAGCGTGGGAGGAAGTTAATGCTATTCTCGATAATTTCGTTGGTTGTAATATTAATTTTCACAACTTTATTTTATTTACATGTAAATATGATTTGAGTAATCGAGGGTATATTCAATGTCAAGGCATTCCTCTGGGCTGGACTCCGGGCATGGCAACCCAATATGTACTAGATGAATCGCTATGCCATAATTAATGCCATCCCGTTCAGCTCACTCACCTTAATGAAAAGAAAAATATGGACGATTTAACCCTGCGTTATTTTGACGCTGAAATGCGTTATTTACGCGAGGCGGGCGAAGAATTTGCCCGCGCGCACCCTGACCGCGCTGCCGGACTTAATTTGGATAAAGCCGGTGCCCGTGACCCTTATGTCGAACGTCTGTTTGAAGGTTTTGCCTTCCTGATGGGGCGTCTGCGTGAAAAGCTCGATGATGACCTTCCGGAACTGACCGAGGGATTAGTCAGCCTGCTGTGGCCGCACTACCTGCGCACCATCCCTTCCCTTTCCATTGTGGAATTCGCACCTGACTGGCAGGGTATGAAAGAACGGATGGTGATGACAAAAGGATTTGAAGTGTTGTCGCGCCCTATCGGCGAGCGGGCTACGCGCTGCCGCTATACCACCACTCAGGACATCGAATTGCTGCCCCTTTCGCTGCAACGTGCTGTGCTGGATACCGAACCCGATGGTCGCTCGGTGATCCGAATGCGTTTCAACTGCGGTGCACTGGCAGACTGGAGCAAAATCAATCTGAGCCATATTCCGCTCTATTTTGATGCCGATGCGCCACTGGCCTGTGCCCTGCATGAAGCTCTGACGCTGAATACCGCCAGACTTTGGGTACGTTTGCCCGGTCAGGCCGATCGTCATCCGCTGGAAGGATTCTTTGCCCCGCAGGGATTTGGTGAAACAGATACGCTGTGGCCAAAAGGTGAGAGTGCGTTTAGTGGTTATCAGTTACTGCTAGAATACTTCACCTTCCGCGAGAAATTTATGTTCGTCGCGCTCAAAGGACTGGAGACAGTTGCCTTACCGGCTGAGCTGAGCTGGTTTGAAATAGATGTCGTGCTGGAGAATCGCTGGGAACACGATTTTTCGTTCTCAGAGAAGCATCTTCGGTTGAACTGTGTGCCGGTCATTAACCTCTTTGCGCTCGAGTCCGATCCTTTAACACTGTCATCGTTGCAGACAGAATATCTGCTAAGACCTATGCGTGTTCAGGACGGTTATACCGAAATTTACTCAGTCGATTCGGTTATTTCGTCCAAGCATTCCGGCCATCAGGTGTATGTGCCCTTCACCAGTTTCCGCCACAAGGGTGGCATGTTGCGTCACGATGCGCCGGAATATTACTACCACACCCGCGTCAGGCGCGGTCCGTCCGGACTGCACGATACCTGGCTGGTGCTGGGTGGCGAAGCTTTCGATAATCATACCGTGCCGGAAAACGAAAATTTGTCCCTGAGCCTGACCGGCACCAACGGCCAGTTACCGCGTAAATCACTGCAAAGTACCGTACTGGATACCACAGTCAAAACCACCAGCGCGAACGTTCGCGTACGCAATTTGTCCGTACCGACCATGCCGTGCTATCCGCCGAACCGTGACCGTTTTCACTGGCGGGTACTCAGCCATCTGGGCAGCAGTTTTCTGTGGATGATGGACAACGCCGAAGTCTTACGCGGGACGCTGGCACTGTATGACTGGACAGAAAGTGAGATGAACCGCCGCCGTCTTGAAGCGATTGCCGATGTCCGGCACAGCGAAATCGAGCGTTTTGAACGCGGCTATCTGCTGCGCGGTGTACACATTGAAATCACGCTCGACAGCAATGGATTTGCCGGCAGAGGCGATATTTGCCTGTTTGGCGAAATGCTCAGCCGCTTCTTCGCACTGTATACCGATATCCATCTGTTTAACCGCCTTACCCTGATACTGCAACCGACAGGAGAACGTCTGGAATGGGAAGAGAATCACCAGCCCCGCATTCCCGGCTAAGTGCCAGGCTTAAGCGGGACATCAGTCGGATTAACTTCTACCGCTTCTGTCAGCTTCTGGAAAAACACCAACCGGATGGACCGCAGTTGGGAAGCACCAGCAATCCGGCAGATGATCCGGTGCGTTTCCGGCCACATCCTGGGATGGGTTTCCCGGTCAGTGAGCTGAAAGCGCTGGAAAAGGATGAACATCATCCGGACGCGCCGCTGACCGTTCGCACCACCTTTATGGGGTTATACGGCGTAGATGCCCCGCTGCCGACGGCCTATATCGACGACATCACCCAGCAGCGTGAAGGACATGAAGTACTCGAAGGTTTCCTCGACATTTTCAACCACCGCATCATGACTCAGTTTTATCGCATCTGGCGAAAATACTCTTATCCCGCGACGTTTGAACCAGGTGGTAAAGACAGTACATCTCAAAGTCTGCTGGGTCTGATTGGCATGGGTATTCCCGGCACACAACGGCATTTCGCAACGCCTGCCTCGAGGTTTCTGGCACTTCTCGGGGTAATGCGTCAGCCGGGGAGAACGGCGGAGGGGGTGCAGGCGCTGGTGCGTTTACTGGCACCATTTACCCGCACGGAAGTGACTCCGCATTGCCTGCGCTCAGTACCCATTACCTCTCCGATGGCATTCGCTGGTGAAGGCGCTAACTGGCTGGATGGCGATACCGTAATGGGCGACGAAGGTACTGACGCCAACAGTCAGTTACTGATTTCGCTGTATACCGAAAACGCGGATGAAGCAGAGGAATGGCTGCCCGACGGACCGATTTATGCTGATTTTTTGGTGTTACTTCGTGTTTATCTCGGCTGGCGTTATAAAGCCCGTATCCAGCTGACTGTCCCTGTCCGGCTGTTACCGGCTCCTGTGCTTGGTGACGTTCCTTTCAGACTTGGGCTGACCGGTGTGTTGGGTCTGGAAGAAGGCGGCGCATCTGACGATATCCCTGAATACTTTACCGTGGAGCTTGGTCACTACTGTGGACTGGCGCCTCAAACGCATCAAGAAGGAACGCGACGTGTTATTAAATACCGCCTGGAAAAATAAATTCTGCCTGCCTGCACTGGTCCTGTTATTGAGCGGCTGCGGGCTGACTCAGGCAGTGACAGACGGCACCGTCTCTGCAACCAAATCTATTTTCTACAAGCAAATAAAAGACTTACATTTGGATTTCACTGCCCGTGAAGCCCTCAATACCGATGCCTCTGAGGCGAGTTCTTCCTCACAGCCGGTGCTGGTGCGCGTTTATCAATTACGTGATGATAAAAACTTCCAGAAAACGGTTTATCAGCAGCTGGCGGGAGAAGGCGATGACGCGCTGAAAGATGACTTGCTGGCCAGCCGTAATGTGGTGATTAAGCCGGGCACAGCCATGTCACTGGATATGCCAATGGAAAAGGATGCCAAATTTGTCGCTGTCGTCGGGTTATTCCGTCATCCGGATATGGATAAAAATCAGTGGCGGCTGGTTATGAAAAGGGAAGAACTGGATCCGGATAAAGCGCGTGTTATCGAGCTTGGAAATAATGGTCTGACGCTGCAACCGGTGAAAGACTGATGCCCAACTCACGCTCACCCTCACTTTACGAAATGCTGCTCGGCAACTTTGCCGGCGGCCTCGATCTGCACAACGTCAGCGAAGAGAATCAGGTGATCCTCTCTGTGCTTGATAACATGCAGCGCATTCTTAACTGTCGCGCGGGCACGCTTACGCACCTGCCCGATTATGGCTTGCCGGACATGAGCAAAATCCTGCAAGGGATGCCCGGCACGGCGCACTCGCTGCTGACCACACTTTCCGGCACGTTACTCAAATACGAACCCCGCCTGAGAAAAATCAATGTGATATTGCTGCCTCAGTCCAGGCCTGGGCACCTCGAATATGCCATCGACGCTGAACTGAAAGACCTCGGGCTGGTGCGTTTCGGAACAGAGTTTATGCCGGAAGGCCGCGTGCTGATGCGTCATATGAAACAACAGAATTACGTGTGACAAATTTAAAATATTTTAATTCCTGTTTTTTAAAATTTAATGTCAACAGGGAGGAGTAACCCAAGATCATGAAATAGCCTCTAAATAAAACAGATGATATGCATGGAAAAGCTAACCAGGCGCAATGTCTGGTCATTTTAATTAATAAAGGGTTTTTATATATGTTTAAAGGTATTTTTTTACTGACCACCGCCTCATTATTTTCTTTAAGCGCACAAGCGGGGCTATTTGGAGGCGAAGATTTCAAATGTGGCAGAGAGGATGCTGTCAAAGCTGTTCAGGACTACATCAAAAGTGAAGCAGGAGCGAAACTGCAGAACGATTACATTACCAGTCCTGAGACATTCCATAAAAAAGACATTCAGGAATTTCAGAGTAAAATAGATTCAATACCCATGACGATTTCAAATGTCTCAACCACATCAACAACCGACGGAACGCTGAATTGCAGTGCAACAATAGCGGCACAACTTCCACCAGAAACCCTTGAAGTGTTAAAAAACAATCCGGAGTATCTGTCCAGTATCATTTCAGATAATGGGAAAATGAATAATGGCAAGGTTGTGTGGAGTAATTATCCCTACAGTCTCAGCCTGGCAGATAACAAAAAAGATATATCAGTAAGCAGAATTAATTACATTCAGAATTCTTTATATCAAATGTCCACGCTCGCAGTGAATAAAGATTATATCATCACTTCCAAATTCACCGTAAAATTATCCAGTTCAAAAAATAATTATGCGAGAAGCGACAGAAACTTGAATGATATCTGGAAAAGCCTCCCGGACTCGATTAAAACTTCCATGAAGAAATCACAACAAGCCTGGGTGAATGAAAAAGCGCTTAAATGCGGAAAATTATCTGATGCGGATATGGAAATTACGCCGATTCAAAACAGGATTAATACTTATGATTGTCAGACAAAAATGACGAATGAACGCATCGAATTTTTAGGTGGGGATAATTATTAATTTACCATGTTAGTCATTGTGCACCCAGAGAGTCGGGTGCACAAACTTCACTGCCAAATAACGCTTTCTCAGGTAAGACAAGATGATGACCCAAGAAAAAAACCGCCAATTGCGCACCGGTGGCGATCCGCGTGCGCTGGCTGATTACGCCGGTTTGCGCGAAGAACTGAGTAAACTGACGCATCCGGCCCGTCCCGACGTTGACTGGAAAAAGGTAGAACAGCTGTGTCTGAACCTGTTTCAGCAAAACGGCATAGAGCTGCAAACTGCGTCATGGTATACCCAGGCCAGAACTCAGCTTATTGGCCTGACGGGTCTCAATGAAGGTCTGGCGATCCTTGAGGCGTTAATCTCCCGTCAGTGGTCCGCGCTGTGGCCATTGCCGGTGCATGCGCGGATGGAAATTCTGACCGGTCTGAGCCAGCGCCTGCAGCAGTCGCTGCGTACCATGACGCTGGAGTATCGCGATCTACCTGCGATTTATCAGGCGGAAAAGCTGATCACTTCGTTGTGCGATGTGCTGCAACGTCTGGAACTGAAACACGCCAGCCAGTTCGACGCATTAGGCACGTTTATGCACGGAGCCGCCGTCCGTCTGGAAAATATGCACGCCGCTACCGATGCGGCCGTAGTGCTGCCCGCCGCGGGAGTTCAGGCAGAAACTCAGTTAGAAAACGCGCCCAGAGAACAATGGGTGTATGTCACGCAAGCTGAGGCCGCCGAATCCCAGGTGGTGATCGCCCCGCCGCCGCCGGTAAAACGCGTAGTCCAGTGGAAGGGATTTATTGCAGGTGTGGCGATTACGGCGCTGGCGGGCATTGGTCTTCAGGCGGGCATCCATGCGTTCTATCGTCCGCAGGCCGCAATGCAACTGACCGCAATGCTGCCGGTTCTCCCGAAACCCCTTAGCCCGCAGGCACTGGAAACGCTGAAATCTCAGCAGGCGGATATGCTCAACCGTGAAGCACCCGCGCTGATTGCAGCGATGCAAAAACAGGTCGACCAGCTGGCAAAACTCTCTCCTCGCTGGGCACTGGACTCCGGAACGCAACTGGTCAAACAGACACAAACGCTGTTGCCGGATAACCCGGCGACTCAGCAGCTGGCAAAAAACTGGTCACAGCATATGAACGCCAGCGCGGTTCCGCTGGAAAATCTCGATGGCTGGAACCAGGCCAATACCCAGTTGCAGCAACTGGCGGATAAATTAAACGGGCTGGATGAGCAGCGCGGTAAATATATGACCGTCTCGCAACTGAAATCCTCCGTATTTGCCATCCAGCAGGCGCTGAACAGCTCACCTCCGGTGGAGGAATCGCTGCGTAAACTGGCGCAGGATAAACAACAGAACAAGAATGTTTCGCCGCAGATGGTGATGCAAACGGATAATCAGTTCACGCAATTGCTTAACCGGTATGCATTACTGGCGTCCACCCCGGATCATGCCCAACCTCAACCCTGATACGCATCAGCCGATGCGTTTTTAAATCTGAGTTTCCTTATGAACAAAATTCTAAGCATCACCCTGGTCGCTTTACTGACGACCGGCAGCACATGTGCCCATGCAGATGAACGCTCAACCGTGTATATGTTATCCGGAACGTTGGCCAGCGCCGGAAGTTCGGTTGTGGTCAGCGGTCTGATCCTCTCCCCGGTTTTATTACCCGCTGCGCTGGTACTTAAAAGCGTGGAATACAGCAAGGGAGAGAAGACTGCCACCCTGGTAACCGAAACGCCTGATACGAAAACTGTGAAACTCAAACTATCCGATAAAATGGC
Source organism: Rahnella variigena (assembly GCF_003610915.1). Classification (NCBI taxonomy): domain Bacteria; kingdom Pseudomonadati; phylum Pseudomonadota; class Gammaproteobacteria; order Enterobacterales; family Yersiniaceae; genus Rahnella; species Rahnella variigena. Next base: position 515,684 of record NZ_NSDJ01000002.1, read on the forward strand.
GCAGGATGCCAAACTGAAAGCCGGGGATCACCTTACTCTTGAACCAGCACCGCAGGGAGAAGGTGCAGTGCTCAAGAAAGAAGGAAAACCTGTTGCCCATATGCGCAATGCCAGTGATGAAGGGTTGTCCTCAAGTGTGCCGATGGCAGAAAAACAGTGAAAACCCTCTGTTACAGCCTCTCCTTAATGTGTTGTTTAGCCCTTCCCGCTTATGCTGCCAGCTCGGCCTGTGAATCAGATATTCAGCCTGAGGTAAGTAACGTCTCAAAAACCATGGCGAATGCTGTTGCCTTAAAAAACAAGCTGAATTCACGTTCAGATGAAATTGTCATTCTGGTACGTCAGGGACAGGATTTGGGGAAATACAATATTCAATATTCTCATGCGGCGTGGGCCAGTAAAAAGGCCGACGGCAACTGGCAGGTGATACACAATCTGAATATCTGTAATACGTCACGTTCGGCGCTCTATATTCAGGGGGTTTATGAATTCTTAAGCGACGACCTGACAGGGAAGCAGATTGCTATTCTGCGCCCCACTCCTGAACTCCAGAAACGGGCAAAAGTAATGCTCAGCGAGCCACGGCAGGCAAAACGTCTTCACGATAGCCGTTACAGTTTGGTGGCTTATCCCTATTTCTGGCACTACCAGAACTCAAATGGCTGGTTGCTGGAATCATTCGCTCAGACCTATCAACCCGATATATCCACCCGGATGCAGGCTCAGCGATGGTTAAAACAAAAGGGGTATCAACCCTCCGAAATCTCAGCAAGTCTGCCGGAGCGTATTTTGGCCTCGCTTTCCTCGCAAAATATTTTTATCGATGACAGGCCCGAAGCGCTAATTAAAGCGGGGAAAATAAGCTTTAGCAGTGGTGACAGTGTAATTAGTTTCCTGGGTCAGTTTAGCCAGTCCATTTCTGATTGTGACCACGGAAAGTGGCAACAGAACGTGTGTGTTTTTACTTTGCCTGAGTGAAATGAATCACAGCATCAGAAGGTGTGATGACGTCAGCCATTTTAAATTACAGAGGACGTATGTCAGCAAAAGAACGGTTTCTAAAAAAGCTGCAAGACAGCCAGCCCCGCAGCGGCTCATTTGATAATAAAGGTCAGGCGGATATCGCCGAGTTCCGCCAGCGGATGAGCGAACTTCAGGAAAACATAGAAGAGTGGCTGACGGACACCGGCATCAGGGTGGAGAGCACCAGCGTCTCACTGGTTGAATGCCTGATCGGAGGAAAATCGTTCAGCGTGCCGGGTATTCAGCTGCAGTATGAAGACCGGAAAGTTAAGTTCACGCCGGTATTTTTATACGGGCAAGGAGTGACAGGCTGTGTGGAAGCCAATCTATGTACGCAAGGCGGGGTCACTGTCTTGTGCCGGTTATTTATGCAGGCAGGTGAAAACAGACACTGGACCTGGCGCCCTGCCAATGCGTTCACCGGACCGGGCGGCGCATTTGGCGAAGATGCCTTTTTCGAACTGGTAGAACGTTTATTACCATGACGCCTTCGGGCGTCATTCCTCACGACTATTCATCACCAGGGCAGGAGCCACACAGTGACGCTTTACGACATGAAACCCCGCTTCCAAAATCTATTAAGACCCCTGGTCGTAAAACTCCATCAACGGGGGGTGACAGCCAATCAGGTCACACTTGTGGCTATGTTCAGCTCTGTCGTTTTGGGCGGAATATTGATGCTCTTCCCTTTTCCCGTTCTGTATATTTCACTGCCGATTTTTTTGTTTTTCCGCATGGCATTGAATGCCATTGATGGCATGCTGGCTCGCGAATTTAATCAAAGAACTCCGTTGGGCGCGATCCTCAATGAGTCGGGAGACCTTATCTCTGATGCAGCTCTTTACCTCGGTTTTGCCTTTCTGACCGGCGTTTCGCCACAGCTTGTGGTCGTCGTGGTGCTGTTGTCATGGTTCAGCGAATTTTGCGGCATTCTCACGCAGACACTGACCGGTAAAAGAGACTATCGCGGCCCACTTGGGAAAAGTGACCGTGCCTTTTTATTTGGTACGTCAGGGCTTGGCATTGCGTTGTGGCCTCAGTATTTATATATCTTCAACGTGGTGTTAATCGTCGCTGCATTATTACTGATCTGGACATGCATCAATCGCTGTCGTGAAGCCGTGGCGGTAATGAATGTCTGATTCAGCTCAAACGCTGCAATATTGCCTTTCAGGTATTTTTGGTATTTTGCTTTTCGCTACCTTCATTTTATTCATATTAATTAAATGCAAACCACAACGTGACTGGCTTGAATTAAGACAACGGATCACAAGCTGGTGGGTGATCATTTTTGTTTTTTCATTAGCCATGTTGTCACCAAAATGGTTAGCGTTAAGCTTCTTTGGCCTTGTCAGTTTTTTATCACTCAAAGAATATCTGACACTCGCCCCTACCCGCCTTTCTGACCGTATTCCGCTTTTATGGATGTATGCGGCGATCCCGCTGCAATATATCTGGGTTGGAATGTCATGGTACGGCATGTTTATTATTTTTATCCCGATTTATGTCTTCCTGTTGCTTCCTGCCAGAATGGTCATGATCGGCGACACTAAAGGTTTTTTGCACTCTGCTGCGGTCATGCACTGGGGAATGATGACCACCGTTTTTGCGCTGAGCCACGTGGCGTATTTACTAACCCTGTCAGGTAACACTAGCAGCGCGGGTGCCTTGCTGGTTGTCTTTCTGGTCGCTGCCACTGAAATCAACGACATTGCTCAATATTTATGGGGCAAACGGTTTGGGAAAATCAAGGTCACGCCCACGGTCAGCCCGAATAAAACCCTGGCTGGTTTAGCGGGTGGCATCTTCACGACAACACTTCTGGCGGGGATATTTGGCCCGCTGCTGACCCCGATGAATGGTCTGCATTCTCTCTCTGCGGGCCTCATCATCGGTTTTGGCGGATTCTGCGGGGATGTGGTGATGTCTGCCATCAAACGCGACGTCGGCGTGAAAGATTACGGGAATCTGTTGCCCGGTCACGGTGGCATTCTCGACCGGCTGGATTCTCTGATTTATACCGCACCGTTATTTTTCCACTTCTTTAATTATTTCTATGGATAGGTGCGTGTATTAAAAACTCTGGCGCGTGCTGCGACGCTATATTCACACGCTTTTCATTATGCAGAATTAAACAACAAGGAAAGTCACATGAATCAGGAAATTCGCCAATATCAGGAAAATACCTTTTCGACCGGCGATGGTGAAGCGTTGTACTTTCGCCACTGGCCGGCGACGCATAGTGCTGGCAAGAAAGTGATCATTTTATTTCACCGCGGGCACGAACATTCCGGCCGGTTGCAGCATATAGTGGATGAACTGACGATGCATGATACCGATTTTTATGCCTGGGACGCACGCGGGCACGGCCAGTCTCCCGGTGAACGCGGATACAGTCCGAGCCTTGCCCGATCCGTACAGGACGTTGATGAGTTTGTCCGTTTTGTTGAAAAAGACGCAGGGGTACAAGCAGAAGATATTGTGGTGATCGCGCAAAGCGTGGGCGCCGTGCTGGTTGCTACGTGGGTGCATGATTATGCGCCGAAAATTCGCGGTGTCGTGCTGGCTTCCCCGGCCTTCAAAGTCAAACTGTACGTGCCTTTCGCCCGAACCGGACTGGCATTCATGCGGCGCCTGCGCGGTCTGTTTTACGTTAACTCTTACGTCAAATCAAAATTCCTGACACACGATCCACAACGTAACGCGAATTTTGATCAGGACAAACTGATCACCCGCCAGATTGCCGTCAATATTTTACTGGATTTGTACAAAACGGCTGACCGCATCATCAGTGATTCTTCTGCCATTACCCTGCCGACTCAGTTGCTGATTTCGGGCGACGATTTTGTCGTTCACACAAAACCACAGAAGCAATTTTACGCCGGTCTGCGCAGTAAAATTAAAGAGCAACACATTCTGCCGGGTTTTTACCACGACACATTAGGTGAAAAAGAACGCCATATTGCCTTCGATAAAATCAAAAGTTTCGTCACCCGACTTTACAATCAAAAACAAGAGTCGTTTGACTACAAAGATGAAGACTGCTGGAGTCCCGGCGCGGATGCTTATCGTGATTTGCAGGCACCCTTGAAAGCAGGCACGCCAGAAGGCATGTTCTATCGGATGCTGAGTTACGGCATGAAAACGGTCGGACGACAATCAAAGGGCATGCAGTTAGGGTATGAAACTGGATTTGACTCAGGCAGCACGCTTGATTACGTCTACCGCAATGTTGCTGAAGGTAAGGGTGTTTTAGGGCGAATGATTGACCGGGTCTACCTCAACAGTATTGGCTGGCGGGGTATACGGATACGCAAAATTCATATTCAAAAGATGATCGGACAGGCTATCGGGAATTTACTTGAGCGTGATATGCCAGTACGCATCCTGGATATTGCTGCCGGGCATGGGCGATATGTACTGGATGCACTCCAAAATCAACCGGAGATTGAAAACATTCTGCTGCGCGATTACAGCGATATCAATGTAGAAAAAGGCATAAAAATGATAGAGGAGCGCGGGCTTTCCCACGTTGCTCAGTTCAGGAAAGGCAATGCTTTCGACTACGACTCTCTGGCGTCACTCGAGCCCAAACCGACGCTGGGTATCGTTTCCGGACTGTACGAATTATTCCCAGATAACGATTTACTCAGAAACTCACTGGCCGGGCTGGCCGCAGCGATACCACCCGGCGGTATGCTGATTTATACCGGTCAGCCGTGGCATCCGCAGCTAAAAACCATCGCGTATACCTTAACCAGTCACCAGAACGGCATCCCGTGGATAATGCGCGTTCGCAGTCAGGGCGAAATGGACGCCCTCGTAGAACAGGCAGGTTTTGAAAAATCTCATCAGCTTATTGATGAGTTTGGCATTTTCACCGTATCTCTGGCGGTAAGAAAATCCCATGGCTGACATTGCAATACCGGCGCAGACCGCCAGCCCCTGGAAACAGGGCTATGCTGGCTGTTCGTACTGGGCCCACTGTTTTTTCTCAGCTATGGTCAGGTGAACCAGATTTAGCGCAACTCAAAGAAGCAGTGTACCGGCTGACCCAGCTTAAGCATTCACATGACACCGTTCTGGTTTGCTGCGCGTTAGGCTTGTCACGCAGCGCCACTATCGCCGCGGCATGGTTAATGTCAGAAGGCGGATTTCAGACTGCACAACAGGCGATCGCTCATATCCGAACACAACGGCCTTAGGTGGTATTTTCTGCTGCACACATCCGGGCACTCGGTCACTATCAGGAGTCGCTATGCCAGACCCCCTGATGACCAATAAAATTATGCAAATTCAGCTGGGGAGCTGGCGTTTGTGGCTTGACGAGAAACTGTTCGTCCTGCTCATCAGCCGCCATGACCTTGAGTTTTTTGATGAGGGGATGGCACAACTGTGGCTTGTCAGAAAAGGTCCGACCCGCCCGCTTGAAGCCCGCTGGCAAGGCGCACGTAAACTTCTGCATCGCACAATGTTAACCGTGGGATTACTGTGGCTGATCACGGCTGGGTTCTTGTTAATACACCTCCTCATATAGCCACCTCACGCCACACAAATGTAAACAAATGCTACAATCATTACCTGATCAGGTGCGGTTTTTGCCAAAACCGATGACATAAATTTACATTGCATTAAAAATAAGAATGCGCTGATGCCCTGCCCGATTTAACCTTTTTGTTACCGATTTTGCACACAACAAATCATTACCGGATGCAGGGTAATTACATTTGGAAAACATCAAAACTCTTTGATCCAGATCAATGCAACAACATAACCATCCTCTTTTTAGGGTTATCCCCCCTCACGCCCTCTGACATCGAAAATTGTTTTGTCCCGCCTCACTCTGTGCCCGCCACGAAAGTGTTTCAGCCAGTAATTCCCTCCCGTGACCGTCCCTGTTAATGCCTTCTCCCACTGTGGTTAAATCCATTCCTCGCGAAACCCCAGCTGTACTGCCCTTTCATTCAAGACTTCACCTGCGAATGTCCGACATCGCCGGTTCCCGTACCGGTGCCAGCGTCTGGAAGGGTTATCTGACACACAAAAAGAGGTTGTTATGTTTGGTCTTGATGCGCTAGAACTGGCCCGGATCCAGTTTGCCTTCACCGTCTCTTTTCACATCATTTTTCCCGCAATCACCATCGGGCTTGCCAGTTTTCTGGCGGTTCTGGAAGGCATGTGGCTAAAAACAAAGAAAGAGGCTTACCGCGACTTGTATCATTTCTGGTCTAAAATCTTTGCCGTTAACTTCGGTATGGGCGTAGTCTCCGGTCTGGTGATGGCGTACCAGTTCGGCACCAACTGGAGCATGTTCTCCTCATTTGCAGGCAGCATTACCGGCCCGCTGCTGACCTACGAAGTGTTAACCGCATTCTTCCTTGAAGCCGGTTTCTTAGGCGTGATGTTGTTCGGCTGGAACCGCGTCGGCCCTGGCCTGCACTTCTTCTCTACCTGCATGGTGGCGCTCGGTACGCTGATGTCGACGTTTTGGATCCTCGCGTCGAACAGCTGGATGCAGACCCCGCAGGGCTACGAGATTGTTAACAATCTGGTCGTTCCGGTCAGCTGGATGAAGATTATCTTCAACCCGTCATTCCCGTTCCGCTTAATGCACATGACCACCGCCGCGTTCCTGGCGTCTGCGTTCTTCGTAGGTTCTGCTGCAGCGTGGCATTTGCTGCGCGGTCGCGACACGCCAGCCATCCGTACCATGTTGTCGATGGCAATGTGGATGGCGTTGATCGTCTCGCCAATTCAGGCGTTTCTGGGTGATGCGCACGGTCTGAATACCCTGAAATATCAGCCAGCCAAAATTGCTGCCATCGAAGGCCACTGGGAAAATAAAGACAACAAACCGTCCCCGCTGGTGCTGATTGGTTACCCGGACATGAACCGTGAAGAAACCCGTTACGCGATTGAAATCCCGTATCTGGGCAGCCTGATCCTGACGCACAGCCTGACGCATCAGATCCCGGCGCTGAAATCCTTCCCGAAAGAAGATCGTCCGAACTCGTCCGTTATTTTCTACACCTTCCGCATCATGGCCGGTCTGGGCATGCTGATGATTTTGCTGGGTGTGCTGAGCCTGATCCTGCGTCGTGGCGGCAAAATGTATACCTCCAAAGCGTTCCTGCGCTTTGCTTTCCTGATGGGGCCTTCCGGTCTGCTGGCGTTACTGGCGGGTTGGATCACCACTGAAATGGGGCGTCAGCCGTGGGTGGTTTATGGACTGCTGCGCACCAAAGATGCGGTATCCAACCACAATGTGCTGCAAATGAGCGTCAGCCTGATCCTGTTCATCGTCATTTACTGCTCGGTGTTTGGTGTCGGTTACGGCTACATGATGCGTCTGATCCGTAAGGGTCCGCAGGCGCATGAAGGCGAAAGCGTTGACCACGGTGGTCCGGGCCAGCACCGCACGCCTGCACGTCCGCTGTCTGCGATTTCAGAATCACTGACCGACGAAAATAAGGGAGCTTGATAATGGGTATCGACTTACCGCTGATCTGGTTTTTGATCATCATCTTCGGCGTGATGATGTATGTGGTGATGGACGGCTTCGACCTGGGTATCGGTCTGCTGTTCCCGCTGGTGAAAAAAGAGCACGACCGCGACGTGATGATGAACACCGTTGCGCCGGTCTGGGACGGCAACGAAACCTGGCTGGTGCTGGGCGGTGCGGCGCTGTACGGCGCATTCCCGCTGGCGTATTCGGTAATACTGGACGCGCTGACTATCCCGCTGACCCTGATGCTGTTCGGCCTGATCTTCCGTGGCGTCGCTTTTGAATTTCGCTTCAAAGCCAGCCCGGCCAAACGCCACGTGTGGGATAAGTCCTTCATTGGCGGTTCAGTGCTGGCGACGTTCTGTCAGGGCGTGGTGCTGGGCGCGGTCATCAACGGGATCCCGGTGGTGAACCGTACTTATGCCGGTGGCGCGCTGGACTGGCTGACGCCGTTCACGCTGTTCTGTGGTTTTGCGCTGGTGGTGGCTTACTCCCTGCTCGGCTGCACCTGGCTGATCATGAAAACCGAAGGCGAATTGCAGGAAGCGATGCACAACATCGCCAAACCGCTGCTGATAGTCTTCCTGCTGGTGACGCTGGCGGTCAGCCTTTGGACGCCGCTGACACACAGCGATATCGCCACCCGCTGGTTCTCCCGCCCTAACCTCTACTGGTTCCTGCCGGTACCGGTGCTGGTAGTGCTGGTCTCTGCATGGATGTATCGCGCCATCAGCAAAAATGCGCACCACTCGCCGTTCCTGCTGACGCTGGCGCTGGTGTTCCTGGGCTATACCGGTCTGGGGATCAGCATCTGGCCGAACATCATTCCACCGTCCATCTCCATCTGGGAAGCGGCGTCACCTCCGCAAAGTCAGGGCTTTATTCTGGTCGGCGCCCTGTTCATCATCCCTATTATTCTGGTGTACACCTTCTGGAGCTACTACGTGTTCCGCGGGAAAGTCACACCGGATCAGGGTTATCACTGAGGAATCGCATTATGAATCTCATCAGAAAAATGGATGACAGCAACATCACTAAAGCCCCGTTCTTAAAGCGTGTCGGCTGGATGGCCGTCATCTGGGGCGGCAGCGTGCTGGCGTTATTTGTTGTGGCATCGGTGTTTCATTTGCTGATGTTTGCGGCAGGAATGAGAAGTCATTAAGTGAAAAAGGCCGCCATCATGGCGGCCTTCTGTTTTTTATTTTTCCAGCACCCTTCCGATAAAATCCAAAATGTCATCCATCGCTTCCTGACGGGCTTCGGCAGAAGGCATGACGATCAGCTGATCGGAATAGCCATTCATGATGGCGGATAACTGGCGGGTGACGCGTCCGGCATCGGTCGGACGGAACACGCCGCTGTCGATCCCGGCGCGGATAATCTCAGCCAGCAGTGCCAGCCACTTATGTACCATCAGCCGCGCCAGTTCGGCGTAAGCCTCGTTATGTGCCGCCAGTTGCCAGAGCGATCCGTACAACTGCCAGATATCACCCTGCGTATCAGGCAGATAATTGCACACCAGCGTGTGCAATTTTGCTTTGGGCTCCAGCAGTGCGATTTCAGCGGAAAACTCTTTCAGTTCCGCCATCATCACCACTGACAACGCTTCAATGCACAGCGTCTGCCAGTCAGGAAAATAATGATAAATATGGCTGCGGGAAATCCCGACGTACTCCGTCAGCTCACGCGTCGTGACTTTCTCAATCCCCTTTTCGATAAAGAGACTGATGGCGCCGTCAAGAATTTTAGCCCTTAACGCTTCCCGGTTTTCTTTCATCATTTATCCTGTGCTGGCATTGAGCAACTGCTCAGACCGGCATTTTATCAGGAAGCCCGGCGTGTGCCCACGGACTTACGCAGCACGATTTTCAGCACTACGACGCTGGCAATCACCAGCACAGCGGCAGAAATCAGTACCGCCAGAAACGCCTGATCAAACGCGGTTCGTGCCAGGCTGGTCAGCAACGACGCATGCTCAGGGCTGAGATGACCAGCAATCGTTAACGCTTCATCGAGACTGTCATACGCCGTTTCACCGCTGACCAGTCCTTGCGGAAGGGTCAGACTGCGGCTGTAAACGGCCGTCATCAGACCACCCAGCAAGGTGACGCCAAGCACGCCGCCCATTTCCCACGACACATCTTCTATCGCGGCGACCATTCCGGCCTTGTCTTCCGGTGCATTAAGCATGATGGAGGTGGAAGCCGCCGTCACAGCGCCGCCCAGGCCAAAACCTAAAATAAACAGACTGATCAGCTGCATCACCGCGCTGCCATCATAGACCAGTGCGTGAATGACGATGCCGAGCGCAGATATCGCGAAGCCGCCCAGCATCATTTTACGCACACCCACACGCGGGATCAGCATACCCGCCAGCGGCGAGGCCAGCGCAGACGCCACCGGGATAGGCAGGATAAACATCGCCGCCATAAACGGCGTCAGTCCGAGCACCAGCTGCAACCGCTGACTCAGCACCAGTTCGATACCGATCAGCGCAATCATTGAGGTGATCGCCACGCCCACGCCACAGGCAAACGCACGATTACGGAACAGTGAAAAGTCGATCATCGGCTGTACAGCGCGTTTTTGTCTTCTGACGAATAAACCGAGGAACAGCACACCGAAGGCGGCAGAACCCAAGATCACCAGCCATGAAGAGTTAATCTGGCTCAGTTCTTTCAGCGCGTAAATAACCCCTACCAGCCCCGCCATCACCAGCGCAGAACCGGCAAAATCACACGGACGTTGTTTATTGCCTTCACCGCGTGGGATCAGTGCCTGGGCAAACGGGAAAACGGCCAGCACAATGGGCACGTTGATCAGGAACACCGAGCCCCACCAGAAATATTCCAGCAACACGCCGCCGATCACCGGCCCGAGCGCCGCCGCACCTGACGCTACCGCCGACCAGATACCGATCGCCAGCGCACGTTCACGTTCGTTGGTGAAGACATGACGCACAATCGCCAAGGTCGCAGGCATCATCATGGCCGCGCCAATCGCCAGGAAAACACGAGAAGCGATCAGCATTTCAGCGCTGGCGGAAAACGCCGCGCACAGGGAGGCGAGCGCAAATACCGGCAGCCCGCTCATAAAAAGATTTTTGTGTCCGATACGGTCACTGAGCATTCCCGCGCCCGGTAACAGACCGGCGACCACCAGCGGATAGGCGTTCACTATCCATAATTTTTCCGATGCCGTGGCACCCAGCGCCTGCGTCAGACGCGGTAACGCGGTGTACAACACGGTCATATCAATGATGATCAAAAAGAGTGTACTGGTGACAATCGCAAGTATCAGCCAGCGGTTATTGACGAACATAAAAAGTGCCTCAGATAGATTTTGAGCAAGCGCTCAAGTCCAGCAAGATACTTGAGCAACCGCTCAAACTCAAGCAGCAACTGTCCGCCAGTTGATGAAGCGTTGAAGTAGCGAATGGGGGAAGTTTGGATTTGCAGTTGGCCGCTGCAAAGAGGCGGCTTTTAAAAACAAATTATGATCAAGGTCGTGGGTTGCCACCCACACTGGCTCTTAAGGTCAAGGTCGTGGGCGTCGGCCCACACCGACCAGAGACCCGGTAACGCGCGGGCCTCTGGACTCCGCGCTTTTTCACTGCGCGCTATCGCAGGCACGACGTACATGTTCTGGTGCATTGGTGAGTGGCGCAAAATGTCATCGCTGCGCGATTCCCGAATTTCAGGTTTCGAGCCATAGGTCTCGAACCGTTCATTCGGTGCCATTTTTGAGCACGCCAATAAACTTATCTAAAAGATAAAAACAATCTGCCGTTGATTTAAGATCGTGCGGGCGATTCAGAAATCTTGCTGAACGGAGCGGCCTGGAGACCGGAGGCTCCAGGACCGAGTGAAGGAACCGCAAAGCGGCAAGATTTCCAGCCTGTCGCGGTGATACCTGAAACATAGCCAGCGAGCGGAGCGTGCAGTTAAAAAAACGCAGGATTCCAAAGGGTTTCGTTTAAAACCCTTTGGGCCAGTGTGGGCGGCGAGCCCACGACCTTGACCTTAGGGCCAGTTTGGCTGTCAACCCAAGGTCTTGTCGGTGTGGTCCGACGCCCGCGACCTTAACACCGGCGGCTGGAAAGCCGTGACATCGGGTAAAGGCGCGTCCCAGCGCTCGATATCAATCCAGCAACTTTGCGCACTGCAGCCTTGCCCGAGTCGCGAACTGCCGCGATCTTCCGTCAGTACGTTCGGGTTGCCGTGTTTATCCAGCGAGTCGGGTTGCGACGGATCCTGCGGGTCGTACCAGGCACCGGTCGACATTTGCACCACGCCGGGGCGCAGATCCTCGGTCAGATGAACACCCGCCAGGATTGCGCCACGATCGTTAAACACCCGCACGATACTGCCCTCAGTAATGCCACGCGCAGCGGCATCCTGCGGATGTAACCAGAGCGGTTCACGGTCGCTGATTTTTGTCTTACGGCTGACGCTGCCGTGATCGTACTGACTGTGCAACCGTGTCCGTGGCTGACTTGAGAGCAAATGCAGTGGCCAGCGGGCACGGGTTGCCTGCTGTTCACGGTAGTCCTGTTCATACCAGAACGGGAAACCGGGACATTCTTCGTAATCGAAATTCGCCACCGTCTGTGAAAACAGTTCGATTTTGCCTGACGGCGTAGCCAGCGGCGATCCTTCAGGGTCACGGCGGAAGTCTTCGAACAGGATCTGCGGCGCATCCGGACGCGCATATTCCAGTTTGCCCTGTTGCCAGAAATCATCGAATTCGGGCAGCTCAATGCCATCGGCCTGCGCACGGGGAACCGAAAGCTGGTAGATATGCCGCAGCCAGTCCGCCGCATCGCGCCCTTCGCTGAAGACCTCGCCAAAGCCCATTTGCTGCGCGAGCGCGGCAAATATCGCGTAATCGCTGCGCGCCTCACCGACCGGCGCAATATGCTGACGCATGGCAATCATGTAGCCGTCGTTGCTGGCGCTGCCGATATCCTCGCGCTCAAGTGACGTTGTCACCGGCAGCACGATGTCTGCGAACTTAGCCTGCGCCGTCCAGTACTGTTCATGCACCACCACGGTATCGGGCTGACGCCAGGCTTTCACCAGCCGGTTGATATCCTGATGATGGTGAAACGCGTTACCGCCCGCCCAGTAAACCAGCCGGATATCGGGATACTGACAGTTTTTGCCATCGAACTGATACGCGCCGCCGGGATTGAGCAACATGTCGGAAAGCCGCGCCACGGGGATGTGATCGTTCACCGCATTTTTACCCATCGGCAAACGCGGGCCGGAGAAGGTGCGGCGATCGGAGCCTGCAAGATTGGTAGACGCGTAGGCAAAGCCCAGCCCGCCGCCCGGCGTGCCGATCTGTCCGAGTAAAGACGCCAGCGCCACCGTCGCCCAGAAAGTTTGTTCGCCCTGTCGTGCGCGTTGCAAAGACCAGGCGATATTAATCATGGTCTGCTTTTCGGACATCTCGCGCGCCAGCGTGCGGATTGCCTGCGCGCTGACGCCAGTCAGCGGTTCTGCCCATTCCGGCGTTTTGGCCTGTCCGTCGCGTACGCCTGTCAGATAATCGCGGTACGTATCGAATCCGACGGTATGACTGGCGACAAAACCGGCGTCATAACGGGATTCATCGACCAGAACATAACTCAGTGCCAGCAAAAGTGCGGTATCACTGCCCGGTTTGAGGGACAGCCATTCAGCCGTTTTCACCGACGAGAGATCATTCTTCACCGGGCTGACATTGATGAAACGGGTGCCGGTTCGCTCCATTTCCTGTAACCAGTATTTCAGAGAGTGATCGTTGGCACCGCCGCCGTTGACCTGCGCATTGCGCCACGGCAGTCCGCCGAACGCGACGAACAGCTCGCACTTTCCGGCCAGCACGGACCAGTGAGTATGCTGTTTTTGCAGCACATCCAGATCACCGATAATGTGCGGCAATAAACGCTCCGCTGCGGCCAGACTGTAGGTGTTAGTGCTGCCGGTATACCCGCCAAACTGATTGAAAAACCGGTGCATCTGACTTTGCGCATGGTGAAAACGACCGGCGCTCGACCAGCCGTAAGACCCGGCATAGAACGCAGAATTACCGTGGGTTTCCTTTACGCGCGCGAGTTCAGCCGCGACCAGCGACAGCGCCGTCTCCCAGCTGACTTCGACAAAAGGCTCTTTGCCGCGTCCTTCACGCGAGGCCGCGCCGTGTTGCAAATAGCCCAGTCGGACCGCAGGGCGACGCACGCGGCTGGGTCCGTCTACCGAACCCACCAGGGATTGTCCGATTTCAGACGGATTACGATCCCATTCCACGGGTTCGACAGATTTTAAAACACCGTCAGCCGTGGCAACGCGGTACGTTCCCCAGTGCATAACAGCCAGATCATGGTTTTTTTTCATTATAAGCAGGTAAATTCAGGCAAAAATGCACACTAGCATGCCGTTGCGCCCGCGGCTACGCTGTCTGTGTTATTTCTATTTTTATCATACGCTTATCTTATTTACGTATTAGACACCCCCTTCCCTATTTCTTAGGATTACGCCCCTTTGGGGCAATTTCTGACCATCAGATTCGCCTGTGCAGCAGGGTATTCACACCGTATCAGCCTATAAAATAAGGATAATAAAAAATGCCAAATTCCTGGAATCGTCGCGATTTCCTCAAGTTTTCTCTGGCAGCCGGCGCCGCTTCCGGGCTCAGTTTTACCCTGCCCGCCACCGCTGCCGACAACACACCGAAGAAAGGCGGACACCTCAAACTGGGCATTGATGGTGCGGCGACCACCGACGTGTTGGATCCGGCAAGCTGGATCAGTTCATACATGATGGTGGTAGGTTGTGCCTGGGGCGATACGCTGGTGCGTACCGATCCGGTCAGCGGCAAAGCGATACCGGGGCTGGCAGAAAGCTGGGAAAGCGCCGACAAATCAACGCGCTGGATATTTACCCTTCGTAAAGGCGTTCAGTTCCATAACGGCCAGGCGCTGACGGCAGAAGATGTAGTCAAAACCCTTTCCCGTCACCGTGATCCGAAATTCCGTTCCGGCGTAATTGCCTATCTGTCATCCATCAGTACCGTCACCAGTGATGGCGATAAAATCACCATTACTCTTAATGAAAGCAATGTCGATTTCCCGCTGGTACTTTCGCTGTGGAACCTGCAAATCCAGCCCGGTGGCGGCTATGAAAATCCTAACGCCGGGATCGGCACCGGGCCTTACCGCATCGTCAAATTCGAGGCTGGCGTCTATACCCAGCTGGAGAAAAACCCGCATGACTGGGACAGCAGCCGGGGCAATGTGGCGAGTGCAGAAGTGATCGCGATTAATGATGCATCGAGCCGGGTTGCGGCACTGTCTACCGGAAAAGTGCATTTCATCAGCGGGCTGAGCCCGAAAATCGTGGCACTGCTGAAAAGCGGCCCGGTCACGATTTACAACACACCGGGACGCGGACATTACACGTTGCCGATGATGGTCAACACCCCGCCATTCGACAATAACGACCTGCGTCTGGCGCTGAAACTGGCCATTGACCGCCAGCAAATTCTGGATCGCGTGCTGGGCGGTTATGGCTCGCTCGGCAATGATTTCCCGGTCAACAGTGCGTATCCGTTGTTCCCGGCCGATATTCCGCAACGCCAGTACGACCCCGATCAGGCCGCATTCCACTTTAAAAAATCCGGCTACAGCAGGCCCATTGTGCTGGATGTCGCTGAAGGGGTTTTCCCCGGTGCCGTCGATGCCGCCACGCTGTTCCAGCTCAGCGCGCAGAAAGCCGGGATCAAAATTGATATCCGCCGCCAGCCGGATGACGGCTACTGGAATAATGTCTGGCGTAATAAACCGTTCTGCGTGTCGTCATGGGGAACACGTTTAACCCAGGATCTGATCTATTCGCTCGAACTGGGCCCGTCCTCAGCCAGCAATGAAACCCACTTCGCTAATCCGCAATTTGCCAGCCTGCTCAAACTTGCACGGGCTGAAGAGGATGAGGCCAAACGCCGCACGCTGTATCACGACATTGCGCTGATTGTGCGTGATGAAGGCGGCACCCTGCTGCCGGTGTTCAATAATTACCTCAACGCCAGCAGCAACAAACTTCAGGGTTATATCGAAGATGTCGGCAACGATTTATCCAACGGTCACGTCATCTCACGCGTCTGGCTGAACAACTGATGAAAAGTCTTATTGCGCGCGGGATGCGCAGCACGGCGCCCCGTCATCCGCTCGCCCGCGCCATCATTCACCGCCTGCTGCTGGCGGTGATTTTACTCTGGGGTGTATCGCTGCTGATCTTCGCCGCCGTCAACGCCCTGCCCGGTGATTTTGCTGCCGCGTCACTGGGACGCGCAGCGACACCTGAGGCGATTGCCAGTATCAGGCAAAGTCTCGGGCTGGATAAGCCGCTGGTCACCCGTTATCTGCTGTGGATGCTACAGATTTTCAAAGGCGATTTCGGGCTCTCATGGGCCAGTCAGCAACCGGTCAGCGCACAGCTCGGGCACCGGTTACTCAATTCACTGTGGCTTGCGGGTGCCGCCGCGTTACTTGCGATCCCGGTCGCGTTACTGGGCGGTCTGTTCGCCGTGCGCTATCTGCACCGCCTGCCCGACCGTATGATTACGCTGGTATCCCTGATTATTCTCTCACTGCCGGAATTTTTAATCGGCTATCTGCTGATTCAGGTGCTGGTGTTACACGTGGGCGTCTCGACGTTTCCCTCTACGATTTATGACGGCATGAGCCTGCCGGATCGTCTTTCCGCCCTGTTGCTGCCGGTGCTGACACTGGCGATTGCAGTGCTGGCAAACATGTTGCGATCGGCACGCAGTGCGCTGATGTCGGTCACCAGTACGCCGTGGATGGAAACAGCGCGGCTGAAGGGATTACCGCCGCTGCGTATTTTATGGCGACACGCCGCACCGAATGCCATTTCCCCCGTACTGACCGTGATCGCCATGAATCTGGCCGGACTGATTGTCGGTGCAATGATCATTGAAGTGATTTTTGTCTATCCGGGTGTCGGGCAATACATGGTGGATGCCGTCACCGTACGCGACATTCCGGTCGTGCAGGCCTGCGGGCTGGTGTTTGCCGCCGTGTATATTCTGCTTAATTTACTGGTCGATATGCTGGCGATGGCGGCAAACCCACGACTGAGGTTCCCGCGATGAAATCACTTTTCTCCTCAGTAAGCGCCGTGACCGGTGCGTTTCTGCTGATCCTGTTTGTCTTCGCCTCGCTGGCCGCGCCGTGGATCGCGCCTTACGATGCCCGTCAGATAAGCGGTGAAATCTGGCAACCAATGAGTGCCGCCCATTGGCTGGGCACCGATAATCTCGGCAGGGATTTGTTCTCCCGTCTGCTGTCTGGCGCACGTCTTACCTTGTCGTTTGCTTTTGTGATTTCAGTAATGGCTACGCTTGCGGGCACGCTGCTTAGCTTTCTGGCGGTCAGTGTGGGAGGCGCGGTGGAGGGAATATTGTCACGCCTCAACGATCTGTTTATGTCACTGCCGTCGCTGATTATCGCGCTGGTGGCGCTGGCGGTGTTACCACAAACTAACAGCACGCTGATCGTTGTGCTGGCCGCCATCGGTGCGACGCGCGTTTATCGTCTCGGTTACAGCCTTGCCTCGCATATTCTGGCCACGGATTACATGGAAGCCGCAAAGCTTGCCGGTGAATCTCACGCGTACCGGGTCATCCGCGAAATGCTGCCCAACGCCCGCTTTCCGCTGCTGGCAGAATGGGGAATGCAGTTCAGCGCCAGCATTCTTTTTATCTCGACACTCTCTTTCATCGGGCTGGGGATCCAGCCCCCCGCAGCCGACTGGGGCGCCATCGTGCGGGAAAATAAAGACGGCATTCTGTTTGGTGTCAGTGCCGCCTTTTACCCTGCCATCGCCATTTCGTTGCTGGTCATTGCCGTCAATTTGCTGGTCGATGCCCTGAGCAGAAAGCTGCAACAACAGGAGGATCAGTAATGTCAGAGGCACTCTTACAGGTCGCACAGCTGTGCGTTGGACATCAGCAAACTGTATTGATTGACCACGTGTCTTTTGAATTACGCAAAGGCGACGTGCTGGGCGTAATCGGCGAATCTGGCGCCGGGAAATCCACCCTCGGGCTCGCGGTGATGGGGCATTATCGCGGCGCGCTGCGACCGCTCAGCGGCAGCATTACTTTTCAGGGGCAAACTTATCATCCCCGGGATGCGTGCCGTTTAGCAACACTTCAGGGCAAACGCGTTTGTTATGTCGCGCAATCGGCCAGTGCCGGTTTTAATCCGGCATTTCCGCTGGGTTCGCAGGTTATTGAAGCCGCGTGTTATCACGGTGTCCTGACGCGTGAGGCCGCACAGGAAAAGTTGTTGCAGCTGTTCGCCCTGCTCGGTTTGCCGGATCCGGTACAGTTCGCCAGACGCTATCCTCATCAGGTTTCCGGCGGTCAGTTGCAGCGGGCAATGACCGCCATGGCACTGTGCTCCTCGCCTGATTTGATTGTTTTTGATGAGCCGACCACCGCGCTGGATGTCACTACGCAGCTCGACGTTCTGGCGGCTATCCGCCACGCGGTGAAGCAAACCCGCACGGCGGCGCTGTATATTTCGCACGATATTGCCGTGGTCTCGCAAATTGCCGACAGCCTGCTGGTGTTGCGCCACGGCAAACAGATCGAATATGGCCGCACTGCCGATATCCTTAGGTCAGCCGCACATCCTTACACCCGTGCGTTGCTCAATACCCGACACCCGGCACCGCTGCTGGTCGCTGAACAACATGCGCCGGTGCTTGAACTGCGTGATCTGACCGTCGGGTACGGTAACGGGCAGCCGGTTATCTCGCAGCTTTCGATGACACTGCCCCGCGGGCAAACCTTTGCGCTGGTCGGCGAGTCGGGCTCCGGTAAATCTACCCTGGCCCGCACGCTGGCCGGGCTGCAAAAACCGCAATCCGGCGAGCTGACGCTGGAAGGCAAGGCACTGTCGTTTGATTGTCAGCGGCGAACTGCGCAGCAGCGCTGGCAAATCCAGTACATTTATCAGAACGCGGATACCGCACTGAACCCGCGCCACCGGGTACGTGAGCTGATCGGGCGGAATATCATGCGCCGCAGCGGTTTGCGCGGTGCCGCGCTTAAAGCACGCCTCAGTCAGTTGCTTGAGCAGGTAGAACTGGCGCCGGAGCTGGCCGATCGTTTTCCCTCGCAGCTTTCAGGCGGGCAAAAACAGCGAGTGGCAATTGCGCGGGCGCTGGCAGCGGAACCGGAAATTCTCATTTGTGATGAACCGACCTCGGCACTGGATCCGCTGGTCGCGCAGGGCGTACTGGCCTTGTTCAGACAGCTTCAGCAGTCTGCCGGCCTGACCTTGCTTTTTATCACTCACGACATCGCGACGGTGCGCAGCATTGCCCATTCCGTGGCCGTCATGCATCGCGGCAAACTGGTGCGTCAGGGCTTGCGGGAGACGGTGCTGACGCCGCCTTTCGATGATTACACCGCGCGTCTGTTGCAGGCCGAACCCACGCTGGAACCCGGCTGGCTGGCATCAGCCCTGAAGGTTCCGTCCCCCGAACACCCCTTGTCATTGCAGGAAATACTCACATGATCCAGACCGATATAGCCCGACGCGCCCGCGCAATTTTTTCCGACTCGCTGGTCTGGGATGGCCACTCCGGCTTCATGCCCGATCCGGCAGCAGACCTGAATAATCTACAACTCTGGCGGGATGCGGGCGTGCATTACCTGTCAGTGGATGTCGGCTTCGATGTCCTGCCGTGGGAGCAGACAGTACGCAATCTGGCGGCGTTCCGGCACTGGATCCTCGATCATGCCGATGACTATTTGCTGGTGAACCAGCCGGAGGATATTCTGACCGCCCGTGCTGCAGGAAAGCTGGCGATCACCTTTGATATCGAAGGGATGAACGCGCTGGATGGCCGCGTTGAAATGGTGGAGTTTTATCATCACCTGGGCGTACGACAGATGCTGTTTGCTTATAACCGCAATAATCTGGCGGGTGGCGGCTGCCATGATGAAAACGCAGGTTTGACGTCATTCGGCAAAGAAGTGATTGATGAAATGAACCGCGTTGGCATGTTCGTTGATGTCTCTCATTGCAGTCTTCAGACCAGCATCGAAGCCATTGAATATTCCCGTAAGCCGGTCATCTTTTCCCATTCCAATCCAAAAGCCGTACATGCGCACGGCAGAAACATCAGCGATGAACAAATCAGGGCATGTGTGAACAATGGCGGGCTGATTGGCGTGAACGGGATTGGTGAGTTCCTGGGTGACAGCGCGCCCGACGCCGCGCTGTTCGCCCGGCATGTCGATTATCTGATACATCTCGCCGGTCCCCGCCACGTGGGAATAGCACTGGATTATGCCTTTCCTGTGGGCAATGTCAGTACCGGCGAAATTCTGGCGGCACATCCTGAATACTGGCCCGCAGAGGAATATTCCGGCGAAGGTGGCTACGTGCATCCCTCCGCGCTGGAAGAGGTTGCTGGCCACTTGTTACAGTCAGGACACAGCGAAAAAGTGATCCGCAATGTGCTAGGGGAAAACTTCTTACGGCTGGCGAGAGAAGTCTGGTAAACGCTTATGGCAGGCACTGAAATCCAGTAAGGAGTCAGATGCCTCGCCTATTTCACCCCTGGCCAAAAATCTTTATGACCGCATCCAGATGATCTTTCATCGCTTTCTTTGCTGCACGACTGTCACGTGCTTCCAGTGCAGTCAGGATTTCGAGGTGTTCAATCTCTGAACGGTGCGGCATATCCTGCGGCGTGTAATGTAATTGCAGGCTGCGGAACATGGTGCCATAACGGTGGCCGAGCAGGTGCGCGATGATAAAAGCGTAAGCCGGATTACCACTGGCCTGCGCGATGCGGATATGAAACAAACGGTCACCGGGATGAGTGGCCGAACCATTGCGATTATCGCGACAGTTCTGTTCATAAGCCAGCCTGATCGCCGCAAGTTCTTCGTCGGTTGCGTTTCTTGCCGCGAGTGCCGCAGTTTCCGGTTCTATCAGACGCCGGGTTTGCAGCAGGGAAAATGGCGGCAATTCGGCAGTGAAATCCAGCTCGATATTCAGCTCATCATCCACGTCCGCCCACTGATTACGCCCTGCCTGCGACATCACCGGCTCCTGCGAAGGCGCGACCGGTACCGCCGGAGGATGGCGCACAATGACACCGTTTCCCACACGCACGTCCACCAGTCCGATAACTTCCAGCGCGATTAACGCCTCACGGACAGACGCACGGCTGACCTGCAACTGACTGGCCAGCTCACGTTCGGCAGGAAGACGGCTGCCGGGCGGAAATTCTTTGTTATCGATTAACGTTTTTAGCTGGTCAGCTATCTGCCTGTAAATTCTGGGATTTTCTAATTTTTTTATCGGCATCGGACACCTGAGGTCAATTCTCATTAAGTGATTCAGCTAGCATTTCCCGGACAAAAATCTTGCTGAATTGTTTTATGCATGTAAAAAGTTGGTTAAACGAAATGGCGTTTTAAGTACAAGCTTGCCGAACATCTTAGCAAAAAGCAGTGCTTATCACGCGTTTTTTTCACCTCCAATGGCCTGACCATTAGGCCTTTAAAGACACTTTTACGGGGAACAGCTATGAGCCTGGCAGGGAAAAAAGTTCTGATCACCGCCGCCGGACAAGGCATCGGATTTAACACCGCGACGCTGTTTGCCCGTGAAGGCGCAGAGGTGATTGCCACAGATATCAACATCAGCGCCCTGCGTGATATTCCGGGCATCACTCCGCGTCTGCTCGACGTAACCGACCCGCAGGCGATTGCCGCACTGGCGGAAGAAACCGGTGCGCTCGACGTGTTGTTCAACTGCGCGGGTGTGGTACACAGCGGCGACATTCTGACCTGCACAGAACGCGAATGGCAGTTTGCGTTAGATCTCAACGTGACGGCGATGTTCCACATGATCCGCGCGTTTCTGCCCGCCATGCTCGAACGCAACAGCGGCTCGGTGATCAACATGTCGTCGGTCGCTTCCAGCATCAAAGGCGTGCCGAACCGCTTTGCTTACAGTGCCTCGAAAGCGGCGGTGATTGGCCTGACGCGCTCAGTTGCGGCGGATTACGTCACCCGCGGGATCCGCTGTAACGCTATTTGCCCGGGCACGGTGGAATCACCTTCCCTGCGCCAGCGCATTGCTGCTCAGGCACAGGCTGAAGGCCGCAGCGAAGAAGAAGTGTATGCGGCGTTTGTTTCGCGTCAGCCAATCGGGCGCATCGGTAAAACAGAAGAAATCGCCCAGCTTGCGCTGTATCTGGCCTCAGATGCCAGTTCATATACCACCGGCACGGTTCAGATTATTGACGGCGGCTGGAGCAACTGATTTTCACAGATCTGACTTTCACAGAAGGACACTGACTCATGAAATTATTACGTTACGGCAATGCAGGTTCTGAACGCCCAGGCCTGCTCGACAGCAACGGCAAATTGCGCGACCTCAGCGCCCATGTCGCTGACATCAGTGGCGAATTTTTACAGCCGGAAACGCTGGATAAACTGCGCCAGCTTGATCCGCAAAGTCTGCCGCTGGTCAGCGGCGAACCGCGTCTCGGCGCCTGTGTTGGCAAGGTGGGGAAATTTATCTGCATCGGCCTGAATTACGCCGATCATGCCGCTGAAACCGGCGCGGAGATCCCGAAAGAACCGGTCGTTTTCAGTAAATGGACCAGCGCGATTGTCGGGCCAAACGACGATGTGGAAATTCCGCGTGACTCGGTTAAAACCGACTGGGAAGTCGAGCTTGGTGTGGTGATCGGCACCGGCGGGCGCTATATCAGCGAAGCAGATGCGCTGTCGCACGTGGCCGGTTACTGCGTGATCAACGATGTGTCCGAGCGCGAATTCCAGATTGAACGCGGCGGCACCTGGGACAAAGGCAAAGGCTGCGACACCTTTGGTCCGACCGGCCCGTGGCTGGTTACGGCCGACGAAATCCCTGATCCGCACCAGCTGAATCTGTGGCTGGAAGTGGACGGCAAACGCTGGCAGAACGGCAACACGCGCACCATGATTTTCCAGATCCCCGAAATTATCAGTTATCTCAGCCGTTTTATGAGCCTGCAAGCGGGCGACATTATTTCCACCGGAACCCCGCCGGGCGTCGGGCTGGGGCAGAAACCGCCGGTATATCTGAAAGCCGGTCAGGTGATGCGTCTTGGGATTGAAGGTTTGGGTGAGCAACGTCAGAAGACGGTGCAGGTATAACCTCTTGCAGCTGAAGGATTTTTTGCGATGACAACCATTACCGCTTTACGTGTTGAAGATGTGCGTTTCCCGACCTCGCTGGCGCTGGACGGATCGGATGCAATGAACCCGGATCCGGATTATTCCGCCGCGTACGTGATCCTCGAAACTGACAATCCTGCGCTCAAAGGCCACGGCCTGACGTTCACTATTGGCCGCGGCAATGAAATCTGTTGTGCGGCCATTAAAGCGCTGGAACATCTGATCGTCGGACGGGATCTGGCGGCCATCACCGCCGATATGGGTCAGTTCTGGCGCGATTTTACCAGTGATAGCCAGCTGCGCTGGATTGGACCTGACAAAGGCGCAATCCACCTGGCGACCGGTGCAGTAGTCAATGCCGTGTGGGATTTATGGAGCAAAGCCGCCGGTAAACCCTTGTGGAAACTGGTGGCGGATATGTCGCCGGAAGAGCTGGTGCGTTGCATCGATTTCCGCTACATCACCGACTGCATCACGCCGCTGGAAGCGCTGACATTATTACAGCGCCGCGCTGACAACAAGGCGCAGCGCACAGAGAAACTGCTGGCAGAAGGTTATCCGTGTTACACGACATCTGCGGGCTGGCTGGGTTATCCCGACGATAAACTGCGCCGCTTGTGTCAGGAAGCCGTCGATGCCGGTTTCGATTATCTGAAACTGAAAGTCGGGCGCGACCTGGAAGATGACATCCGCCGTGTGCGCATTGCGCGTGAAGTTATCGGCCCGGATCGCAAACTGATGATTGACGCCAATCAGGTCTGGGAAACCAACGACGCCATCCCGTGGGTGAACGCCCTCGCCTTCGCCAGTCCGTGGTTTATCGAAGAACCCACCAGCCCGGACGATATCGAAGGCCACCGCAAAATCCGTCAGGCTGTAGCGCCGGTCAAAGTCGCCACCGGCGAAATGTGCCAGAACCGCATCATGTTTAAACAGTTCATCATGCGCGAAGCCATTGACGTGGTGCAGATTGATGCCTGCCGCATGGGCGGCGTCAACGAAGTGCTGGCCGTGATGCTGATGGCCGCCAAATACAATCTGCCGGTGTGTCCGCACGCAGGCGGCGTCGGGTTATGTGAGTACGTTCAGCATCTTTCGATGATTGATTATCTGTGTATCGCGGGAACGCACGAAGGTCGCGTTATCGAATACGTTGACCATCTTCACGAGCATTTTGTGCATCCGTGCGACATCCGTGGCGCGGCGTATATGCCGCCGGAAGCGCCGGGATTCTCCATCGAAATGCATCAGGCGTCGATTGAAAAATATCGCCATCACGCCTGAAACCCATGCTAAAGAAAGCTCGAGGAGAACGCCGATGCGCATCGACAGCCACCAGCATTTCTGGCGCTACACGCCGCAAGATTATCGCTGGATAAGCGATGACATGGCAGTGCTGAAGCAGGACTTATTACCGGAAACGTTACGAGATACGTTACAACGTCACGATGTTCAGGGCTCGATTCTGGTTCAGGCCTGTTCCTCAGTGCAGGAAACGCGCTGGCTGCTGGAGCTTTCAGAGAAAACCGACTTCGTGCGCGCCGTAACAGGCTGGGTGGATTTGTCATCACCCGCACTGAAACAGGAACTGGAGGCAATTTCGCATCCGCTGTTACGCGCTGTCCGCCATCAGGTTCAGGACGAGTCTTCGCCTGCGCAGTGGCTGGAAAATCCGGCGATCAATGCCGGACTCCGTGAGTTGCAGCAGCAGAAAACTGTCTACGAAATTCTGGTGACGCACCGCCATCTGACAGACGCCGTGAAATTTGCCGAACGTCATGACGACTATTTTCTGGTGCTCGACCATTTCGGCAAGCCCGATCTGAGCCTGGGTGCCGCGCACTGGAAGCAGCAGGTTGCACCGCTGGCGGGGTTAAAACACGTCAGCTGCAAACTCTCCGGGCTGCTGACCGAGCCGCGTCCGGCAGGCATGTCAGCCCGCGACCTGTTGCCATATTTTGAGGCCGCGCTGGAGATTTTTGGCGCTGAGCGGCTGATGTTTGGCTCCGACTGGCCGGTGTGCCTGCTGGCTGATGCGGATGAAAATCCGTGGGATTTATGCGAACAAGCCACCGCGACATTAAGCAGTGACGAGCAGGCAGCCATTTATGGCGGCAACGCCTGCGCGATTTACCAATTACAGCCTTTACCGATTACAGGAAATGACTGATGAATCTGCATCTGCAAAATAAAGTGGTGATGGTCACCGGCGGCGGATCTGGTATCGGCGCGGCGATTTCGCTGACGCTGGCGGAAGAAGGCGCGATCCCGGTGATCATCAGCAATACCGAACCGGCCAATGACCTGATGCATAAACTGCAACAGCTTTCGCCACAGGCCATTTTTGTGCTGACTGAACTGCGTGACGAGGCCAGCTGCAAAGCCGCCGTGGACGACGTTCTCAGCCGTTACGACAGCATCGACGGGCTGGTGAATAACGCCGGTGCCAACGACAGCGTGGGACTGGATGCCGGTCGCGAAGCCTTTGTGAAATCACTCGAACAGAATCTCATCCACTATTACCTGATGGCGCATCTGAGCCTTGACGCCCTGCGCGCCAGCCGGGGAGCCATCGTCAATATCAGTTCGAAAACCGCATTAACCGGGCAGGGCAATACCAGCGGTTATGCCTCAGCAAAAGGCGGTATTCTGGCGCTGACACGCGAATGGGCGGCGGCGCTGCTCGGCGACGGTATCCGCGTGAATGCGGTGATCCCGGCAGAAGTGATGACGCCGCTGTACGAAAGCTGGATCAAAAGCTTCGATCATCCTGAAGAAAAGCTGCAACAAATTACCTCGCATATTCCGCTGGGACAGCGCATGACCACACCGCAGGAAATCGCCAATACCGTGGTGTTTTTGCTTTCTTCCCGCGCCTCGCACACCACCGGCCAGTGGCTGACCGTGGACGGCGGCTATATGCATCTCGACCGGGCGCTGACATGACGCGCCGCTATTGTCAGGCGCTGGATCTGGCGGATGATCCGGCACTTATCGAAGAATATCAGCGTTATCACCGCGAAATCTGGCCGGAAATTACCGCACATCTGCGCCGTTACGGCATCGCAGACATGGAAATTTACCGGCTGGGCAACCGGCTGATGATGGTGATGGAAACCACGGAAGATTTTGACAGCGGGCTGTTCGAACGCCGCAGTCTGGAGGATCCCAAAGTCTGCGAATGGGAAGCCCTGATGTGGAAATATCAGCGCCCTACGCCGTGGACGCCCGCCGGTGCAAAGTGGGTGGAAATGGAGAAGATTTTTTCTCTGGCCGGTCAGGCTCCCTCGCATACGGAAGGCGTTGAGTAAAACCCGGTCGGCACCCTCCCCTGCGAATGGGAGGGTTGGGGTGGGGTATTAATGGCAACTCCGGATCTGGCGTTGCCTGCTAAACCCCCTCCCAGCCTCCCCCTTCGCAGGGGGAGGAGCAAAGCGAAATCCGCTCAACCCTGTGAATGTGGGGGGGAGCAAAGCGAAACCTGCCTCACCCCTGAGAATGGGAATGAGCAAAAGTAAAACTCCCTGCTATGAGGGAGCTAATCACGTTTTTCACGATATCTGACATAAAAAAATCAGCCACCTGAGCTGAACCCCTACATGCGTTACCAGATACTGAGGAATACACTATGCTCGCCGATAAAACTGCCGCGCCTGCTTATACGCAGCGCAAAACGACGTCCGGTTTCAGACTGGCGTTCATTCTGGTCACCACACTGTTTTTCCTGTGGGGTTTATCCTACGGGCTGCTGGATGTCCTGAATAAGCATTTCCAGGAAGTATTGCACGTCAATAAAGCCCAATCCGGCCTGTTACAGGCCGCGTATTTCGGGGCGTATTTCATCATCGCCCTGCCCGCCGGTTTCTTCATGGACAGGTTCGGCTATAAAGCTGGGATCCTGGTCGGATTATGTCTGTATGCGCTGGGCGCGCTGTTGTTTGTCCCCGCCGCCTCTGCAGGCAGTTTTGGCATGTTCCTGTTTGCGCTGTTCGTGATTGCCCTGGGTCTGGGTTGTCTGGAAACCGCCGCTAACCCGTTTGCTACCGTACTGGGCGACCCTGCCGGAGCAGAACGACGCCTGAATCTTTCTCAGTCGTTTAACGGGTTAGGTCAGTTTATCGGCCCGATTATCGGCGGCTCGCTGTTCTTCTCCGCCACTCAAGGCACCACGGCGGATGGCCTGTCCTCGGTCAAAACTACTTACGTCGCTATCGCGGTGTTAGTGCTGCTGATCGCTTTCCTGTTCGGGCGCACCAAATTGCCGGACATCCGCGAGCAAAGTACGTCGGAAGATCACGGCATCGCGAAAGGATTGTGGCAGCACGGTCATTTTACCGGCGGCGTAATCGCACAGTTTTTCTATGTCGCGGCACAGGTTGGCGTCGGTGCGTTCTTCATTAACTACACCACCGAACACTGGCACACGCTGTCGAACCAGAATGCGTCGTACCTGCTTTCGGTCGGCATGATCAGCTTCATGGTCGGGCGTTTCTTCAGCACCTGGCTGATGGGCTTCGTCCGCCCTGCCACATTGCTGGTGATCTACGCCATCATCAATATTGTGCTGTGCGGCGTGGTGGTGGCGGGGATTGATAACGTCTCGGTGATTGCGCTGGTGGCGATTTTCTTCTTTATGTCGATCATGTTCCCGACCATTTTCGCCATGGGTGTCAAAAACATGGGCAAACAAACTAAACGCGCCAGTTCGGTGATGATCATGGCGATTGTCGGCGGCGCAGTGATGCCGTATCTGATGGGCGCGATTGCTGACCATTACAACACCGCCGTTTCCTACGCCCTGCCGATGGTGTGCTTCGCCGTGGTACTGATTTATGCCGTGAAACAACGAGCGAAAGTGACAGTCTGAGGAGAGTGGTAATACAAACACTCTGACTGCCATACCTCACCAAATTCCCTCCTCAATGCCTTTCGGCGTTAAGGAGGGACTGCAACGCTGAAATCCACGCACTGAGCTTTAACATTTCTGTCATCCCGGAGTGGAAAATCCTGCTTATACTTCATCGCGTATGAAACTGGTTAATAACGCTGAAGGGTAAAATATGTCGATTCGTTCATTGCAGGCACTGTGTTTAACCAGTTTTTTTATTGCGGATGTCCGTGACGGGCTGGGGCCTTTTTTGGGAATATTTCTGACGCAACGTCACTGGCAGCCCGATGATATCGGATTGCTGATGACTGCCGGCGGTGTGGCAGGTTTGCTGGCGACGCTGCCTGCGGGGTTCATTACTGACGCATCGAAAAACAAGCGTCTGATTCTGGCACTGCTGTGCGTGCTGATCACCAGCACGACACTCCTGCTGTGGCTCAGTCAGGCAAATGCCGTGGTGGCGTTTTCGCAGATCGTGAGCGGAATATGTGCTGCTTTTGTCGGTCCGCTGATAACCGGCATCACGCTGGGTCTGACCGGGCAAAAAGGCTTTAGCGCGCAGATGGGCAAAAATGAGGCGTTTAACCATGGCGGGAATTTTATCACCGCGCTGATTGCCGGAGGGATCGCCTGGTACTGGGGCATCGGTGGTATTTTCATCCTGATGACCTGCACCATGCTGTTAACGCTCATCGCGCTGACGGGCATTCGCAGCAGCGATATAGATGATAATGCGGCGCGTGGTCTGGAGTCCGGCGCATCTGCGCAAGTTCCCGACTTCTCGGTGCTGGCTAAAAATAAACCGCTTCTGATAACGGGTCTGACATTGCTGCTGTTTCATCTGGCGAATGCGGCACTGTTGCCAATGCTCAGCATGAGAGTGGCTGCGGCACCCGGCGCTGTCAATCCCGGACTTTATGCCGCCGCAACTGTGATTATTTCTCAGCTGGTGATGATCCCGGTGGCAATCTGGACCGCAGGGCGCATCGACAGAGTCGGCTACTGGCGGCTTATTATGTTGGCTTTGTTGGTCATGCCCGTCAGGGCTGCGCTGGCGGCGAGTTCTGCCGCGCCCTTAATGATGGTGCCGGTGCAAATACTTGATGGCGTCGCCGCTGGCGTACTGGGAGTGGTAGTGCCCAGCTTTATCGTGGTGCTGCTGCGCGGAAATGGTCACGTGAATGCGGGACAAAGCGTGGTGATGCTGATGCAAGGCGTCGGTGCGGCCATGAGCCCGGCCCTGACCGGTATGATTGCGGGTCATTACTCTTTTGCTACGGCGTTTAGCGTTTTGAGCGTGATCGCACTGACGGCGCTGCTGATTTGGTGGCGGTACGCCCCGTTACTTTCACCACCATCTTGTATGGAGACCCGCTGAATCTTCCGTCGTGCCGGGCAAATAAAACGGAATCATAACCGGCGGGATCAGGTCAGATTCACACCAAACAGGCGGCTCAGAGCCACTCTGCCGCCGCCTGTCACGGTCACTTCGCGGTAGCCCGGCGTGCGGGTGATCCACTCTTTTTGCAGTAACAGCGTCATCAATGCCTGCCCTGCATCCCCGCCCAGATGAAAACGTCTTTCACTCCAGTCCAGACAAGGACAGCAAGCCTTACGACGCGGACGCGGATCAAGCACTGCGCCAATCCGTTGAAAATGCGCTTTTCCCTCGGATGTCAGCGCATTGCCGTCAGGCTCAAGCCATCGCTCACGCAGCATAAAATCATAGATTTTTACCGCCAGTTCTCCTGCCAGATGGTCATAACAGGTGCGTGCATAACGAAAAACGACCGGCGTGCTCGGCGTAAAAGAGCGTTGACTGCGCATGGAAACGCCCATCAGGTTTTCCAGCAGTCCGGCGATATGATGTCCCGCCAGACTGTAATACCGGTAACGTCCCTGCATCAGGCAAATCACCAGCCCGTTGCTGAGCAGCCGGGTAAGATGCCCGCTGGTCGTGGAGGCAGCGATGCCTGCCACCGCGCTGAGCTCAGTCGCAGTCCATGCACGCCCGTCCATCAGCGCACACAAAATACTGACCCTGGAAGGGTCAGATATCGCAGAAGCGACCAGTGACATGGATTTTTCAAGAGAATCATCCGGCTCACTGTCGTATTCGGTATGAAGAAAATTCATGCAGAGTGTATTGCCCATTGTTGGGTGACTTCTGCCGCCCGGATATCGTCATCCGTCAGCAGAATAAGCCGGTTATCGTGATCGCTATACTGTACCAGAATGTTAATGCCAGCCTGGGCGAGAGTCTGGGCGATTTCGCCCAGTTCACCCGGCTGTTTCTGGGGTAATTTCCTGATCAGCGGACGTGACAGGTTTCTCACGTTAAAACCTGCGTCAGTCAGCACCTGACGGGCTTTCTCGCCATCTTCTATCAGGAAATGCGCGTGCGCACCTTCCGGCGTGGTAAATACTCCGCCGCCTTCCAGACCCACGCCGTTGAGACCGAGAACGCGTCCGAATGAAGCCAGCGAACCTGAAGTATTATCGAGAATAACGTGAATGTCATACATGCGGATGCGCTCCTTTACCAGACGGCTGATGGGAAGATTTGTCGGAAGAATAGTCACGAAAGACACGGGCAACGCGAATTCTGTAGTATGAAAAAATCGACTGTTTGCCCTCTTTCTGGGCGGCCAGATGCGTCAGATTTTGTTTCCATCCGGCGACCGACTCTTCATCTTCCCACCACGACAAAGAAAGAATTTTCCCGGACGTGCTCAGGCTCTGGAAGCGTTCAATAGAGATAAATCCCGGCGTGTCCGACAACAACGGCTTCAGCTCTGCCGCCAGCTCAAGGTAGCGCTCACGCGCTTCGGGTACTGCGTCTGCCTCAAAAAGTACTGCGATCATCTTTCTGCTCCCTCATGAATTTCACTCAGCTTAATACCGGCAATAAGGGGATGCTTCGGTCAGCGCCGAAGTATGTCGGTGACGCGCAGGCAGGATCATGAACTTTGCTCATGTTCAGTGAATTTAAATCACTTTTTTTCACTCAATGACTCAGGCATAAAAGAGTCATCGCGATTCACCCTTAAAATATGAAGACTACTGAAATAATGTAGGTTTTTCAGCAGCCGGGACACCTGATAAAAATGAAAAAAGAAATTACATTCACTATTAAGAGCATTCGTTTCGACGAAGACTATAACCCCTCGGAAAATACGCGTATTACGACTAACTTTGCCAATCTGGCGAGGGGCGAGAAACGTCAGGAAAACCTGCGCAACACTTTAGTGATGATTAATAATCGCTTTAATTCTCTGGCGCACTGGGACAACCCAACCAGTGACCGCTACGCCGTTGAACTGGACATCATCACCGCTCAGTTGAATATCAGTAGTGAAGGAAAATCCGACGCCTTCCCGGTGATTGAAATATTAAAAACCAATATCGTCGATAAAAAAACAAACGAACGCTTTGAAGGCATTCTGGGAAATAACTTTTCTTCTTATGTCCGTGATTATGATTTCAGTGTTGTACTGCCTGAGCATAATAAGGACAAAGCCGGATTCAGCCTGCCGGAGAATTTTGGCGTATTACACGGTGATATCTTTAAGCGCTTCATTACTTCAGATACCTACAAACAGTATTTTAATAAGACACCGGTTATCTGCCTGAGCGTTTCAAGTAAAAACACCTATTACCGTACCGGCAATCAACATCCTGTATTAGGCATCGAATATCAGCAGGATGAGCCTTCCCTGACGGATGAATATTTCGCCAAAATGGGACTGCGCGCCCGCTACTTCATGCCTGAAAACAGCGTTGCGCCGCTGGCGTTCTACTTCAGTGGCGATTTGCTAAGTGATTACACCAATCTTGAGCTGATCAGCACCATCAGCACGATGGAGACTTTCCAGAAGATTTATCGCCCTGAGATCTACAACGCGAATTCACCGGCGGGTAAACAGTATCAGCCGAGTTTGAATTTCCAGGATTATTCATTAACCCGGATTGTTTATGACCGGGAAGAACGTAGCCAGCTGGCTGTTGAACAGGGCAAGTTTACTGAAGAGCAATTTATTAAACCTTACCAAACTGTTCTTAAACAATGGTCTGCTGAACCCGTTCTCTGATTTACCAAAAAAAATATAAGGTCACCTGTGATGAAAAAATTATTACCGACATCGACTGCGGGCAGTTTACCGAAGCCCTCCTGGATTGCGCAGCCAGAGACACTCTGGTCGCCATGGAAACTGGAAGGTCAGGAATTAGTTGACGGCAAACTCGATGCGCTGCGTTTATGTCTGGAAGATCAACAACAGGCCGGTATTGATATCGTCAGCGATGGCGAGCAAACGCGTCAGCATTTTGTCACCACGTTTATCGAGCATCTTGAGGGCGTGGATTTCGAGAAGCGTGAAATCGTTAAGATCCGCAACCGCTATGAAGCGAGTGTGCCGACCGTTGTCGGCCCGGTGAGTCGTAAGAAGTCTGTGTTTGTTGAAGATGCGAAGTTTTTGCGCAAGCAGACCACGCAGCCGATCAAATGGGCCCTGCCGGGACCGATGACGATGATCGACACGCTCTATGACAATCACTATAAAAGCCGTGAAAAACTCGCCTGGGAATTCGCTAAAATTCTTAATGAAGAAGCTAAAGAGTTAGAGGCGGCGGGCGTCGATATCATCCAGTTCGATGAACCGGCCTTTAACGTGTTCTTCGACGAAGTGAACGACTGGGGCATTGCCACGCTGGAACGAGCCATCGAAGGACTGAAGTGCGAAACGGCTGTCCATATCTGCTACGGCTACGGCATCAAAGCCAATACCGACTGGAAAAAAACGCTGGGCACTGAGTGGAGACAATACGAAGAGATCTTCCCGAAACTGCAAAAATCTAATATCGATATTATCTCGCTGGAATGCCATCACTCGCATGTTCCGATGGAGCTGATGGAGCTTATCCGCGGTAAAAAAGTGATGGTTGGTGCCATTGACGTGGCCACCAATACTATCGAAACCCCGGAAGAAGTTGCCGCGACGCTGCGTAAAGCGCTGCAATTTGTCGATGCCGACAAACTTTATCCGTGCACTAACTGCGGCATGATCCCGTTACCGCGCGGCGTTGCGCGTGGCAAGCTGGATGCGTTAAGCGCCGGTGCAGAAATCGTGCGTAAGGAATTGCTGGCGAAATAACGTCGCCGGATGGAAGAAAAAGTCCAGGCTGGCGATCGGTTCGATCGCCAGTTGCCCCGCCCCGATATTATTATTTACATCCCAATCCCTGATTCCCCCCCCTGCGCTTTACATTGCATTCCGTTCATTTTCATCTCTGTAACACCGCTGAATATCACCTCCCTCCGTTTATATTTCGTTGAACATTCAAACCTATAATCATCACAACAGTGTGTAAAACACCTTAAGTAAATTTTATAATTTCGGAAATATAATGAACGTTAAAATGGCCGTCAGACTTTCAGCCGCTGCCCTGATTTATTTGATGCCTTTTTATTGCCTGGCATCTTTGGTTTTGGATGAAACTCGTGTGATATACCCGGAAGCCGATCCGCAGGAATCGGTGAAAGTCGATAATCCCACTTCCCTCAATTTTCTGGCTCAGGCGTGGATTGAAGATGAGCACGGACGTGAGGAACAACATTTTACGGTCTATCCGCCCTTATCAAGGATTAACGCCAACAGTACCAGCTCGGTGCGCATTGAGAAGATAGACAGCGAGAAACTTCCGGCGGATCGTGAAACACTGATGTGGCTGAATATCAAGGAAATTCCCCAGCGACAGAAGGCTGATGGTCCGCAACTGGTGGTGGCTTTCAAAAGCCGCATCAAGATTTTATACCGCCCGAAAAGCATTGATCCCGAACTGCATGAAAGCTTTACCAAAATGACCTGGCAGACGTTACCCGGAAAACTGATTGTCTCTAACCCGACGCCTTACCATATTACTTTCGATAAAGTCTGGGATGGTGCGATGAATAATCCGGCCAATGAATTGCCCGCAAATATGGTAGCTCCTTTCTCCTCATTGACTATTTCTGTGCCTGCCGGGAAAACAGTTCATACCGTTTATTACGACATTATCAATGACTTTGGCGGGCTGTCAGAAATTCAACACGTCTCTTTATAACAGGCGTTACTCTCGTAAGTAATAACTATTATCAGAGTGAATACTTCCCATCGGGAAGTGGATATTTATGTTCTCAGTAAATAACAAAGGCAAGGAAAAAATGTTTACCCGAAATAAAATGGCATGTGCTCTGGCATTCTCGTTATTACCTTTTATCAACACGGCAATGGCGGATGATACAGCCGCTAACTCGGTTGAAATCCAGTTCAATGGTCAGGTCAAAGCCCCGACCTGCACTATTAACGACAACACGTCTCACTCTGTGGTGTTACCGGAAATCAATTTGCAAAAGGTTGAGGCACTCACCACCGGTCAGGCAACAGCCGATCAGCAAAAGCGCTTCCAGATTAATGTCAGTTGCGCCACTAAAGCCACCGAGAACGACATTCAACTGACCATCGAAGGTAACAGCGCCAGCGCGACGCCTGAGGTGCTTTCCAACAGCAGCAATGATGCGGAAAGTGCGCACGGTGTCGGTTTCGAGTTGTTCAGTGAACAGGATCAGAACACGCCATTGCAGGTGAACAGCGTGGTTCCGGCCAGTGATTACATTGACCGCCTCAATCAGGGCGATGACAACATCAATTTTATCGTGGAATACGCGAAACAGGACGCCACGGTCACGGCCGGAAATGTCACCTCCAGCGCGACGTTTGCGTTCACTTATAAATAGTCTTCAAGGATATAAAACCTATTAACGGAAATAGCGTCTGGCGCACCTCACTACTTCACCGTCAGACGCTACCGGGCCGCAAGGCCCGGATCCCGCCATCGTTATGAAAATCGTCCCGTGTTGTCTCATCCTTTTTCCGATATCCGCAGCCCATTGTTCGCGGGCTTACGGTGACGACTTTGATCTGTCACTGATGGAGAAAATGGACAACTTACGCGGCGTTGACACGTCAGTACTGCTCAAAGGCAGCCAGATGCTGGCCGGTGATTATCCGGTTGCCTTGCTGATCAATAGCGAAGAATTTGGACAGATTACGCAACCTTTTCGTTTAACGCAGGGTTCTGTCCAGCCGGTATTTACCGCCGTGCAGCTAAAAGCACGCGGAATTGCCACCGACCATGCCCCTGCGGGGCTGCATCCGCTGGCCGCATTTGTTGATAACGCCAGTGTCACTTACGACGCAGGCAGTGAGAAACTTTCCCTGACGGTGCCCCAGGCCAGGTTGACGCCACCTTCCGGCGATATCGCCCCGCAGCAGGAGTGGAACGCCGGGCTCAATGCCGCCCGGATCAATTACAACCTCAATCTGCAACGCGACACGGGCGGTCAGAGTCAGAATACCCACAGCGTCAGTTCAACCTTTAATAATGGCCTCAATCTGGGCAACTGGCGCCTGCGCAACGACGGTTATTTCCGCTATCAGCGTGGTCAGAGCGGCCATTATCAGAGCAGTTCCAGTTATCTCACCCGCGATATCGCCGCGCTGAAAAGCACCTTTCGCGGCGGGGATTTTTTTACCAACGGCAAGATTTTTTCATCGGTTTCCCTGCGCGGTATAACCCTGTATTCCAGCGAAGACATGCGTCCCGATAACCAGCGTTTTTTCATGCCTGCGATCAGCGGCACTGCCCGCACTAATGCCACGGTAGTGATCCGCCAGAACGGCTTTGTTATCGATCAGCGTCGCGTCACGCCCGGCCCGTTTGCTATCCGTGATGTGCACAGCGCCAGCAGCTCCGGCGATCTGGAAATCAGCGTGAATGAAACCGACGGCAGCGTTCAGCATTTTACGCAGGCTTTTAATGCTATCGCCGCCCTTCTGCCGCCGGGAGTGTTCAGTTACGAGCTCTCCGCCGGGCGCTATCGCAGCAGCGGCGCGGGTTCGCTGACGCCCTCGCTCTATCAGGCCAGCGCATTTTATGGCCTGAATAACACCTTCACTTTGCTGGCCGGGCAGCAAATGGCCAGCCGTGACGCGTTCCGCTATCAGAACAGCGGCGGCGGATTAGGTGCCAATCTGCCGTTGCTCGGCGGGATGTCGGTATTGCTTAAGCGCAGCGAAACAAGTGCCACCACGACGAACGATGCAGCGCGACAGGGAAAGCAACTGGAAACGCTGTTCGTGCGCACGCTTAATCAGACGCAAAGCACACTGAGCCTGAGCTGGAAACACAAGTACAGCGCAGATTACCAGGAAGTCAGCGACGCAATCGGCACTGCGCAGCACAGCGCGGGCAGCCTGGCGTATCACGATCAATACAACGTGCAGCTCGACCAGAGTGTTAAGTCGCTGACCCTGCTGCTGCGTTATACGCAAGACCGTACATGGAACGGTAAAAAGCAGCACAGCTCACGCATCGGTCTCACCATGAATCGCTGGCAATCTCAGTTTCAGATTTACTACACGCATCAGCGCGATCTTCGCGGCAGCATCGATAACAGCCTGACGTTAAATGTCCAGATCCCGCTCGGCGAATCGCAGAACCATCGCGCTGGCTTTAACTCCCTGACCGGCTCACACGGCAGCAGCCAGCAAACAGCGTCCCTGAACGGCTCGTTTCTTGACGATAATCAGTTGAGTTACGACGCCAGTATTTCCACCCAGGGAGCGGACAATTCCTCAAACTTATCCGGTACTTACAGTGGTTCAGCCGGGCTGGTGAGCGCCGGGTTGTCTCAGGGCACAGGGTATCAGCAAACCCTGATCGGCTTTCAGGGCGGCGTACTGGTTCATCATCACGGCATCACGCTCAGCCAGCCGCTGGGCGATACCGTGGTGCTGGTGCATACGCCGCATACCCGCGATTTGAAAATTGAGAACAATCAGAATGTGTATACCGATCGCTGGGGTAATGCCGTCGTGCCTTACGCGGTGCCATACCGGGTGAACGATGTCGGGCTCGATCCCAGTTCGTTGAATAAACAGATTGATGTGCCCTCTGCTGTGGAAAGAGTCGTACCCACGCAGGGCGCCATCGTCGAAGCAGACTTTAATGCACGCCGTCATGACCGGCGCTTCGCCAGAATATCCGACAGCCACCGTCATCCGCTGCCTTTTGGCGTTAGCGTTCAGGATGCCAGTCAGTCCCCCATGGGCACCGGCGGCGCGGCCGGCGTGCTGCTGGCCGATTTCACTCACCGCCGCTGGCCGCTGACGGTCAGCCGTAATGGCCATGTGCTGTGCCACATTGCGCAACCCTCCGCTTCCTCCGTGCCCTCTGACGCATCAACATTATGGAAATTATCATGCCTGTAACTCATCGTACTGCCCTGCTGCTGCTCTCTCTTTGTGCTGCGCTGTCGGGGATTTCGCCGGTCTATGCCGGATCCGGCGGCCTGATGTTATTCAAAGGCGGCACCCTGGCGGTGAAACAAATGCAGACCAACGGCAGCCTGCTGGCAACACTGCCCGCCAGCACATTCAGCGGTACAAATCTTTCCGGGGAAAACCTTCAGATTGCTATCACGCAGGCCTCATGGGATGAAAATCGGGGGATTTATCAGAGCGGAATTCCAGGCATTGGTTTTAGTTTTTGCACGGAAGATGGCGGAGAGTGCCTGCTGAATGGGAAGTCTTTGTCAGGAGACATATTGAGCCAGCGGATGCGTAATTTCGCCGTCAGGCTGTACAAAACAGGCGACGTCACGGCGGGTGATTACACCTTACCGGCGCTGCTGACGCTCAGTTATCAGGGAACCCCGCGGATGACAGTCGGGCTGAGTGCGCTGCGCGTTAATGTCAGCCAGTGCAGCGTCACCCGCGACAATCTGCGGGTCAGATTCCCGGATACCATACTCAGTAATCGCACCCTGCTGTCGGCGGTGAGTTTCCATATGCCGGTCGTCTGCAAAAATGCAGCAGATTATGACAACATCGCCATCCATTTCAGTTTCAGCGGCGCACGCCATGACGCACAGCACATTGAAACCGGTTTGCCGGGCATCGCCCTGAGTGTGAAAAATGAGGCGGGAAGGTATGTCGATTTCAGCGCCGCCGCCAGCGATCCGCATACCCTGTTTCATGAAACAAGTTACGTAGCCGAACTGACCCGCAACGCCCGCGAAAAGGCGCAGGCGGGGGAATTCAATGTCAGCATTACAGCAGAAGTGGAGATGCGCTGAGCATTGTCTCTCCGGCAGCCAAAACATCGGCATGCAACGCACCGACCACTTCAGCATCCAGCCCGCCGCGTTCTGCGGTTTGCTGCATGATGCTGAAGCATTTTTCCGGTGAGCAGGCTGTTTTGTATGAGCGGGCTTCGCGCAGTGCGGCATAGCAATCGGCGACTGAAATAATGCGTGGCCCGAGATCGAGCTGGACACCGCGCAGGTGGAAGGGGTAGCCCTTTCCGTCCGGTCGTTCATGATGAAAACTGGCCATGCGGGCAATGTCATGCATACCGGCAATGCGCGAAAGAATTTTCCAGGTGAACTGCGGGTGAATGTGGATCTGACGGCGTTCAAAATCTGTCAGCGCCGATGTTTTGGTGAGCAACGCGGCGGGAACGACCAGTTTGCCCAGGTCATGCAGTAAACCCGCGACGCGGATGCGCAACACGCCTTTTTTGGAAAACCCGTACATTTGCGCAAGCCGGCCAGCAATGTCCGCTACCACTACGGAATGTTGTGCGGCTGAACGGCAATGCTGATCAATGACCGCCGCCAGCAGGGAAGACAAGGCGGTGAGTTCGTCGTCAGTCAGCACGGTTCCCGCAAACGGTGAAAAGGACGCGGCAGTATTGATCAACGTGGCGGAGGCAAGCTCTGCCCAGAATTTTTTTTCCAGACCCAGCTCACGTAAAGCGAGAATGTCGTCGAGCTGATAACGGGAACCGATGGAATCGCACAATGTTTCAATCGCGTGTGACGGGTAGTGGCCGCGGGGGTATTCATGAAGCGCCAGTAAATCCAGATTATCGGCCAGATCAAGCAGGCGACTTTCCGGATGCCGTTGCCCTCTTGCGGCGATGAGGCCTGCGCTGCCAGCCAGCAAAGGAATGTTTGCGATTCGCCTGACACAATCTTGCGGGGTATGCGCGCCGTGGCTGATATCTCGCAAAAGTGCAGCAATAAAAAGGCGCTTTTGCACCAGCGGACTGAACCGCCGCTGACGGG
Source organism: Rahnella variigena (assembly GCF_003610915.1). Lineage (NCBI taxonomy): Bacteria > Pseudomonadati > Pseudomonadota > Gammaproteobacteria > Enterobacterales > Yersiniaceae > Rahnella > Rahnella variigena. The sequence goes on from NZ_NSDJ01000002.1 coordinate 554,534, forward strand.
CAATATTCATCACGATATAGGCACGCCGCACGCCGCGGTGTCCGTTTTCAGGACTTAACAAATCCAGCGCAGAGGAAAATCCAATAAGAAAGTCTGTAAAGGTAATATCCACGTCACCACTCCGCTCAGTTAACGATGCGAGCAGGAAAACGCATTTCGACGTGGCAGACAATTTAATTACATAAAGCGGGTATATTTAGATTTTTATTCCTGCATACAGCCTTCAGGCAACATAATAATTTACTTTCTGCATCAGAAGGCTGAGAGTTTTACATATCCCCGGTTCAGATCCGGCAGGCAAAATTTAGCTTGTATACTATTAATCTGAAGCGTTTTTTAATTCCGACAGAGTGTTGAGTAGTTTTACTCATCTCAATCAGGGCAAGATGAAATATCTCATTGATAAAGCAATTGAATTCAACTCAGATGATGGCACGCTGTATTATGCCGCCAGTCAGGATGTCATTAAACTTCCACTTCCGGCGGCACGTCTGCTGGAAGAGTTTCTTTCATCAGAAGGACGGGATCTGACGCGGGAATATCTGCTCGAAACCGTCTGGGACAACCACGGTCTGCACGCTTCGGGCAATAATCTAAATCAGTACGTGAGTATTGTCCGCCGCAATCTGGCGATATTAGATTGCCACGAACTGATCGTTACCCTGCCGAAAGTCGGTTTTAAACTCAACCCGGCAGTCAGTGTGCGTCGCCTTGAAACAGTGCCGCCTGTGGAACCGGCCTCTGTTACTCCGCTTGCGGTACTGCCGCCAATACCTGCTGCTTTATCTGCAACTGTCAAACCTGCCCGGCGCGTCCTTTTGATCCTGCTCTGCCTGCTGGTTCTGGCTGGCGTGTCAATGAGTGCATGGAAAAACGGAGATGCCACCAACGGCATCACTGAAATAAAACAACCTGACACTGGTTGCGATATTATTTTCCTGAAAGATATTTCGGATGATGAGAAACCTGCGGTGCTTGAGCGGGTCAGCCACACGCTGAAAGTCAATAATCTGACGTGCAATAAAGGCAATGTCATCATCTATAACAGCGAGTTACCTTATTCGTATCAAAACAATGCCAGAACGCTGCTGTCTTTATGCACCCTTGGCAATAATAAAGAAATTATTTCGTGTGATAACTTCTATCACTATAAGTGGGTCGGCCAATGATCATGATTAAGAAGAAGTGGTTCTATACATCCGTTATCGCGGTTTGTATTATCGCGGGGGGCATGTTGTATTTATGGCCATCTAAAGATATTCCGACTTTAAAATGTAAAGCTTTCGGCAAAGTGAATATGGATATTGAGCAGGGACAACTGGTTTTTTCCGTTGTGGAAAGCCTGCAATTTTACGATAAGAACAAGGGCATTATTCAGTACGAGGGGGATGTGAAATCGGCAAAAGGCAGTACATATCTTGAACGTACTGTTTATCTCAGTCATGGTGTTAAAGTCGATAATAAGACCTATCATTTCACTATTGATAAAGTGACGCCGTCACCTTTAGATACCACACCAGATGCTGATTTCGACCAGATGTGGCTGGAGAATACCGGTGATAATGCCTCTCTAAACATCGGCGTCAGGCGGATTCGTGACCAGGCTTACGTGGTCAGCAGCACGTATTCGCCGCAATTCGTCTGTGTCGCGTATTGAAGCCAGCCTCCTGTTTCAGGTTAATTATCTAATTAATTAAAATATTAAAGGATAAAAACCTATTTATCACATCATCTGACATATAAATTGATGCTGGCTGTGCCTGAGTGTGTGATAGCTCCTCACGGACGGAACATCCGTCTGACGGCAGAACGGCAAAGACCGCTCAGAGCCGAACACTTAATCAACAGGTAAACAAATGCGTAAGAACACAATCAAACTGACTGTCGCTGGCAGTGTAATGGCCGTATTTTTGGCTTTCTCAGGCCAGACTCAGGCTGTTGAACTCGGTGCAAAAGCGGGCACAGATTTCACTGAACTAAACGCCGGCATGGGTCGTCAGACATCGGGCCTGTATATCGACGGTAACTGGGCGAAGAACACGAAAAATGGTCGTCAGATCGGCGGTGCGGCCACAGGCTTTAATATTCCTGTTGGCCCGGCAATGATTAATCTGGGTGCAAAAGCCCTTTACATGCAGGGTTCAACGTCTGATAACGAAGGTGTTGCATTTCCCGTCGGCGGCGGTATTACCGTCCCCTTCACCGATAGCCTGGCATTTTATGCCGAGGGTTACAGTGCACCAGATGCATTAAGCAATCGTGTGAAATCTTATACCGAAGCGGATGCCGGATTCAGCTGGGTACCGTTTGCACCTGTGAAAGTCAAAGCTGGCTACCGTTATATCGGCCTTGACGGAACAGCAGGGAATCCTAATGAGCGCATCATTGATGGCGCATATTTAGGCGCTGAGATGGATTTCTGATTTAACATTTAATTTCCTGCGAAGAGTGCATATTCCATTTTTAGGGAAGGTGCTCTCTTCTCTATTTTTCAGGGTGTAAGAATGAAAGCCTTATTACGTCTGGTAATCTCCGCCATATTATTATTTTCACTGACCGGATGTGTGATGGCGGGTCCTCACGGCCACCACCACGATCCTCATCATGATCATGCGCATCATCATCAGCCGATGCCGTCAAAAAACGGCCATCATCACGGCCGTTGATACCGTTGATACTAAGCGGGCTACTGCTTCACCAGCGCCGGTTGTTCACGATAATCCGCCGGGAAATGCTGTTTCAAATCTTTTATTTTCGGCAGATCGTTCACCACAATGTACGGATAGTCCGGGTTATCGTTTAAGAAGTTTTGGTGATAAGCCTCAGCCGGATAAAAGTATGCATTGTTTTCCACTTTCGTCACCAGCGGTTCGCTGTAACTGTGGCTGGCATCGAGCTGGGCAATGTACGCTTTTGCCACGTCGGCCTGCGCCTGATTGAGCGGGAAAACCGCCGAGCGATACTGACTGCCGGTATCCGGTCCCTGACGGTTTAACTCCGTCGGGTTATGCCCTACCGAGAAGAAAATGTGCAACAATTCGCCGTAAGTCACCTGAGTCGGGTCAAACGTCACTTTCACAGATTCTGCATGGCCGGTATCGCCGTTGCTCACCTGCTCATAGCTGGCCGTTTGCGCCTCGCCTCCGGCATACCCCGACACCGCGCTGGTCACGCCTTTCACATGCTGAAACACGCCCTGAATCCCCCAGAAACAGCCACCGGCAAACAGCGCCGTTTCGCTGTGCGACGTTCGCGCAGGCTCATCTTTTGCCGGTGCCGGGATCACCACCGCCGGTTCTGCGCCACCGCCCCACGACCAGGCGTTATTTTGAAAGGCAAAGGCTGAAGCCAGCACCAGTCCGGCGATCAGGCTGTAATTTCGCAAGCTGCGCACTTTTTTAGATGCATTTTTCATTGTGAATGTCCTGACTGATTAAGCTTTGGGGGTGAACGTCATCGCCAGCCCGTTCATGCAATAACGCAGGCCGGTTGGCTGCGGACCGTCATCAAATACGTGTCCCAGATGCCCGCCGCAGCGACGGCAATGCACCTCATCGCGCACCATGCCAAACGAGGTATCCCGGCTGGTCAGCGCGGCATTGGGTAACGGCTTCCAGAAACTCGGCCAGCCTGTATGGCTGTCGAACTTGGTCGCTGAGGAAAAGAGAGGAAGATTGCAACCCGCACAGGCAAACTCGCCCGCCCGATGTTCGTTATTCAGCGGGCTGGAATAAGGCCGTTCGGTGCCCGCCTCGCGCAAAATGTGGTACTGGTCATCGTTCAGCTTCTGATGCCACTGCTCATCGGTCAGGGTGAATTCAAACTTTTCGGCTTTGGCCTGAGCATCCGCTTTACGTGGGAAAAAAGATGGGATCAGCCCCATCACCGCGACCACGGAAACCGCACTGCTGCCCAGCAGGAAATTGCGTCTGTTAATCATTTTTTGCCACCGTGCCGGTTGTTGTCGATGGCATCAGACTACAAGCCGAGGGGTTACGGAATCCTCGCGGAGAGTTAACAGTTTTGTGATAAATGGGGAATTGGGTTAACTCCCTCCCCTGCGAAGGGGAGGGTTGGGGTGGGGTATTAAGGTCAAAAACTAAGGTCAGAGTGTATACGAAGATGGGTGTTGTCTGCTAAACCCCCTCCCCGCCTCCCCCTTCGCAGGGGGAGGAGCAGGTCAAATACCAAGTTCTGCTTTCACCTTCGTACCCTCCCGCACAAAAACCGGGATTTCACTCATCGGCGCGGCGACCGTAATCGCCCTTCCGCCTTCATACTGTTCCCCATTAAGCGCCACCCACATCTCTCCCGCCGGTAACCACACGTCCCTCTCCCGCTGACCCGCGTAGAGCACCGGCGCAACCAGAATGTCGGCACCGAGCATGTATTGATCTTCCACCTGCCAGCTTTCAGCCTGATCGGGATACTGGTAGAACATCGTGCGCATCGCCGGATCGCCGCTCTCGTGGGCTTGCTGCATGACGCGGCTGATGTAAGGACGCAGTTTTTCACGCAGGAACAGGCCGCTTTTCATCAGCTGGTAATTCTCTTCGCCGTAGCTCCACACTTCATTCGGCGCCCCGCTGTTGCATTGGGCGATGCCGTCGCGCCACGGTTCTGATGGCTGGATTTGGGGTTCGCGGTAACCGTGCAGACGCATCACCGGGCAGAATACGCCCCACTGGAACCAGCGGATCAGCAGTTCCTGAAACGCAGGGTCATTGACGTTACCACCCTGGAAACCGCCGATATCTGTCGTCCACCACGGGATACCCGCCAGTCCCATGTTCAGTCCGGCGGCTATCTGATTGCGCAGCGCGTGGAAGGAGGAATGGATATCGCCCGACCACGCCAGTACGCCGTAACGCTGACTGCCAGCCCAGGCGCAGCGCACCAGATTGACGATTTCGTGCTCGCCTTCCTGTTGCAGGCCGTCGTAAAAACCTTGTGCAAATTTCTGCGGGTAGATGTTCCCCACCTCCAGCACCGGTCCTAAATGATAGCGATAGTTATCAAAATCATAGGCGCGGTATTCCGGCTCGGCTTCGTCCAGCCAGAAGGTGCGGATCCCCAGTTCATAATAGTTCTGCTTCACTTTTTCCCAGACAAACTGACGGGCGCCGGGATGGGTAGCATCAAAGAACGTGCAATTGCCGAGGAAGTCCAGATTCACCGAGACGCCACGGTCGGTATTCACCAGATAACCTTTGGATTTCATCTCCTTGTAGTTATCGGTGCGGCTGTCCACCGTCGGCCAGACCGAGACCATCGTTTCGATGCCCAGCGATTTCAGTTCCGCGACCATCGCTTTCGGATCCGGCCAGTCCACCGGGTCAAAACACCAGGTGCCCTGATTCGGCCAGTGGAAGAAGTCGATCACAATCACTGAAATCGGCAGGTGACGGCGCTTGTATTCACGTGCCACTTCCAGCACTTCCTGTTGCGTGCGGTAACGCAATTTGCACTGCCAGAAACCGGTGGCGTATTCCGGCATTAACGGCGCAGTACCGGTCGCGCGGCCATACTGATGCATGATGTCAGCCGGTGTGTCACCGGCGGTTATCCAGTAATCCATCTGCTCCGTGACCTGCGCTTCCCAGCGGGTGATGTTCTTGCCGAACGTCGCCTCGCCAATTGCCGGATTGTTCCACAGCATGCCGTAGCCAAGGCTCGAAAGCATAAAGGGTACGCTGGCCTGCGAGTTACGCTGCGCCAGTTCCAGCGTGCAGCCTTTCAGATCCAGACAGCTTTGCTGATATTGCCCCATGCCGTAGATTTTCTCGTCGGGGCGCGACTCAAAACGCACGGTGAGCTGATGCTTGCCGCCGGGAATAGCCTTAAATTCGCGCGCATCCATTTTCAGCGCACTGATGTATTTGTCCTGACTCTTCTCCGTCGCGCCGATGCCGACGGTGGAACGCTGACGCCAGAACTCCTCAAGGATCAGCTCACCGCGCTGGTTATAAAACGCCAGCTGCCCTTTGATATTCACCGTCGCCATTATGTTGCCGTTGCGGATGCTCAGCGTTTCTGTGCCGCGGCTGATGTCAGTTTGCGGCTGTTCGGTTTGCGGCAGCAGCGCCCAAAGATGTTCATTCAGTTCAGGCCGGCAGGTAGCACGCACGCGCAGGCTGTTTTCACCCCAGGGTTCAATCACCAGCGTTTGCTGATCGAAATGCCAGAGGATACGGTTCTTTTCGGCGATTAATTCGCTCATGCGGACTCCTGTGTATGCAAGGTGGCCTGAGGGACAGGCTCGTGTTCCCGTGAAATTTTGGACTGGTTAATCTGTTTCATGGTCGCGTCGTTAAGCTTGTACCAACGCATCGACAGCGCGCTGAACATCGACAACACGCCCGGCACCAGTGAGAACAGCGCGATAATTGACAGCATCGCGGCAGTATTTTGCTGCGCGGCGTGCGGCACGTAACCGCTCATGCCGAGGGTCCAGCCAACGACTGCCCCGCTCACCGCCATCCCCATTTTGAGGATCGCCAGCAAGGTCGAGAACACCGTGCCGTCCATGCGTTTGCCTTGTTTGTATTCGCCGTAATCCACCACGTCCGACATCATCACCCACATCAGCGTGGTCGTGACCTGATAGAACGTGGACACCAGCAACGTCATGCCGACCAGCAGGGAAATCCACGCAGGAACGAAGAATATCGCCATGCTCAGCAAGCCGGTCAGAATGGCGCACAGCGTAAACGCCGCCAGTTTGCTGCGGTTGCGGGTCAGCGGTTTGACCAGCAAACTGCCGAGACTTTTACCGATAATGTGCGCCGCCAGCAGCCACATAAAGTAGCTGGCATTGCCAAGATAATAAGTGACGTAATACATCATCGCGCCAAGGCGGACGACGCCGAATGAGATGTTGAAGAAGATCAGCGCCGCGACCACACGCCACTGATCGTTACGCACTAAATCGCGCAAATCAGAGAGGAAATTTTCGTGCGTTGGCGGTGCGCTGATACGTTCTTTGGTGTTGAGAAAACACAGCAGGAACATCACCACGGCAATCGACGCCATGATGGCCATCGCGCCGAAATAGCCGTCGAGCTTATTACCGCCCCCCATCATTTCTGCCAGCGGCATCATCAGGAACGTGGACATCGCGCCGCCGAGCGTGGCGAGGAAAAACCGGTAAGATTGCAGAGAAATACGCTGGGTGTTATCCGGCGTGATGATCGCCCCCATCGAGCAGTAAGGAATATTGATGGCGGTATACATCAGCATCATCACGCAATACGTGACGCTGGCATAAACCATTTTGCCGCCCAAAGACAGCGATTCAGGCACCGCGTAAACCAGTAAACAACTGGCACCAAACGGCAGCGCGAGCCAGAGAATATAAGGACGGAACTTACCAAAACGGGTTTGCGTGCGATCGGCGATCAGCCCCATTGCAGGGTCAACAATCGCATCCGCCACGCGGGCGACCAGAAACATTGTCCCGACGAAAACCGCCGGTAATCCCACGACATCGGTGTAATAAAACGTCAAAAATATAATCACGTTATCCAGACCAATATGGCTCGCCATATCCCCCAGACCGTAGCTGATTTTTTCTTTTACGGATAACTTCGCCGTCATTTTTCGTCCTGCCTTTTGTAGGGTTAAACACAAAAAAGTCAGTCCGTCCGTGGCCCGAGGACTTGTTATAGAATGGTTAAAAGGCAGTCACAATTGCGAGATGTTATAAATTTCTTATGTTTTTTGATTAATGTGATACCGGTAACATGGATAGGATAAAAAAAAATGAGGCAGTCCGAAGACCACCTCATTTCTGTTTACTGTACCAACCGGTTACGGGTCGATAATCACATCACTGTCCGTCAGGCGTGAGTGACAGGTTTCTGTTCTGAACTGGCCTGTGCGTTTTCCAGCATTCTGCGTACCGGAATAATCAGCACGAACAATACTGCGGCACAGATAAGCAACGCGATGGAACAACGCGCAAAGAGATCAGGCAGCATATCCAGCTGATCGGCTTTCACGTGACCACCAATAAGGCCCGCTGCCAGGTTACCCAGCGCACTGGCACAGAACCACAGCCCCATCATCTGACCGCGCATTCTTTCCGGTGCCAGTAATGTCATGGTCGCAAGCCCTATCGGGCTCAGGCAGAGTTCGCCGAGCGTCAGCATCAGAATACTGCCCACCAGCCAGAATGGTGAAACACCTGCGCCGCCGCTGTTCAGCACGTTCTGCGCCGCCAGCATCATCAGGCCAAAGCCTGCCGCTGCGCACAAAATACCGATGATGAACTTGGTGATGCTGCTCGGACGGATGTTTTTACGCGCCATCATTGGCCACGCCCAGCTAAATACCGGTGCCAGCATAATGATAAACAGCGCATTGACAGACTGGAACCAGACCGCCGGGATTTCGAAATCGCCGATCATGCGGTTGGTGTAGTCATTCGCAAACAGGTTGAACGAGGTTGGTTTTTGCTCGAACGCAGACCAGAAGAACGCAGCGGAAACCAGCAGGATAAAGCAGACCAGCAGTCTGGCGCGCTCTTTGCGGTTAAGTCCGGCGAACAGGAACAGGTAGATAAAGTACAGGGCAACGGATGCCGCAATCACATACACCAGCACGCTGGCGACAGCAACCGGATTGATGACGATCACGCCCTGCGCAATCAGCGTTACAACGACAGCCACACCGACGGCCAGCGCCAGCAACCAGGCACCGACGCCGTTTTTCTTCGCGACAGGATTGTTCCAGGTGGAATCCAGACCGACTTCGCTGTCATAGCGTTTCATTGCCGGTACGGCATAAACGCGGAAGATAATCAGCGCCACCAGCATACCGATACCACCGATACCAAAGCCCCAGTGCCAGCCATGCGATTTTATCAGCCAGCCGGAAATCAGCGGTGCAATAAACGACCCCATGTTGATGCCCATATAGAACAGCGAGAAACCGCCGTCACGGCGTGCATCTCCCTTCTTATACAGCGTGCCTACCATGACCGAGATACAGGTCTTGAACAGGCCGGAACCCAGTACGATAAACATCAGGCCGATGAAGAACAGGTTGTCGCCCATAAAAGCCGACAAGGCAATCGACAGGTGACCCAGCGCAATCAGGATTGAGCCGTACCAGACTGCTCTTTGCTGTCCCAGCCAGTTATCTGCCAGCCATCCGCCCGGCAACGCCGCCAGATACATACAGCCCGCAAAGATACCGACGATGGCCGATGCATTTTCACGCGCCAGTCCCATGCCGCCGTCATACACCGTCGCTGCCATAAACAGGATCAGTAAAGGACGGATACCGTAAAACGAGAACCGCTCCCACATTTCTGTGAAGAACAGAGAACCCAGCGGATAAGGATGACCGAAGAACGTCCGGCTCTCGTTTTTGTGATCAGAGGAATGCATAAACTCTCCAAAAGGTGTGTCGTAGTGTTTGTAAAATCTCAATGCCTGGCGGTTATCATTTCGCCGCTCTTTAACATTCAGAAATTATTATTTGCCATTCGAAACTAGTTTTGTCTGGCGAGAACTGCAGAACTTTTAGAGGAAAAGTCGACAACTGTCTACCTTTACAGAGTTTATGTTGGCAAAAATGCGGGACTATTGAGGAGAAAAAAGAAGGGAGTTTTCAGGGAAATAGAATTTTAACTGCTTGATTTCAGGAATTTTCTTAGAGCTTACCTAAACTGTTTATATGCGGAAAATTTATGTTCAGATGAATTTCCGTAAAAACGGCTTCTGAAGCTTCTCACTCCCTCTTTTCAGAGGGAGGAGAAAGTCACATTACTCCGCCAGAAGTGGCGGGATCGACGGCACCATCGGCGCATTGTCGATATCTGCCTGCGTCATCTTAAACGCCTCGGGATAATGTTCGCGGCTGGTGCGACGCAGAGGTTCAGTAGAACGCCAGGTGTATAAACAACGCTGGCACTGATGCACGGTCCAGACACCTTTCACCGGGGACACGGCCATCAGTTCGATATGCTCATCGGCACAACGTGGACAAATCATAATCACTCCTTACTATCTTTAATGAATGTTCAGGCTTTGCGCCCGTCCAGCATGGAATTGAGTTTGGCGACCCAGTCTTTGGTTTCTGGTAAATCGCGTACCGGCTGGCTGTAATGACCGCGGTTATCCGGCGCGACCGGCGTTGTGGCATCAATAATCAGTTTGTCAGTGATCCCCGCCGGCGATGACCCCGGATCCAGTTCCAGCACGGACATATTCGGCAGCTGAACCAGGTCGCCCGCCGGATTGACCTTGGCGGAAAGCGCCCACATCACCTGCGGCAGGTTGAACGGATCCACATCCTCATCGACCATAATCACCATTTTCACGTACCCCAGACCGTGCGGCGTGGTCATTGCGCGCAGCCCCACGGCACGGGCAAAACCGCCGTACCGTTTTTTGGTGGAGATAATTGCCAGCAGACCGTGGGTGTACATGGCGTTGACTGCCTGCACTTCCGGGAATTCGGCTTTGAGTTGCTGATACAGCGGCACGCAGGTGGCTGGTCCCATCAGGTAGTCGATTTCGGTCCATGGCATGCCGAGATAGAGGGATTCAAAAATGGGATTATTGCGGTAAGAGACTTTATCGATACGTACCACGGTCATATTGCGGCCACCAGAATAGTGTCCAGTGAATTCGCCGAACGGCCCTTCGATTTCGCGTTTACGCCCTTCAATCACCCCTTCGAGGATCACTTCTGAACCCCATGGCACGTCAAAACCAGTCAGCGGTGCCGTCGCGATCGGATACGGCGCCTGACGCAATGCGCCCGCCATTTCATATTCCGACTGGTCATATTTCAGCGGTGTTGCGCCCATCAGCGTAATGATCGGGTCATTACCCAGTGTGATGACTATCGGTAAATCTTCGCCGCGTTCTTCCGCTTTATGTAAGTGCAGCGCAATGTCATGCATCGGCACCGGTTGCAGCCCGAGCTTACGTTTGCCCTTCACTTCCATACGATAAATGCCGACATTCTGTTTATCGAAGCTGTCCGGGTCGGTCGGGTCGCGGGACACCACGCAGGCTTTATCGAGATAGAAACCACCGTCGCCGTCGTTCAGGCGGAACAGCGGCAGAATGTCGAACAGGTTAATGTCTTCCCCGTCGACGGTATTTTCTGCCCACGCCGGATTTTTACGACGTTCAGGTGTGATCGGAAACGTATCCCAGCGGCGGATATATTCGGCAATCTGCTCGTTGGTCGACGTGGAAGGCGGCAACCCCATGGCAATGGCATGATTGGGCCATGACCCCAGCGTATTTAAGGCGATACGCGCGTCCGTAAACCCTTCCACATTGTCAAAATACAGCGCAGGTGCGCCCTCGCCGATACGGCCTGTGGCATTCGCCGCCGCGGCCAGATCCGGCTCCGCTTTCACCTGTTCGGTGATTTTCAGCAGTTGTCCGTTCTCATCCAGTGCGCGCATAAAACTGCGCAGATCATCAAAAGCCATCTCGATTCTCCTGTACTTGGTACGTAGTAGATTTAACACGTTTTAGAAACTAATTAGTGACACCGTCACTCTTGGGCGTTAACCCGGCCCAGCGCTTAGCCCGATGATATTCAAGGCCAAACTGGTCGAGCACGCGGGTCACAATGTGGTCTGTCACGTCCTGAATGGTTTCAGGGTGGTTGTAGTAAGCCGGCATCGGCGGCACGATTGCGGCCCCCATGCGGGAAAGTGCGAGCAGGTTTTCAAGGTGAATGGTGCTGAGAGGGGTTTCACGCGGAACCAGCACCAGTTTGCGGTTTTCTTTGAGCACCACATCTGCCGCGCGCCCGACCAGCCCTTCGGCATATCCGGCGCGGATCCCCGCCAGCGTTTTCATGCTGCACGGGATGATGATCATGCCGTCCGTTTTGAATGAGCCGGAAGAAATTGTGGCTCCCTGATCGGCGCAGTTGTGCGTGAAGTCCGCCATGGCACTCACCTCACGTGCGGTGTACGGCGTTTCAAGTTCAATCGTGGTTTTCGCCCATTTCGACATCACCAGATGTGTTTCCACATCGTCCATATCCCGCAACGCCTGCAACAGTGTCACCGCCAGCGGCGCACCCGTCGCGCCCGTCATCCCTACAATCAGTCTCATTTCAGCCTCACACAGATCATGACCTTGAACATTTCGTTCGTATACGAATGATTTTTACCTTATACTCCTTTTCAAATCACCGCAATGGTCTGTCGCATTCATTCCTCATAGGTTGCTAAAATAGCCGGAGACCTATAAGAACAGCGGAAACCGATGATGAGCACACAATTGAGACAGGAAGCCTTTCACATAATGCGTAAGGTATTCCAGCAGCACACTGCGCGCTGGCAGCAATGCATCCCGGAACTGACCAAACCGCAGTACGCCGTGTTGCGCTCGATTGCTGAAAATCCGGGAATTGAACAGGTACAACTGACCGGTGTGGCGATCAGCAGTAAGGCCACCCTGGCAGAAATGTTGTCGCGGCTGGAATCACGCGGGCTGTTAGTGCGTCAGGCCGATCCGGCAGATAAGCGCCGGCGTTTTATCACGCTGACCGCAGAGGGAAAAGCCGTTCTGGCGAATACTCAGCCTGTCGGTGAGCAGGTGGATACTGAGTTTTTGGCAAGATTATCTCCTGACGATCAGCGGCATCTGGTGCGTTTACTTAAGCAAATGCTGGAAACAGAAGACTGAAGGTTGAGGAGTCACGGGAGTTTTTATGATTGAAGAAGTCGTGTTGCTGGATGGACAACATCAGCCATCGGGAACCATGGACAAAGCGCTGGTGCATTCCGGACATACTCCGCTGCATCTGGCGTTTTCCTGTTACATCCGCAATGACCGTGGCGAGATTTTGCTGACGCGCCGTGCGCTAGGCAAAGTCGCGTGGCCGGGAGTCTGGACGAATTCGGTGTGCGGGCATCCGTTGCCCGGCGAGTCCCTGCAGGCGGCGGTTCTGCGCCGTTGTCAGTATGAAATCGGATTATCCGTGGAAAACATCGCCTCGCTGGTGGATGAATTTCAGTATTGCGCCACCGATGCTTCCGGCATTGTCGAAAATGAATTCTGCCCGATTTTTACCGCTTTCACCGGCCAGACACCGGCACCGCGCGAGTCTGAAGTGATGGATTATCAGTGGGTGAAACCGGAAGATTTGCTGAGCAGCGTGCGCACGACGCCGTGGGCCTTCAGCCCGTGGATGGTGTTACAACTGGGTCAGATCACTGAGAAAAACCTCAGTCTGCTGGGGTGAGCGTAAACGCACGAAGCGAACATGCTGCCATGCGGGGTCACGAATTAACGCCTCATACTGGCGGCGGTTTTTCCTGTAAGTTTTCAGCGTCCACAGAATTATCGACTCCCGGCTGAAAAAGCTTTTGCGAAACGTCTCGTAGTTTCCCGTTCCCGCCCAGATTTCCTGCCCGCCCCACGCACGCGTAGCCGCCCGTTTCACTGCCTGAAACAACGTGCGCCCGAACGAATAATCCACCCAAACGATCAGATCAATATTGCGCCATTTAACCGGTTGCGAGCGTTTGTAATTTCCATCGATCACCCAGCTATCGCTGGCTGCCATTTTTTCTTCAAGGCGGGCAAAGAATTGTTCGTCAGGCGTACCCTGCCAGTCAGCCCGCCAGAACAACGCATCCAGTTCAATATAGGGAATATTCAGTTTCTGAGAAATGCCGCGTGCCAGCGTTGATTTGCCACTGCCGCTGGTGCCTATGACGTTAACTTTCACCGCAAGACTCCTGATCTGCTGTTGCAGAATTCGCCGGATGGCGAAAAAAAGGGCAGTTATTCTGCCGCACAGGCGGACTGTTGTACAGACGCAATAGACAACCGCAGAAGTCACCTTATTTACCATTACATATGAAACTAACGCGTCCTGTGAATGTAACCGCTTTAAATGAAATTGAGCATTTCGTGCTTTTTTAAACATTGCTAGCAACACTATTTAAGATTTTTCGCATCCATACCTGTACAAAATTGCAATCATTGTATAACTTTCTTGTACCCCTGCTTCATCATTAGTCCGTCTTTTACGGGCAGTTTCAGCCTGGCCTTTGGAAGAAAAAATTGGATTTCCCTTCTTCCAAAGGTTTTTTTCATGGCTGATTTTATTTTTGTACAAAATAATCACGGGATGAACAGGGAAGGCAATTGTGAAGAAACGCTTCACAATATTCTCTTTTCTGACTGGCAATAGGCACTTTTCCGGCGATGATAATTCGCAGAAAAGTTTGAGGAGGTCTACATGCAACTCGAAGCAGAACAAACAGTTACAGAAATCAGTGATTATTTCAAAACCCGTGAAACGCCAACATTAAGCGAAGTCGAGATCCTCGGCACCATCGTTTCAGGGCTGTTAAACAACGGCTATCCGGTAAGCAATAAAGCGATTATTGAAGGGCTGCTGCGCCAGCTGGAGCAGGAGTCTAACGTCAGCAACCAGCAGGGTTGCCGTAATTTGCTGGAGCTGGTTTTGCTCTCCACGCAAGATGACATAATTTAACAAATACACCGGCCTGTTAAGTAACAGTGCTAGCAGGCCGGTGTTCACTTCTTTCTGAAGCTTTAGCGTATTACAGCGATTTCAGTGTCGCAGCGATCACGTCTTTCACCGGCGTCGTTGGACGACCAATCAGTTTGCTCAATGTATGAGAATCATCAAACAGACCGCCCTTCTCTGCGCCCGCGTCAGAATCTGCCAGCATATTCGCCAGACCTTCGGGTAAACCGGCGCCCAGTAACGCTTTAGCAAATTCTGCTTCCGGCAGATTCACGTAATCCACTTTTTTGCCGGACTGATGTGCGATTTCCGCCGAGAATTCAGCCAGCGTGTAGGATTCATCGCCCGCCAGTTCGTAGATTTTCCCGCCCTGATCCCCGAGCACCAGAACGGCAGCCGCCGCTTCGGCATAATCCTGACGGGCAGCAGAAGAAATCCGCCCCTCTCCGACAGAACCTATAAAGGCGTTATGCGCCAAAGCCGGTGCAATGCTCGCGGCATAGTTTTCCGTATACCAGCCGTTACGCAGCAGGACAAAAGGAATGCCGGATTCACTTAACGCTTTTTCGGTCGCGCGGTGTTCCACGCCCAGACCGAGCGGAGATTTATCCGCGTGCAGCAGGCTGGTATAAGCCAGAAGTTTCACGCCCGCACGTTTCGCCGCCGCGATCACCGCGTTGTGCTGCGCTTCGCGCTGACCGACTTCGCTTGAGGAAATCAGCAGCAATTTCTCTGCGCCTTTAAACGCTGAATCCAGCGTCTCCGGCTTGCTGTAATCCGCCTGGCGAACCTGAACGCCTAAATCTGCCAGATCTTTGGCTTTTTCAGGGCTGCGCACTGCGGCAATAATCTGATTAGCGGGCACTTTTTTCAGAAGCGCGGCAATAACAAGGCGGCCTAACTGGCCGGTAGCACCGGTAACTGCGATCATATTTATTCTCCTGAAGGGTTCGACACACTGTTCATATTGTGGGTTTATGTTCTGCAAGACGCGAAATTCGTCGCCGTGAAGACATCCTATGCGATACACTTACTTTTCGTAAGTACGCACCAAAAGGTAAGTATGAAAATAATTCCATCAGACCCGGCTGAGGCACGCCTGCCGCTGTCAGAACAAATCCGTCAGGGGAAAGTCCTCGATCCGAATTGTCCATCACGCGAAATTCTGCGCCACGTCACCAGCCGCTGGGGCTTGCTGATCCTTATCGCCCTGTGCGACGAAACGCTGCGCTTTAGTGAACTGCGCCGCAAAGTCGGGGGCATTAGCGAAAAGATGCTGGCGCAAACGCTGCAGGCGTTAGAAGAAGATGGCTTTGTTGACCGGCATTCGTTTCCGGTGGTGCCGCCGCACGTTGAGTATAGTCTCTCGCCTCTCGGACTTGAGATGAAAGACCAGGTTGCCGGGCTGGCCGACTGGCTGGAATTCAATCTGCACCGCATTCTCAGGCAGCGCGAACTGCGTGTGGTCGGGGAAGAATAACCCTCAAAAAATCTTAACAAGAACGCAAAAATTCTCACCTATCATTGTTTCAACCCGCCGACTAACATCATTTCATTGATTCGATAAATGCTTTTATTTAAATCAGCTGAGGTGATGTATGTCCCAGTCCCACAAGCAACACGTTACGCTCGTCATTACGCACAAAATTGCCCCCGCCAGCGAGGCGCAATACGAAGCCTGGCTGAACAAAATCATGCCGCAGGCGAGCACGTTCCCGGGACATCTGGGCGTCAACGTCATCCGTCCAAGCCGCAGCGGGGATCCGTACACCATTCTGGTGCGCTTCGACACGCTGGAAAATCTCAACGCCTGGCACAACTCTGAACTGCGTAAACAACTGGTGGCAGAAGTAAGCCCGCTGCTGTTGCAGGACGACAGCACCGAAGTGCGTCCCGGCGCGGAATTCTGGTTTACCCCGCCGAGTGCGACAGTTCGTCCCCCTGCCCGCTGGAAACAATATCTGCTGACTTTGCTGGTGATTTACCCTTCAACCCACATTGTGCCCTGGTTTTGGGTGCAATTTTTGCCACAGCTGAAAGGCACGGAAGGCGGTCATTTGCTCAATGACGCCTCCGTGGTTGCGCTGGTGGTTTTCCTCTGGATGCCAGTGATTACCCGAGTTTTCCATTCATGGCTGACGCGCACTTCCGCGCAATGACAGGAGCTTTTCCAATGACAAGTTTTGCTTCCCTGATCCTGATTAATGGCAAATTTCATACCGTTGACCGGGAGAAACCCCTGGCGAACGCCGTGGCGATTAAAGACGGCAAATTTCTTGCTGTCGGCACTGAAAATGAAGTGATGCAGTTCGCGGATGCGTCTACTCAGGTGGTGGATCTGCACGGTCACACGGCGATCCCCGGTCTGAACGATTCCCACCTGCATCTCATCCGTGGCGGGTTGAACTACAATCTGGAACTGCGCTGGGAAGGCGTGCCTTCTCTGGCCGATGCGCTGCGGATGCTGAAAGAACAGGCACTGCGCACGCCCTCACCGCAATGGGTACGCGTGGTCGGTGGCTGGACGGAATTTCAGTTCGCCGAACGCCGGATGCCGACGCTGGAAGAGATCAATCAGGCCGCGCCCGACACGCCGGTATTTATCCTGCATTTATACGACCGTGCCCTGCTCAACCGCGCCGCGCTGAAGGTCGTCGGTTACACCAAAGACACGCCAAATCCGCCGGGCGGAGAAATTCAGCGCGACAGCAACGGCAATCCGACCGGTATGTTAATCGCCAAACCGAATGCGATGATCCTCTATTCGACGCTGGCTAAGGGACCGAAACTGCCGCTGGAACAGCAGGTCAATTCCACCCGCCAGTTTATGCGCGAACTGAACCGTCTCGGCCTGACCAGCGCGATTGATGCGGGTGGCGGCTTCCAGAATTATCCTGAGGATTATCAGATCATTGATGAGCTTCACCAGAAAAATCAGCTGACCGTGCGTATCGCTTACAACCTGTTTACCCAGCGGCCGCAGCATGAACTGGAAGATTTTGAGCTGTGGACCGATATGCTGAAACCGGGACAAGGCACAGATTTTTATCGTCACAACGGCGCGGGCGAGATGCTGGTGTTTTCCGCCGCCGACTTTGAAGACTTCCTGCAACCGCGTCCGGATTTACCGCCGGGTACCGAAGTTGAGCTGGAACGCGTGGTGCGTCATCTGGTGGAACACCGCTGGCCGTTCCGTCTGCACGCCACTTACGATGAGTCGATCAGCCGTATGCTCGATGTCTTCGAGAAGGTGAATAAAGACATTCCGTTCAATGGATTGCACTGGTTCTTTGACCATGCGGAAACCATCACTGAGCGCAATATCGAACGCGTGAAAGCGCTGGGCGGTGGCATTGCCGTTCAGCATCGCATGGCGTTTCAGGGGGAATATTTCGCTGACCGTTACGGCATCGAAGCCACTAAACATACGCCGCCGGTGGCGAAAATGCTTTCCGCCGGTTTACCGGTCGGGCTGGGCACCGACGCCACGCGCGTTGCCAGTTACAACCCGTGGACAGCACTGTACTGGCTGGTTTCCGGCCGCACCGTTGGCGGCATGGCGATGTACGACGACGATGCGCGCATCGACCGCGAAACCGCGCTGATGCTGTGGACGCAGGGCAGCTCATGGTTCTCCAGCGAACAGGGCAAAAAGGGGCAGATCAAAGCCGGACAGCTGGCGGATCTGGCGGTGCTTTCAGAGGATTTCTTCAGTGTGCAGGAAGAACGCATCAAGGGCATTGAATCGGTGATGACCGTCGTGGACGGCAAAGTGGTGTACGCGGCAGGCAGTTTCTCACCGCTCGCCCCGCCAGCAATCCCGGTCTTACCGGACTGGTCGCCGGTCACCAAAGTGCCTGGCCATTACCGCTCTGCCCCGCCAGAAGGTGCCGCGCGCGTCGGGCTGGTTCGTCAGGCACATCAGTGCGCCGGTCCGTGTGGCGTGCATAAACATAGCCATGACATCGCCCGCGGATCGGATGTCCCGGTGTCCAACGACAACGCCTTCTGGGGCGCGCTGGGATGTTCGTGTTTCTCGTTCTGATCATGCGTGACTGAGTGACAAAAATCAGCGCCCGATATGACGTCGGGCGCTGTAACTGCGCTTCAGTAACACTGCACATAATATTGATAATGCCATTCAATAACCAATCAGGCTCTGTTGAGTTTTGCTCACGAAACGGCGTTATTTCTTTCCAAAGATCCTGCCCAATTAACACCCCGGAGAAAGTCTTCTCAATTGTGTGTATATATACGTTCTGTTTAATATTAACCTGATAGTATCCGCTTGCATTTAATAATAAATCTAAAGAGGACGTGTATGTTAAACGATGAACCCCCGTCGGGTATTCCGACCAACACCTGATTATCCCCGGCACCTGTCAGTGTCTGTAAGGATAATCAGAACCACAAGCCCGATAAATTAAGGGCGAAGATTATCTTTATTTCGATGCTGTTATATCGAGGTGCTCTATGCTGTTACAAAAATTTGTTTTTCCATTGATGTTGAAGACTACACATTCTTCATCTTTCAGCGATACGCTTGCCAATAAAAGCATTACGGCCCCAACTGCCAGGGCGCCGCGGTCCTTTCCTTTCGTTCAGACCCTGAAGCAATACTTCTCAACACATTACCAGCGTGCGATTAAATCGCAAATAGACAGTCTTCTCCCCTGACAGGGCGAGGTTCGTTACGGTATCGACGTCTTACACTGTTACCGTGATGAACATTATTCTAAATTGAATACGGCGTATAAATAACTCCATTTATCCGGAGGGATTAATTACGCCCTATTCTCTCTGCTTATCGGTTTTAATCGATATAAAAATTCCCACTGAGAATTAACGTTATGCAGAAGAACACCCCAGTGATGAGCCGGAATAAATTCGGCCTGAATGATCTGATTATCATCTCAATATTGTGTCTGTTAGCAGGATTACTGATTTATGGCTGGCAAGGTATGCACACGCCTTTTGACGGGAGCACGCTGCCGCCAGTCACACAAGACTATAAAGACTTACCTTATTACGCATTACGTACCACTATGCGCCTGCTGTTTGGGTTAGCGTTCTCACTCATTTTCACCATCGTATTTGGTGTGCTGGCAGCAAAATATGCTGCGATGCGTCGCATTATTTTGCCCTTTGTGAACTTTATGGAGTCCGTTCCTCTCCTGGGATTCCTGACCTTTACCACTGCTTTCTTCCTGGGGCTGTATCCGCACAGTGTTATGGGGCTTGAGGGGCTCGCCATCTTTGCCGTATTTACCGGGCAGGCGTGGAATATGATGCTGACGATGTATCAGACTTTACGCGTGGTGCCGAACGAACTCACCGAAGTCTCCTGCGCGTTTCAATGCAATCCGTGGCAACGATTCTGGCGGCTGGGATTTCTCTACTCTTTCCCCGGTTTGCTGTGGAATACCATGGTGTCTCAGTCGGCGGCATGGTTTGCGCTGATTGCCTCCGAGATGCTGACTATCGGCAACAATAACGTCAATCTGCCCGGTATCGGATCGTTTCTGGGTCAGGCCATTGATGCCGGAAGCATCCACGGTGTGCTCTGGGGCGTGCTGGCTCTCGTCATCACCATCGTGCTGTTTGACCAGTTACTTTTCCGCCCGTTAGTGCGCTTTGCCAGCCAGTTTAAATATGAAGATACCTCTTATGCTGAACGGCCAACCTCCTGGTTTTACAGCTGTTTGCAGCGGTCATTCACCGGGCAGCTGCTGGGAAAACTGGGCAGCCGCTTCTGCCAGTTCTGGCTGTTCACATTGCCTAAGGCGTGGTACCTGCTGGGGCTGAGTCGTCTGTTTAATTTCCTCGGATTACTCAACTGGCTATGGGCGAGTTTGTGGTATCTGGCGATTGCCGTCGCCTGCTTGTACTACGGCAATATTTTATGGGGTTATCTGCCCTTCCAGTATCTGTCAAAGCTTCCTGAATGGATGGGACTGACGGCGGCGCGGGTAATCATCGCCATGCTGCTAAGCATTGTTATCTTTACGCCGCTGGGCGTATGGATCGGCCTGCGTCCGCGACTGGTGCGTATTTTCCAGCCCGTGATTCAGATCATGGCAGCCATTCCGTCTAACGTTTTCTATCCGATTGTCACCGTCATTTTGATCACCTGGCATCAAAGTCTGAATGCCTGGACAATCCCGATGATCATGCTGGGTACGCAGTGGTACGTGTTGTTTAACGTGATTGCCGGGGCGTCTGTTATCCCTAGTCAGATGGTGGATGTGAGCCGTGTCTTTGGCGTGAAAGGCTGGATGTGGTGGAGCAAGTATATTTTGCCCGCCATTTTCCCCTACATCGTGACAGGCATTATTTCTGCCGCCGGCGGAGCCTGGAACGCTGCCATTGCTGCCGAAGTACTGAACTGGGGCGACGTCACTCTCAAAACCAACGGACTGGGCGCATTCATTTCCACCACCACCGAGGCCGGGCAAAACCCTGAGGCTGCACTGGGCTGCATTGCCATGTGCTTTATGGTTGCCCTTTGCGTGATATTCATCTGGCAGCCACTTTATCGTTTTGCAGAAACCCGGTTTAAATTTGACTAACTCGCTTATAAATAAAGTTAAAAAGAGATAATGACATGAAAAATACCCGTACTGTTTTAGAAATTAAAAATGTGTCGAAGTCCTTTCAGAAGGACCAAAAACATACGCAATGCGTTCTGGATAACATCAATCTGGAGGTCAGCGAAAATGAAATTGTTGCCTTGCTCGGACGATCTGGCTCAGGGAAATCCACCTTACTGCGCATGATTGCCGGGCTGGTTGACAGCAGCTTCGGTTCCATCGTGTGTAATGACCAACCCGTCACCGGCCCTTGCCCGGATACCAGTATGGTCTTTCAGACATTTGCGCTTTTCCCATGGTTAACCGTGTTTGGTAATGTCTCCTTTGGCCTGCAGGCGCTAGGTTTACCCGCCAGTGAGGTGAACCGCAGGACGGTAGATATGATCGACCTGATCGGTCTTTCAGGTTATGCGGACGCCTATCCAAAAGAGTTATCCGGCGGGATGCGCCAGAGGATTGGTTTTGCACGTGCTCTGGCGGTTGAACCTCAGCTGTTGTTGCTCGATGAACCTTTCTCCGCGCTCGACATTTATACCGGCCATAAGCTGCGTCAGGATCTGCTGGAGTTGTGGGAGAAGCACTATATTAAAACCAAGTCGATGATTCTGGTGACGCATGATATTGAAGAGGCCGTGATGCTGTGTGATCGCGTTCTCTTATTGACGGGTTCACCCGGTACCATCACAGATGAATTTAAAATCGATATTCCGCGCAAGACCCGTACACAGGAAAATACCAAACTCTGGGTCGATACAATCAGTGATACCTTGAATCATAAGATTGCGCTGACGGCGACGCAGCTTTGAAGCGGCTGTTGATCCTCTAGTTTTTTCACCTTCAGACTCATCATGCTGATATGACCCCTGTTCCTTATTATCCGGGGACAGAGGGTCATACCACGTTGTGTGCAAAGCGTAATTCCTGGCGGTCAGTCGCTAATCTTAATAACGATTTTACCGAATGCGCCACGGGAGAGGTGTCTGAACGCTTCGATCGCGTCACTAAAGCTGTACACCTGTTCAATGACCGGCCTGATATTATGTTCAGTGAGGAAAGGATTCATGCGATCAAAGGATGAACGCGGTGCAACAGCAATACCGCGTATCGTCGTCTGCCGGAAAATCAAAGGCATCAGATCAAGCTGTGAGGTCTGTCCGGTGAGAAAACCGACCTGAGCAATCGTCCCGGCCACTTTAGTGGCGGCAACCGACTGATTAACCCCGTTACCCCCGGCAACTTCCACCGTAATATCGGCGCCTTTACCCCCGGTCAGTTCAAGCACTTTGTTCTCCCAGTCAGGCGTGTTTTTATAGTTGATTCCCTCATCTGCGCCCAGCGCCTTGATCCGCTCAAGATTGGCGTCATTGCTTGACGTGGCGATGACTTTCGCACCGTACGCATGTGCAATCTGCGCAGCAAAAACAGATACCCCACCGGTACCTTGCACCAAAACCGTCTGGCCGGGCTGAAGATGACCGATGTCCATCAGCGAATACCAGGCGGTCAGCGCGGCGATAGGCAATGTTGACGCTTCTTCATCAGTCATGTTGTCCGGAGCTTTGACGGCGCTGTCTTCGTGAATAATCATATATTCAGCCAGTCCTCCCGGCAGCGGCATACCCATACACCAGGCGGGTTCATCTGCTGCGGGTTCGCCATCCAGCCAGCGCGAATAGAGATGTGAGTTGACACGATCGCCGGTGCGAAAACGTGTTACCCCCTCGCCCACGGCCACAATGGTTCCCGCGGCGTCAGAGACAGGTATAAGAGGTTTTGGAACCAGATGAGGCTCATAAAAGCCTTCAACAATCGCTTTATCACGAAAATTAAGGGAGACCGCACCTACTTTAACCAGAAGTTCACCTGGCCCCGGCGTCGGTGTTTCGACCTCTTCGAGGTGCAAATTTTCAAGACCAAAATCTTTCAATAACCATGCTTTCATTTCGTTGCGTCCACTTTGTCTGCATAAGATAAAGCCATGTTAGAGCGCAAAAGAAAGGGGAAAAAGTCACTGCAAAGGATTTCAGTGTTATTGCAGGGGAAACAATTCGGGTAAGGTACATCCCGCATTCCTGGTCATTGATGGGTAGAATTTGCCGGAAGAGGAGAAAAAACGATGCGTACTAATATGCTTGAGTTAATGAGTATTTTTGTTCAGGTTGTCGAACTGGGCAGTTTCACCAAAGCCGCAGATGCCTTGCAATTACATCGTCCTGCTGTCAGTAAATCCATTCAACACCTGGAAGACGATTTCGGGATAAAACTTCTCCACCGCACCACGCGCAGCCTGAGTATGACGGCGGAAGGAGAAGAAATTTATCAGCGCGCAAAAGGTCTTTTAAGCGACGTCAACGACATGATGGCGGTTTTTTCTCCCAGCCAGCCGCCGCGCGGGCGCTTGCGCATCGATGCTCCGCTTGCCCTGACACACGCAATCCTTATTCCTTCTTTAAGTGAGTTTCAAAGCCTTTATCCGCAAATTGACATTGTACTCACCGCATCCGATCGCCTGACTGATCTGATTTCAGAAGGTGTTGACTGCGTGATTCGTCTGGGAGAGTTGGTCGATTCCGGTTTTAGCGCGCGCCGTGTGGGCAGCGTCAGTATGGCCACCTGTGCTGCGCCGTCATATCTGGATAAATACGGTGTTCCGCTGACGCCGGATGAGCTTGTGCATCATAAAGCGATCAATTTTTTCAGTGAACACAGCCGTGAAGTGATGGACTGGAAATATGTGATGAACGGAGAAATTATGTCACGGCGACCGGGGAGTAATATGTTGGTTAACAATTCCGATGTACTTCTTTCCTGCGGGCTGGAAGGGCTGGGTTTAGTGCATGCGTTACGGACAGCGCTGGAACCTCACATTCAGTCTGGCAAACTGACGGAAGTTCTCACGGATTACGCGGCTGTCACAAAACCAGTGTCTGTTCTGTATCCCGATCGCCGCTACCTGCCTTCGAAAGTCCGCGTTTTTATCGACTGGTTCTGCGAGGTCTTCGCAAGAAAGTATCAGGAATAACAGTGACACTGTCACAAAAAATTCATTTTGTGGTATTCAGATCCCTTTTCCTGCATCTCGCAGACTGCCGCTTTCGCAACCCTCTCCTGCTTCGCTTGCGCGCAATTCAGAAAAGCCCTCGCGCAAGCAGACAGGTGACGATGGCCGAGAACCAGCTCAAATTCGGGCTCAGTACCCGATAAGTGATGATAGCTGATTTGATCCTGGCGAAAGCCACTCATACTTTGTGGCACGACGGACACCCCGCCCCCGACAGACACCAGTGACAGCACAGCGTGCATCCCGTGCGCTTCCTGAGTAATCGTCGGCACAAAACCTGCATTGGCACACAGGCGGATCACCTGCAGATGAAAGCTTCGCCCTTCTGCCATTGGCCACAAAATAAAAGGCTCAGCGGCCAGATCGGCAAGCGTAAGATTTGTCCGCTGGCTCAGGGGATGATCTACAGGCATCGCTATACAGAGACGGTCCTGGTCAAAGCGGGTCTTCACGACGTCTTCCGCGTTTTCAAGTGGAGGGATCAGTATTCCGATATCCA
Organism: Rahnella variigena; assembly: GCF_003610915.1. Lineage (NCBI taxonomy): Bacteria > Pseudomonadati > Pseudomonadota > Gammaproteobacteria > Enterobacterales > Yersiniaceae > Rahnella > Rahnella variigena. The sequence continues at coordinate 579,174 of NZ_NSDJ01000002.1, forward strand.
GCATTTCATCGCGTAAAGCAGCAATCTGAGAAGCCGTTGTCGCTTCACGCAGTTCAAGACGCACCTGCGGATGGCTTGCCCTGAATTCACGGATCACATCAGGCAGGCGACCATACAGCGCGCTTCCGACATAGCCCAGCCTTAAAACTCCTGTTCGTCCCTCAGCCACATCAACCGTTGAAATAAGGGTTTTTTCGGCCTGTCGGAGTGTTTCACGTGCCTCACGTACAAACGTCGCTCCTGCTGGCGTCAGGCCAAGTACGCGGTTACCGCGCTCAATCAGCATAACGCCCATATCCTCTTCCAGTTTTCTTATCGCATGGGTCAACGGCGGCTGAGACATATTCAGGCGCTGTGCAGCACGATGAAAATGCAATTCCTCCGCGACGGCGATGAATTGTTCCATCATCCGTAAAGTGACGCGTGCCTGCTTTTCTGTCGCCATGTCCGGCTCTCCCTGTGTTCAATGCGTTTGCTGACTGCCGATACAATTAAAGTATCACAGAGCCTCATAGTCAGTATTTTATCTATCGAAAGCGTGACTTTATGCTCTTTTCCCAATGAAAGCGTGTTAACGGGAGAAATGAGATGGTGACGTTTAAAGATCAGGTCGTACTTATCACCGGCGCAGCTCGCGGGCTGGGTCTGGCATATGCCCGGTGTATCGGTCAGCTTAGCGCAACGGTTCTCATACAGGATATCGGAGCCAACCCAGAGGGTGAAGGCACCGATCTGCTGGTCGCAGAGCGCGCGGCAGATACGTTGCGCTCAGAAGGTCTGGACGTACGGGTTATGACGGGAGACCTTGGCACACGTGAGGGCTGCCATACGCTGTGCGCAGACGCACTGCGTGTTGCCGGGCGGCTGGATGCCGTGATCCATAATGCGGGCTGGGTGGCTTACGAAAAAATCGGGATGATAGAAGAACGTTCTTTTGACCGCATGATGACTGTCACGGCTAAGGCGCCTCTCTGGCTTGCCCAGGCGGCCTGGCCCGCGATGAAAGCGGCGGGCTATGGGCGCATCGTAATGACCACTTCTTGCCGGGCGCTTTATCCGCAATATGTGCATCAGGGACTCGCCTCGTACGCGGCAGCCAAAATGGCGGTGGCAGGCCTCGTGAATGTTCTGGCGGAAGAAGGCAAACGTGACGGCATTATCGTGAATGCTGTTTCCCCCGTCGCCAAAACACGTATGTGGGGTGCAGAAGAAGAACCTGATGAACTTCTGCCATCGGCGGTGGCTCCGGGCGTGGCATATCTTGCCAGCGCACAATGTACCGAGGGCGGGTGGATCCTGCGTGCTGCGAACGGGCAATTCCATGCGACCAAAGCGGCAGAGGCCGCGGGTGTAGATTACCCCCGAAATCTTCAGGCTGTTCAGGCATCCACCGCTCTGGAGGTTGCACAAAACTGGGCGTCGATCGCGATTACCGCAGTGGAGCCACGCTCGTGAATGGCGTATCCGTGATATTTGCAGGCCAGGCAATACTGGGGGAATCTCCTATCTGGAGCCGTTCAAGAGCCAGACTCTTATGGGTCGATACCATGGGGGCCTCTCTGAACTTTTTCGATCCCGCCACGGGCAGAAATTTCAGCCACCCGATGCCCGCTCCGCTCGGTTTTGTCGCAGAAAAAAGCTCGGGTGAGTTACTCCTCGGTATAGGTTGTCATGTTGAGCAAATTGACGCAGCAGGAAACCGACAGCGAATCGCCACCGCGCCACACGCACAAGAAGGCTTTCGGCTTAATGATGCGTGTATGGACAGCGCAGACCGCCTGTGGGTCGGGCTGATAGATGAAGACCTGAAGGACGGAACAGGTTATCTGTATCGTCTGGATCCTGATGGTCGCTGGCACACCCTGGATTCGGGTTTCACACTTATCAATGGCATGCGATTCAGCCGCGACGGCGAAATACTCTATGTGACGGATTCCCGGCGTGGAGAAATTTATCGCTATGAGTGCGACCCGACATCAGGCAACCTCAGCCATCGGCGCGTCGTTATCAGTATTGATCCCGGCAAAGGTAAGCCAGACGGACTGATCGTCGATCAGAATGGATTTCTGCTCAGTACGCTCTTCGATGGCGCGGCCATCGCGCGGATATCTCCGGAAGGAGAAATAGCCCAGCTGATCCCCCTTCCCGTACAGCGGCCGACAAGCTGTGCGTTTGGTCATAATGAACAATCACTGTATGTCACCTCGGCACGGCTTGGGCTGTCGGAAAGGCAGTTAGAACACATGCCATTCTCAGGGGCACTTCTGAAAATTGACTACAAACGCGCAATACAACAACAGGCGATACAGGGGAAGAGCCTGCGGTAAATCCCTTAAAAACTCATAATAAACTTCTGAAACTTTTATTTTTACGTGATTCGCTAATTGTTTCCTGCTCTGCGAAGGAATAGCTTAAAGCCTCACATTTAAAAGGAATTTATAAAAATGGCAATCCCAGCTTATCTATGGCTTAAAGACGATGGCGGCGCACTGATCAAAGGTTCTGTAGATGTTAAAGATCGTGAGCGTTCAATAGAAGTTACTTCTTTCGGACATTCCCTTAGCATCCCCACAGATAACGGTACGGGTAAGCTGACAGGAACACGTATCCATGGCGCTATGCAGATTGAGAAGGATTTTGATTCATCAAGCCCATATCTATATAAGGCTGTGGCCACTGGCCAAACGCTGGAATCAGCAGAATTTAAGTGGTATCGAATTAATGACGCGGGGCAAGAGGTTGAGTATTTCAATATGTACCTCGAGGGCGTGAAAATTGTCTCAGTTGTTCCGATGATGCACGACACAAAAACAGTTATAAATGTTGGTCATAAAGAAGCGGTTCAGTTGCGCTATCAGAAGATCACCTGGAAGTATTTGGATGGGAACATTCAGTTTTCAGACGCATGGAATGAACGCGTAACCGGATAAAAGTTAATGGATACCACCGAACAGACCAGCGGATACTACTTTGATGGCTTATCGAATATCTCTGCTGGTGAGTTATATTTTTGGGTATTTCTGGATGAAGCGGGTAAACAACTTGGTGTTACTGACTTAGCTGGGCTTGCAATGTTTATCCTTGGTCAGCCCATTATGAGCACACGCGCCAAGCCGATGGGAACAACGAAGGGAACTTCACCATTAAGCTACTATTTGCGGCAATGGTTAACTACCGAGGTCAAGCAATGGCGCACACTAACGACTGGAAGTATCAGGCGTCTCAAATTCTCCTATGTCGATAATCTTGGAGCATTTGTGGCACGCTGGATTCCTTTCCTTGGTATTGTAATCCTTGCAAGTGACATATCTCAAATTGTCTGGAAAAGCACAAGTCGTTACAACACTATTGCAAAAGAGAGTGACCGCCTATGGTAACTAATGAGGATGTCATAGACTGGTATAATGCAGGATGGAACAAGTCGGGGAAATGGCCTGTCACGATTGACACCAGCCTCACCACGGGGCGTTATGTCTGGGTGTGGGAGACTGGAGAAGAAATCATGGAAAGCTATTTCAAGGCCTTTGAGGTAGACACGCAGGGGTTTAGTTTTCTGAAATACTGGCCCAATGAAAAAAGCATGATTCCAAATTTCCTGCTGCCTAAATCACTCCGAGTTAAGGAATTCGAACCAGCTCCGCTTACGCTAAAAATGCTTGCTGATTCGGCACGAGCAGGTAAATGGCTCTATGACTGACTCAAACTGGGTATCGGTCTATTTACTACCGCTGAACATTTCGGTGTTGATGACTTCCTGACAATTGGCCTGATTCTGCTTGGTCAGCCAACTCTAGGTACGCGCGGTAAGCCTGGGGGGACAACACAGGGAACATCACCACTGAGTCAGCAGTTGCGTCATTATCTGGACATTGAAACCAGACGTTTACCCACGCTGACAACGGGGAGTATTAAGCGCCTTGAGTTCAGCTATGTGACAAATCTGGGTGCTTTCGTTGGTCGGTGGATCCCCATTCTGGGAATTATCATCATAGCTACTGATGTCTCGACGATTGCCTATAAAGCGACGAACAAGTACAACACCATAGCGCGGGGTAATGACAAACTATGGTAAGCAACGAGGATGTCATAGAGTGGTACAGGCAGCGGTTCAACAAGCCTGTTCTGTTCTCTAAGAAACAGATTCCGGTCACGATTGACACCAGCCTGTCAACAGGTCGCTATGTCTGGGCAAGTGAAGCTGGTGCTGAAATCATGGAAGAGTATTTCCAGAAATTTGATGTAGACCCTGCTGGATTCGATTTCTATAAATACTGGCCTGTAGAGACCTTTATCTTATTTGCACTGTGCACGTCTGGCGCTGATGACGATGAACCTCAACCTTTAACCCTGCAAATGCTGGCAGAATCAGCCAGGGCAGGTAAATGGCTCTATGACTGACTCAAACGTATCGGTTATTGATCCTAATTCTAACCCGGCTAAAGGCCGGGTTTTTACATGTACGGACTGCCTGTCGATCACCCGCTACATCATCGATACCGTGAGAACTAATTTAAGCCCGGCAGTTATCGCGTATATCCGTACAAATTAATCCTGCCCGAAAGGTATTCGCCCAAGTAGACTTCACTGATTTTTTTGAAACCTTGCTCGGCGATCCTTGCTTCTAACCATTCAGCGTCTTTATTAATTATCTCAAGCAGATCGAAGTTTGCTGATCCATCCACGATGATGGGATAACGAATATTCTCGTCACCGCTTTGGATAATTGTTAACTGACCATTTTGCTCTAGGACCACGCGCTTAAGCTGTTCAACTTCATAAATGCCATTAGATCTTAACTTAAACATCAGGTCATTAGCTGAAACGCCATTTCTCAAACATTCTTTAACATCCACATTGCCGTTATGTACCAGCGTAATGGGTTTACCATCAATAATCCGCTTCACAAACCGGTTATTTTCTTTCAGGAATTTAAGAATGAAGACCAGCAACGTCCAGATAATTAAGACCAACACAAATTGCAGCACTGTAATTGATTCATTGTAGATGACGCCACCGATGATACCGCCCAGAACGTAGTTCTGAACCTGATCCATTGCAGATGTCGGGGCAAGATTGCCTTTACCCATAAGGTTGATTTGGACAATCAGGCACAGTATCCCCAGTCCCAATTTGATGATGATAGGTGTGTATATAGGCATTTGATTTCTCGTTATTTTATGATGTTAACTTCCGGATTTGTTAACCAGACGTCCGTTAAGTTATAGGTGTTTTGATCTGAACTTAAGTTAACACGGTAATAGCCGTCGTTAACTTTAACGATCACGCCATCGGATAACTGCACTGAGCTGGAATAAATATCATTTATGCTGACATTCTTTTCTTTTGATAATAACGTGACAAAATTAACCATTTGCGACGACTGGGAGTGAATATTTTCACTGTTTGCATAATCTGCATACTGAACACCTGAAACGAACAGCAAAAACAAAAAAGCAATAATCGTCAAATCCCGATATCGGGTCTGCAGGCGATGGCGCATATACAAGCTGAAAACGACAATCAAAACAAACAATGTACTGAAAATAATTACATACTTAAGGTAATCATTTATATTTGACTGCGTTTGCAGATAATTTATCCCATAAAAATTCATACTAAAATCATTCCTTGTTGATTAAGGCTCTCTGCTTTTTATAATTATAGCAACGTATTGTCAATTATCTTGATGGTGATGAGTGTTTTTGTTAAAATAAAAGAGTGAGTGTCAAATCCTTTGAGTATTACACGGACGTTATTTATACATTATTTTCACAAATTCAAGTGATACTACGACATTCTTTTCTCACTGCCCCGCCTGACAGGATTCTATAAAGGGGCATAACGCATTAACTCTCTTTGCGTACAATTGAATTACAGAATGCTCTTCTCTTTTTCTCTAATCTGATATCAACATCATTAATAGCCGCGTCATTACCCCAACCGAGATGTCTGTAAAATTTCGCAGCACGGCTGTTCTTATCAGTTTCCAGCCAGACTACATCATGGTGTTTAAATAACTCTTGCTCAGCAGCCATAACAAGCTTACGCCCTGCCCCTTTATTTTCATATTCCGGGCGAACAAATGCCGCAAAGAGGCAGCCTTCATCCTGTAAAGTCATTGAAAAACCGATAATATTTTCATTATCAACTGCTACCCAGGCACAAGGGTTTTTCAGGATCATATCTGCCACAACGCTTTCAGTGATCCCCATCAGCCGCATTTCCTCACGACTGAGATGATTTTCTATCACCGACGTTCTCACATCGAAAATACTCCCGACATCAGAAACAAGTGCTGGTCTTATGTTTATACCCATCAGATAAGGTCTCAGGCATGATTTAAAATGTGATGATACCAAATATATCAACCAGATACTCACCCGACAGGTTCGTGGCAGAAACGACAATGGATTATTCAGCCGCCCTGGGGACGGCTCTCCGCTCAAACTCATTTGTCAGGAGCAAATCTCAAGTTATCGGCAGTTGCCAGAGTCACAAACGGTCCGGCCAGCGTGACATTGTGATGAGCAATAATTTCATTTGCTGATAAAAATTCGTTATCCATTGTTGTATGCGCATCTGAAATCAGCACGGTTTTGAATCCCAGTTCCGAGGCAACCCTGCAGGTTGTGTCGACACAAAATTCTGTTTTCATCCCGGCGATAACCACCCGCTTCACGCCTCGCTGGATGAGCTGAAGCTGCAGGCCGGTATCGCGGAAACAGCTGGGGTGCTTTTTAATAAAAACGATATCCCGCTCAACGTTCACGTCCATTTCAGGTATCAGTTGTGTTAACGGACTTTGTTCAGATAAGGGAGAGTCATCGGGTCCGGTGTGGCGGGCGAAAAAGACGGGCACCTGAGCCTGTCTTGCTTTTGCAATCAGCAGACAAATATTCGACAGAACCGCTCCGGCTGAATGCGGAGATGTCGGGCCACGGAAAAGTCCTTGCTGCATATCGATAACGATAAGTGCATTTTCAGATGAAATCATAATGTTTCTCCATTCAGAATATTATGAACGGAGAGATTTTCTTCCCCGTCCGGATTGGCGGGGAGTGAGGATCTGTTTTGTCAGGAGTCAGTCACAGATACGCCCACACCACCGCAGGTTCCGATAGTGGTGGTGACTGTGGTTGTTGGCCGAACTGACTTAATCATTTTCTGACCTTAACTTAGTTGATGAAAATCAGGCACTGGAAACAACAGAAATCGTAAATACTGCTCATTTCTTATAACACTGAGCAAATACCGGATTCAATACATTTAACCTGAATGAAGTACAGCCCTTGTTGCCCCGAAAAAGAGCCTATACCGGCTTTTGCTCAAAGCTGGCGGTAAGATATTTCATCTCACCAGATGGACGGCCGAAGCATGCTTTAGTGCAAGTGGCAGAGCAAAACAGAAAAAAAGCTGGGATTTTGGATTTACGACTGTATATTTAAACAGTTATTTATACAACGAATAGGCCATTTGAAATGAATAGCACTGTTGAAGAGATAAGTTTTGAGATTTGTGAAAATGCTGATGCGGAACAATTATTACCCATTGAAGAAGGGCTTAATGATTTCAACGATTTAATGACGGGGATCAGTGATCGTAAGCCATTATCGGTATTAATAAAATCAACGAAAACGGGTGAAGTTCTTGGAGGAATGCAAGGACGTTCCTCACTGGGCCTCCTTTTTATAGATCTTTTCTATCTTCCACCAGAGCTGCGGAGAATGGGGCTTGGCACAGATATCCTAAATCGCTTCGAGGATGAAGGGCGAAGAAGGGGCTGCACAGCAGCATTTTTGTATACGATAAGCTTTCAGGCTCCTGATTTTTACAAAAAACACGGTTGGGAAGAGTTTGGGCGTATTGACTGCGCGCCGGAAGGAACAAGCCGGATATTTATGAAGAAATTCTTATAAAATCCAATTTTGTCTTTCAGCCGGGACGTCCGCTTTTCGCACTTCGAAATATGCAGCCCCTGAAATATCCTGTGAGGAGCTGATTTTGTAATTTCAGCAAAGGGTTGTTAAAATTTATGTTAATTAACGATCCACAGCAGCGATGCTGCGTCCTTTACCTGACCCAAAGTTGACCAGAAATGAAAACGAATATCCCCTCCTGGCTGCAGCAAACTGCGATCCTGCTCTTATGGGGGCTGGTTTATTATTTATCAGGATTGATGTCTCTCAAATTTGACGACACAAATTCTGCGATTGCTATAGTGTGGTTTCCTCCTGGCGTGGCGGTAGCAGCCTTTTTATCTGCTCGCTGGCGCCATTATCCCGCGCTTATCCTTATCTTTGTTCTGGTGAGCGTACTACAGGACCGGGCCTGGCAGAATCTCCCCACTTTTCTTATCTCAGTGGGTTATTCACTACTCGAAATGCCAGCCAACGTTCTCATTGCCTGGATCGTCCGGCGTTTCGCGCGGCCAAGTGATGATCTGCACGTCATTATTTTGTGGATATGCTCCACTTTTGTGATCAGCATGTTGGATGCGCTAATCGTGGCGGGAGGTTACGCTTTCTTCAGCGGACAGCCGATAATGACAACTATCTGGAACGGTTTCGTTGCTGACGTGACCGGGATTTTCTTTGCTACAACTGTGGTGATGGGTTTCGTGAACAAGCGTGGCTATCAGGCTTTCCTCCCCTGGACGAAGCTGCTGGGAGGCCTTGCCTTGTTGCTATCGATCTGTGCCCTGACAGTATTTATTTTCGGCTATAGTGACACATGGCTTAAAACCGAAGCTCCCGCGCTATATTTCGCCCTTTCCTGCTTGCCTATTGTCCTGAGTTTGATGCTCGCCCTGGTATGGGGCAACCGTGGAGGATCCATCGGCCTGCTGGTATTAGGGCTGATTGTCATCCATTTTACCGACATGCATCAGGGTCCGTTCTTTCTGCGCAACCTTAGCCTCGTCGAGTCACTGCTACTGGCGCTAAGCTACCTTTCTGCGACAGCATTGCTCATCGTATTTGTACGCGTATTAAGACGCTCGACAACCCGTTTCAATCCAGATACAGGCAGGCTTTCAGGTAACGGCGTACTTTACAGACTTGAGCCTGAAACTGGCAAGTTTACCTGGGAAAATGATCTCTCTTCGCTGCTGGATTCTGCTTCTCTGACAGAGTTCGATACGGTTGAGAAAGTGCTAAGTCATGTACATCCTTCAGACAGAGAAAAACTCAATCAACACTGGTTTAATTCGATGTCGAGCCAGCACGATACCGTCATTTTTCGTATTAAGTCGAATAATGATGAGTGGCTAACGCTGGTAGACAGCGGCGGTATCACCATGGCAAATGCTGACTCGTTGATTATTGTCGGGAACTGGCAGTCCAGCCATTACGATTTGGCTATTTAAACTCAGACGTCATGATTTAATAAAGAGAGACCGACTTGTGATACAGATTGCATTATTATTGTTCGGCGTTGATTTTATGCGTTACTGGGGCAAATATCTGATCCTGTTTGGGAGCCTGTGGAGCCTGTTCGGATTGGCCATCTTCCTCGACGGTCTGGACGGGGTGACGTACTTCCCTCTGCGATTTTTTGGTTTGCTTTTGCTCACGGAAAGTTTAGTGACGCTAAGCATAGCGTCAGGAGGCATCGGTGCGCAAAAAGCCCTCCTCTACTTTAAGGGGGGCATCTTTTGCTTCGTCTCGCTTCTTATCTTATCAAACCAGTCTTATAGCAATTTGCTCCTGGCGATCGTATTCGGATTTGCCTATTTCGTGATTGGTCTGTTTGTGGTTTTCTCGGCGTGGATTGTGCGTTTCCCTAACTGGAAGAGCTCTTTTTTGAACGGCCTGGCACAAATCTTTTTTGCCATTTTCATATTCAGTCCCTACCCAACACATTACAAGGCTACGGTCTCTTTCTTCCTGGGAACACTGATGGTTTTCAGCGGTATTCATACCGTACGCCTTGCTCTTCGGGTTATGCGACTGCAGGAAGGGACTTCTGTATTCGAACTTTTAGCGCCTGAAGGTATAGGATTAGAGTTCAATAAAGGTGGCGCGGCAAAGCCAGAAGTTGCTTCGCAAGTTATGACTGATTTTCGCGAACCCCTCACCGTTCATATATGGACGCCCGAAGGGACAGCCAGCGCATCGACTATTCCACGCCCGGTGATCAACCGTTACATAGCCGCAGTAGACTCGGAAGGTGTAATATCAACCGGCCATGCTGCGCTGGAAGTCCCTGACAGTATTTACATCAGCCTGTACCCAGCGGAAGATATCGACCGGTCGCCATCGGAGTTCCTGAATACACTTAAAGCAACACGCGATAATGATGTTTTGGGTAAGTTTCAGCCTGACTATGCCACCGAGGCAGCAGAATGGTGCCATTCAGATCGTAAAATTTGTTTCACCAAATACAACGGAACAGCTTTACACCGTTTTTGGAGTGACTACAAGTTAACAAAGACCTATAACCTGACCTACCGCAACTGTTCAAGCAGTGTTGCCTACGCGTTGGAAAACGCCCTGGATGGTGTGCTCTCCGGACGTACTGAAAGCTGGTTATCCATAATCAGAACGCTCACTATGCCTGAGCTTTGGGTTGCCGCTCAGTTACGCAAACGCGCTATCTCAATGGCCTGGACGCCAGGTCTGGTGATGGATTATTCCAGGGCGCTGCGCAGCATCATCCATCCGGTACCAAAGCCCTGGTATCAACGCGTTCGCTTCAAACGGCATGACAACAGAGAGGCCGATGAATAGCGCACTGACGGGATACTTAGGAGTCAGTCAGTGGGAAACGGATTTCGAGAACAGCTGGATAATCAAAATTCCCACAGCAATAAAAACCATGCCCATGATGGCAGGAAGATCGAGTTTCTGCTTATAAAACAGGAATGACATTATAGAAACCAAAAAGATCCCCATCCCCGCCCAAATCGCGTAAGCGATACCAATATTCATGGTCTTGACCACCTGGGAAAGACCATAAAACGAAATAGCATATCCCACCACCACAACCATGCTTGGGATTATCCGGGTAAAGCCATCTGAAGCTTTCATCATGGTTGTGGCCAGCGTTTCAGCGCAGATAGAAATGGCGAGAATAATGTAGGTGTTGAGCATCTTATTTCCTCTTGTATAAAATATTTGGAAGAGTATATAACCCGACTCAATCTAAAGTTTAAACAACCGGGAAATCATCCGCTATTAAACACGTCGCGGCGGCAACCGAAGCTCAGGGCTTATATCCACGCCACGTCTGGACATGAATTTTGTTTCTGATGCTTTGGTTGACGGGCGACGACTGCGCTTGTAGACGAAGACCGACGTTTACACCCGCAAATGTCTGGGGATATGCGGGGGCAGAATTGGCGCTCGTCAGAGGTGGCTGGGATGCTGAACAGTATAGCGCTCAGGCTTCCTTTACCGCAGTTGCTGAAGTCCGCCAATGGTTGTGCCGGGTATTCCTGATTATGGCTGGATCACATACGGGGAACGGGGCAAGATCCTGCATGACTCACTGAGCGTTATAGCACATCCTGAGTGCAGGTCATTTTAAATAAACCTGGTTAAAATTGTTCCATTTTTTTTCCACATAATTAATAAAATCTAAAAACAGAGGGGAATAATAGGGTCTATGCATCCAGACAAGATAGACGGGTATATTAGCCAGTTTCCAGTCAGGAATGATCTGCACAAGCTCTCCGTTGCGGATATGTGTTAATGCTAGCCATTTGGGTGTACCCAGAAGCAGCCCTTTTCCTTCAAGGAGTAAGTTGAAAAGAGCCAGAAAATCGTTAGATTTAATAGAAGGTTTGTGATTTTTGTCTAAGGAAATTGTTTCATCCCCTTTTGTAAAAATCATATTATCTTTTAAATTACAATTATCCACCATCAACAAGGTATGCCCTTCGAAACTGTCGGGTCTGTCTAACATATTAAATTTTTTAATGTATTCAGGAGAGGCACAGCTAATAAGCTCAACAGAGTTTAGTTCTCGATGTACCAGTTCTGGCCTTTGAATATTTCCGTATTGAAGTGCTACATGATCGAAGTTTTTTACATCATGATTGAATTCAAAAAGTTCCTGTGATTTTATCTCAACCCTGGCCATAGGGTTTTTGATTATATATTCACTTGTCCAATGATTAGCGAGCAACTGACATACTACAGAGGGTACGGAAAATTTTATGTCACCCTGAATTAAAAGTTCAGGATTCTGTAATTCAGACAGCAGGGACTGAAAGGATTCAGTAATATTCTTCGCTTTACTATACGCAATATGACCCGCAGAAGTGATTTCAAAATTACGAGCATCCCTCTTAATCAGCATCGTTTGGACATAATCCTCTAACCTGGATATAGCCTTGCTCACGGTGCTGACACTGACACCGAGCTCACGAGCAGCAAGAGAAAGGTTCGCCTTCTCAATTGTCTTTATAAAAATCACCCAATCACGAAGCTCGCGAGTGTTATTATATTTCAAGTTTCACCTGCAAAGAAATAAAAACAAAATTTACTATAGCATGAAATTTTAAATAAGGGATAAACATGATGCTCTGGTAACTATATAGCATAATGTTCTATTGTGTTATTTTATTATGTAGCTAACTACATAATTCCAATTTTTCCAAATTGGAAAAGTTAATTTTCCCACTTGTTCATTCACTTGTTTGAAATGTAAATGTATTATAAACGAATTGATTTTTTAGGCTTAACATTTGAATAGAATGAGAACTAATCATGAAAAAAAAGCATTTAATACCGTTAGGTTTACTCATTGTTTTTTCTCTTTCTCAGGGTTTAAGTTATTTCAAAGTTTGCATTCCTCATGCTATCAAAAGAACTGCAAGAGCAGTAGCCAACGGGTACTTCATTAAAATATTTGTGTTGATAGTGTTAAATTGAAAATTTAATTTATTTTAAAAGATTGAAATTATGAATAAAATGTTTAAGAAAATATTTGGCTGGGAATGTTCTTCATTCGACATATATCAACAGAGTTATTACAAGTTTGGAGGGAGTGTAAATACACACCCTAAAATTTTGCAGTATCTTTTAGATAAGAAAATATGCGAAATAGATTTTTATCATTATAAAGAGAAAGATATCATTCAAGGTTGTTTTTTTGAAATCAATAATAAGATTGGCATTAACCTGTGGAGAACATATCCCATAACGAGTGATGAAATCATATTACCTGTAAATGTAGATAAGAAAGTATTCCTTCCGGGGCGTTCAAATAAGATATCTTCTGCCCATTCCAACCATTTTTACAACACAATTTTTACCAAGTTCAGACCAAAGAAGAAGTTTATATGCTTGGCCAAGGATGATTTTTCTAAAAAGAGCCATAAAAACAGAAGGAATGAATTCAATAAATTCATTAAAGAGGGTGGGGTCGTTAAAAATGTAAATGAACTCCAACCAGAGCAACTTGCCAATATATATGCACTTCTTTTCAAAAAAAGATTTCAGGACAATGTGAAATGCTACAATAAAGAAATTTTGATAGATTTCTTCACATATTTCAAAGATATGATTTTTGGTTATGTTCTTTTTATCGATGGTTCGTTACCCTGCGCATATGATTTTATACTTAAGGCAGAGTCAGATAAATGGATATATTTTGATGTGCCTAATGGAGGTGTAGATCCGGATTACTCACATCTGAGTGTCGGAAGTATACTTATGTGGTTGAATATAAATGAAGCTGACAAGTTATGTAATGATAAAAACAAAAAGAGGCTATTTTCAATTGGATTGTATGACCCAAAATGGGATTATAAAACGCGTTGGTGCAATAAGGTGCCTGTCGGTAAAACAATCTTCATGTAAGCAGACCTCAGTTGTCACTGTTTGTATTTTATAATGCAACTGCAAACAGACCCGTTTTAGTTCCACGTACTTTTTGAGATCACGGCCAGATTGATCCTTTCCCAATATCGTTGCCAGGATAAATCAGAGATCCGGGCGAGATATACCTGCTGATTAAACCCTTGCTCAGATTTGAGTCAAATCAATAAACGCGCAGGTATTGTTGCGGATATCGGATCGGAACTGTAATTTCCTATTGAGCGGGATTTGACGAGATATTTATTACTTTACTAACATCCTGTTATTCGGTGCATTTTCGGGTCTGCGATTGCCCAGTTTTGTAGGATAATGATGTACGGTTTACGGGATACAACGCTTTATTAACAGGATAATGGGATGCTTGAACTGTTTGACGTGAGCTATGAAGAGCTCAGAATGACCAGAGTAGATGAACTTTACCGGCTTAGAAAAACGACCTTCAGTGACCGTCTGGGATGGGAAGTTGTTTGCAACCAAGATATGGAGTTCGATGAATTCGACAATGACTCAACACGCTATATTCTCGGATTGTGTAAGGGGAAACTCGTTTGCAGCGTGCGCTTTACCGCTCTCGACCAGCCAAACATGATAACCCATACGTTTCGTGCGTGTTTTGATTCGGTTCCGCTTCCTTCTGAGGGAGTTGAGTCGAGCCGTTTCTTTGTCGATAAATTGCGGGCCCGGGAGCTTCTCGGCGAACGATATCCTGTTAGTCAGGCACTTTTTCTTGCCATGATAAACTGGGCTCAGGATAACGGACATGCTGGTATTTATACCATCGTAAGTCGCGCCATGTTGACGATATTGAAACGCTCGGGCTGGAAAATACAGACACTTAAAGAGGCATTTCTTAGTGAGCGGGAACGCATCTATCTGATCTATCTTCCTGCCGGGCAAGACGATCAGATAAACATGGCCACAGGACTCAACAGCCAAACAGACTCTTTGTTTACCTGGCCGCTGACGCTGCCGGTATAATCAGCTCCAGTTCAACGCCCAGCCTGATTGCCTGGCGGGCGTTACTGACACCCAGCTTAGCAACGACATTTCCCATATGAAACTTTATCGTACTGACTGAAACGCCGATAATCGTCGCAATCTCTGCATAGGTTTTCCCCATACTGGCCCAGTAAAGCACCTCATTTTCACGGAGAGTGAAAATGTTATTTTCCTTTCTCGCCGTAATTTGACGTCCGCGGGCGGATATACCGCCAACAAGCCGATACATCTGTTCATTTATATCGATGAGAAGCATCTGCAAGTTGCCACGTTCAGAAGTCAGTCGCTCTTCCAACTCTTGCTGGCTATTGTCGGCAATGATAAAAGACAGCAATGCCAGATTTCCCATCTGATCATGCAGCACAAATGTATAGCCATTCAGAATGTTGTACTGCCTGGAAAGGGAAAAGATTTTTGTAAATTTCAGTTCAGACATCAGCGTGATGTTTTCATCCCACGCAAAGGGAGAGGTTCTTTTGAATGCGGTGAGTATTACCGGGTCGGTAAGCTGAAAATTGTTGGCCCGATAGAGATTGACCCACTCATCAGGATAACTGGAGATGATCAGGACTTCTGCAGGGTTTTTTTTCCTCACAACGGTATAGGCATAGTCGGGACTGCCTAGTGGACACAGCTTACGGTCGATATAATCTTTCAATGTTTCAGTGATCGTGTGATTTTGTTCAAAAGCACTAAACATACTGACTCCCTGAGGGCTGCTTATCCCTTAATGCCGACATCTATACTTAAGTACAGGTTTTTTCAGGACTTAAGTACAACTTACGCCCCATTATAATGAATGGTACCTTCTTTAACGAAAAAGAAACCTCACACACTGCTCCGAACAATGTGTGAGGAGGCCAATGGACGGCCAACACCAGGGAAACACTCGTACTAAAAACCATAATAAATTAAATTTTAAGAATATAAAATTTTTTTGATAAAAGCGCCCATTGGGTGCTTTTTTTTTGCCCGATTAAGTCGGCTAAAAGACCGGCAGAACCGGCCATTATGCGGGCAGGTGATGCAAAACCTTTTTGCCTGCCCGACATTCATTCAGAAACCTTCTCATCGTCAGGTCTGATCCTGAACCAGATCGCATACATTGCAGGCAAAAATACGAGAGTAATAATTGTGCCGCCGAAAGTTCCGCCAATAAGCGTATATGCCAGTGTTCCCCAAAAAACCGAGTGTGTCAGGGGAATAAAGGCCAGAATCGCTGCCAATGCCGTCAGTAAGACGGGTCGCGCGCGTTGAACGGTGGCTTCCACAATGGCATGAAAAGGGCTAAGGCCTTCCTGCTCATTGTGGTGAATTTGACCTATCAGAATCAGCGTGTTACGCATCAGAATGCCGGACAATGCGATTAGCCCCACCAGTGCGTTGATGCCAAAGGGTTGCTGGAAGAGAAGCAGCGTAGGCACTACCCCGACCAGCCCCAGCGGCGCCGTCATAAACACCATGACCATTGCCGACATCGACCGCACCTGCACGATGATAATGAGCAGCGTAAGGGCAATCATTATCGGGAATAGCGGCAGCATTGCCTGGGTGGCCTTGCCCGACTCCTCGATGGCCCCCGCCTGCTCAATGTGATACCCCGGCGGCAGGGAGGCGATGACCGGCTGAAGTTCGCGCGTGATCGACGCCGACACATCCGGGGGCTGCAAGCCGTCGGCGATATCACCACGCACGGTAATCGTCGGCATTCTGTCGCGACGACGCAGCAGCGGATCTTCCATGCGAACTTCGGTTTCACCCAGTTGCGAAAGAGGAATGCGCTGCCCCTCAGCGCCAGCAAGCGTCAGTGCGCCAAGCTGAGCCGGATCGAGACGCACCTCTCCCGCCGCCCTGCCCGTGACTTCCACCGAACGAATATCTTCACGGACCGCAGTGACCGGCGCACCACTGAGCAGAAATTGCAACTGCCGGGCTGCGTCGGCGGGTGTCAGTCCCATAGCCTGCAGCCGGTCCTGATTTAACGCGAAATGTATCACCGGTACCCGTGAACCCCAGTCGGTATTAACCGTACGCATCATCGGGCTGGTCTGCATCAGCGCTTTCACTTTGGTGGCAAGCTGGCGAAGGACGTCAGGATCAGGTCCCGTTACCCGATAAGCAACCGGGTATGGGGAGTAAGGACCAAACACCAGCTGGGTAACGCGCACCTGTGCCTCAGGCGCGAGCCCGTCAGCCACGGTGTCACGCAGGCGCTGTTTAAGCGCATCGCGTTCACGCTCACTTCTGGTGAGGACCACGATTTTCGCGAAAGATGGATCCGGCATCTCTGGCGCCATAGCCAGATAGAAGCGCGGCGCGCCCTGGCCGATATAGGCTGTTACCGTCTGCGTCTCTTTTTGCTCACGCAGCCAGCGTTCAATCCGGGCAGTCGTCATACTGGTCTGTTCAATTGAGGTGCCGTAAGGCATCTGGACTTCAACCAAAACTTCCGGTCGATCGGAGGTGGGGAAAAATTGTTTCTTCACCAGCCCCATACCCAATATGGCGATGATAAAGCAACCCATCACCGCGCCAGCGACCCACCACTTACGCCTGATGACCAGAGTCAGCCATTGTCTGAAGCGATTATAATGACGGGTGTTGTAAATCGCCGCGTGACCGCCTTCTATTGGCTTAATGTCAGGCAGCATTTTCACACCGAGATACGGGGTAAAGACCACTGCAACGACCCAGGAGGTGATCAGCGCAATCCCCACAATCCAGAACATGTTGCTGGTGTATTCGCCGGCGGTCGACTGCGCAAAACCGTTGGGCATAAATCCGACAGCAGTGACCAGCGTCCCCGCAAGCATGGGGGCAGCCGTATGGCTCCAGGCATAGGCGGAGGCCTTAATACGGTCGTAACCCTCTTCCATTTTGACCACCATCATCTCCAGCGCAATGATGGCGTCATCAACCAGCAGTCCCAGCGCGAGGATGAGCGAGCCAAGCGTAATGCGATCGAAATTTTTACCGGTGGCGGCCATCACGACGAAAACCACGGCGAGAGTTAGCGGCACCGCGGCGGCGACTACAATGCCAACCCGCCAGCCCATGCTGACGAAACACACGACCATCACCACCAGAAGCGCCACGAAGAACTTGATCATGAACTCATCGACAGCAGCACTGATATTGACGGCCTGATCGGAAACATTAGTCAGCGTCATGCCCAGCGGCATCCCTTCATTAATCGTACTGACTTCTTGTTTCAGTGCTTTACCCAGCTCGAGGCCGTTCCAGCCCTCACGCATCACCACGCTCAGCATCAGCGCGGACTCACCATCATTACGAATAAGAAAATCAGGGGGATCGACATAACCGCGCTCTACCCTGGCGATATCCGCCAGCCGTAAAGTATGATTACCGGCAACAACGGGGGTGTTACGAATTTTCTCCAGCGTATCCAGCGCGCCGTCAAGACGGATAAAGATTTCAGGACCGCGCGTCTGTATCGAACCTGCGGGCGACAGAACGTTCTGTGCATTAAGCGCAGTAAAAATTTGTTCCGGTGAAATACCGAGTGTGGCCAGCCGGTCATGGGAGAAAGAGACATAAATACGCTCGGCCTGCTCACCGGTAATGGTGACTTTTTTCACGCCGGGCACATGGAGAAGCTGCTGACGAAGCTTCTCGGCGTCACGCGTCAGAAAGCGCTGCGGCTCCCCTTTTGCCTTAAGGGCATACAGCGCGAACACCACATCGGAAAATTCATCGTTAACCATCGGTCCGATCGCCCCCGCGGGCAGATTACGCGCCTCATCACTAAGCTTTTTACGCGCCTGATAAAACTGCTCCTGCACTTCTGACGGCGGAGTACTGTCCTTCAGGGAAACCATGGTGTAAGCCATTCCCGGGCGGGTATAAGTCTCTGTACGGTCGTACCATTTCAGTTCCTGCAGGCGCTTCTCGAGAGGTTCCGCCACCAGGTCCTGCATCTCCTGTGCAGTAGCGCCGGGCCACGCGGTGATCACCGTCAGTTGTTTGACGGTAAACGGGGGATCCTCAGCCCTGCCCAGTCCGAGAAAAGCCATTACCCCGGCCACGGCTATCAGGATTATCAGGAACAACGTGATTGACCGTTCGCGCACGGCCAGCGCCGACAAATTAAAGCGATGGTGACTCATGGTGCGATCCCCTCAGGGCCAGCCATCGCCGTTCGCACGGTTTCGCCTTCATGAAGCAGATGCACCCCCAGGGCTGCCACCTGCTCTCCGGTGGTAAATGCCCCTGAAACGCGCGCACTGTCATCGCTGATGCCGAGTATCGTTACCGCATGCCATTTCACTTTGGCGGGTTTGCCTTCCACCACCCATACGCCAGAACCCCGTCCGGCATCCCATATGGCACTGAGCGGCACCGACCATGAGGGTGAGGTCGCCGAAGATTCCGGGATGTGCAGCGTCACGGTCGAGCCTAAGGGGGCACTGGCCGCCGCGCCGCTCAGCACATAGCGCGCCTCAAAGGTACGTGTCGCGTTATCCGCAGAATCCGACAGTTCCCGCAATCTGGCTTCACTGACACTCTGACTACCGTACATGACGGCAGACGCGACCGATCCGACCTGCGGACGCAGTGTCTCCGGGAGACTCACCATCGCCTCGCGCTGTCCGGCACGCGCAAGACGCACTACCGTTTGTCCCGCGCTGACGACCTGCCCGGGATCTGCGAGTGTATCCACAACCACGCCATCAGCATCTGCGCTAAGAACGACGTACTGAGACGCGTTAAGAGCTACGCGCGCCTGCGCCTGAGCGGCACTCAGCTCGGCGCGTGCCGAGTCTGCCGCAGCACGTACCTGACTGTAAGCCGAAGCTGAAATCGCACCGCCACCCACCAGACTGCGATAGCGTTTTTCATCCTCGCCGGTCTGACGGGCGCGAGCCTGCGCGGCGGTCACTGCATCCTGAGCCGCGCGTGCCTGTAGCGCCAGGTCTGCGGGATCCAGCCGAAGCAGCGGCTGGCCTCGCGTGACGCTTTGCCCTTTATCCACCATCCGTTCAAGCACTTTACCTGATACGCGAAAACCGAGATCTCCCTGAAAACGCGCGGCCACAATGCCGTTAAAAACACGAGATTGTTCCTGAGCAGGTTTGACCTCCGCCGTCCGGATAAGCGGTGGCCGGATGCGCGGATCGTCAGCTGCAGTTGAAGGCTCACCGCAAGCGGTCAGCAGGAGCGGGAGCAGACAGGTGGCGGACAAAAAGAGAGTGTGCCGGAGCATGGGTTGCCTTACTTAAAAAAAGTATGAGCCGCCATTCTCTGACTAGTGACCAATTATGTCAATGGTCACAACTTAAGGTTTCAGGCTCCTGAGCACCACTGCTGTCAGCAGTGCGGCATCAGCTTCTGCGGTATCAAGGTAGATCTGCAACTGAATCGGATCGGCGAGGGGTCTTAGCACCAGATAAACAGCCGCAGCCGTTTCATCGAGCGGTGTTGTCTGCTCAAACTCACCGGCACTCCGTCCTTCCTGCAAAATATCGACCACGGTTTTGCGCAATCCGGCCTCATAATCAACCGCCGCAGCCCAGCGGTCACGGGATGAGACGGCGGCGATGTCATACAAACGCCTTTCGCGGAAAAACAGCTCAGTGCCGCCCAGCGCAATCACCTGAAAAAGGGTGCGAATTTTCTCTGTGGCGGAGGATGAAGCCGCCAGCGCGGCCTCCAGACGGCGGGCAATCTCCGTAAGGCAATTAGTGCAGATTACTTCTCCGATTTCCTGTTTGGAACTGAAAAATTTGTAGATATATGCCTTTGAAAATCCGATGGATCTGGCGAGGTCTGAAACGGTTGTTTTTTCAAAGCCATAATGGCTGAAGTACTCCATTGCGGCATCCACAATCTGATCACGGATATTGTGATCAGACGGTCCTCGTGTTGTGGTGGACATTTTTTTATCGGTCATTTTTCAGCCTGGAATTTGGTTAATTACACAGATAGCTTGTGACCCTATTATATTTTGGTCACAAGTAAAAATCGTTAAAGTGTTGTTTATTTTCTTTATCGCTGAGAAGTGGTGATGAGGTGACAGGGGAATGGAACAGAAATACGTCGGGGTTGTTTCTCAAAATCAGGGGCGCATTCAATATCATTGGGGCGCACCGCGCCCCGGTTTAACAGTCAATACGCGCCAGTCAGGCATCGCTATGAAGATTACTTACCCTCAAAAAAGTCTGAAGGAAGTTGTCCCGGCGGCATATTGATCACCTGGTCATTATCCGGACCTTCATTTTTCATGTAGGTCACTTTGGCAAACTCAGGGATGACCACATAAGGATAAGCGGGGCCTTCATCGCGGAAACGGTGCATATCTTCAATAAACTCATTCTGATAACAGATGGTTTTCTCAGGATGCTGCCCCTCTCCGGCTATCCACTGAGGGAAGAAAATGGTCCCGTGGATCACTTTTCTTCGAATATCAAACAGCAGGCTAACGCAGGTGCCGGTAGGTTCGTGCCAGTCGACTTTAAAAATGCCAGGCGCAAATTGCACCGCATTCATCTTCTGATTCGTGACCCAGCGTCCGCCTACTAACCCCTGATGAATTCGATAATCGCAGGTGTTGTCGTTGCGCGCATACCATTCATACTTCCAGCCATTGTCATAGGTATACACGAAGTGTGTACCGACAAACTCTGATAAATCACTCGCAAAATCTTTATCCTGGATTGTGTTCATGACATCTCCTTTCAGCGCTGTTGAATATTAAAAGTAAGAGAAAACGTCTGAGTTCGCCAGTCTGGTTGTGTTGAATATCCTGCTCTTTGCCATACCCGTGAGCAAAACGCGCTGCCTGAGGGTATGCCTGCGGTAAGCAAAAAAACGCCGCGCCGCGCACGGCTGAATGAACACAATCGTTCAGAAGCCAGAAGGCATGTTTCTCAGAGAAAGTGGCCAGTCGCCGGGCCAAACGTATTTGTCTTTGAGGATCCTTGCGCTGTATTCAAGACAGATATGAACCGGATAGTCAGGATAAATACGATCCATCGCGTCTGTCAGCTGTTGTGCATTTTCACTGCGATTCAGCTGGCAGATAAAGTCCTTAATATACTGTCGGGTATAGCTGATAGCGCCGGGATGGAGTGTCAAAGCACGGGAAGAGTGTCCCGGAATAACGACTTTAGCTTCAAGAGCCTCGAGTTTGTCGAGAGTTTCAAACCATTTTTCCAAAAGTTCCGGCGTACGCATGTCTGCAATCCAGACATGACAGTCTGCGAACACCAAATCGGACGCAATCAGAGTGCGGCTTGAGGGGATCCATAACGGCGCAATATCAATACAATCCCCGGACATTAACCCGAGGATCTTGATAATTTCCCCTTCCAGTATCAGTTCATCTTCAGACCATTTTTCTATATCGAATTTAATATTCGCACCATTATTTTTGAGAACAGTATTTCCCCAATACTCAATCTTAAAATCATAGGCGTCATTAATATCTACAGCTGCTTTTTTATACGCAATGACCCTGGCGTCAGGGTAATGTTGTTTGATGACTTCAAGCCCCAGATAATGATCAGGATGAAGATGAGTAATGAAGATAAATCTGAGATTACGGTTAAGCTCAATAAGTTCCGCAAGTAACCTGTGGGCATTTGCGATGGTGAACTGAGCATCAACAAGAATTGCATCATTATCACCATAAATGATTGTCGAAGTGACGCCAAAGCCATCATTTTTATCGCTGCTTAAAAAAACTTTAGTATTAAGTGCCATGTTAATTCCTCCTGGTATTGATATTCCTGAAACTCTATATAATGGCCAGGAAATCATATTGTAAAGCAGATACCAGAAAGGAAGTTAGTATCCATGAAGAAACCCATACAAGATAAAAAAATAGATTATTCAATAAGTAATGATGCCAACAGCCCTCAAAAATTTCTTTTTGAGAGGCTGGCAAATAAGTGGTATCTGATGATTATATGTGATGTGGAGTTCGAATCGGGGCGGTTTAATCAGATACTAAAACGTAACGGAGAGATTTCACAAAAAATGCTTTCTCAAACTTTAAAAAACCTTGAAGAAGATGGCATGGTAAGCCGGAAGGTAAATGGGCAGAAGATGCCTGTCGAGGTGGTTTACAGTATTACAGATTTTGGCGCTGAATTGATTAAGGTAATAAGACCCCTTATTGGCTGGTCAAATGAGAATTTCAGCAGAGTAACCCAATGTCGCAAAGAATACAGGAAGAAGTACAGCATTGAGAATACCTGACCTGAGAGATATCTTAAACATTATGAGGCATCAAATTGACCATGATAATGCTTTTTGGAGTGGCCGTTCAGATCCCTTCTGACAGGAGCACTGTGCCTAAAAATATATTCATTCGAAAATCCGATGAAATTCATTGATATTTTGCGTTTTTCAGATCCTCCCTGATGAACTATCCTTTTATTAAGGAGATTAATATGCAACCAAAACTAGAATTTAGCTTCAGCATTAGCGTTGTCGTCGACAAACCCATTGTGGTTTCTAATTCAGCGCGGTCTGGCAAGCGACAATTAATCCCCATTCTGGGCGGTCGGGTGTCCGGTGCACTCACTGGTGAAGTTTTGCCTGGTGGCGTAGACAGTCAGATTATTGAACCTGATGGCGTCTGCAGGCTCTCAGCAAGATATGCCTTACGTGTCAATGAGGGCACGATATACATTGAGAACAATGGCATCCGGCGTGTACCAGAAGCCTTTACAAATAAACTTTTCACTGATGATATGAGCTTCTTTGATCAGCTTTCTCCATCCGATATCTACTTCAAAACAGTTCCCGTTTTCGAAGTAGATACCTCCGAACTCATGTGGCTGACAAATTCTATCTTTCTCTGCTCCGCTACCCGTACTGAAGCGGGTGTGAAGCTTGATTTTTATCGCGTTGCTTAAGCGTCTGTCGACGTGAGGATCCCGATATGACCACTTTTTATCAACTTTCGGCCACCAGTCTCGAGGGTCAACCTGTCTCTATGGCTGACTACGCCGGCAAGCTGGTTCTGGTGGTTAATACCGCCAGCCATTGTGGTTTCACGCCACAATACGCAGGCCTTGAAACTCTCTACAAGAAATACGCGACCCGGGGTTTTGTCGTGCTGGGTTTCCCCTGCAACCAGTTCGGTAAACAGGAACCCGGCGGGGCCGACGAAATCGCGCAAACTTGCCACATCAACTACGGTGTGAGCTTTCCGATGTTCGAAAAAGTGGAGGTTAACGGCGCCTCCGCGCACCCGGTGTTCCGTTACCTTAAGGATGAATTGCCCGGCGCACTGGGCGGAAGGATCAAATGGAACTTCACTAAGTTTCTGATCGGACGCGACGGAAAACCGCTCAAGCGTTTTGCACCGATCACGACCCCGGAGAAAATGGAAGCGACAATCCTTACTGCACTTTAAGCAATTTTTGGTTTCGGACTTCTCTTCACGAAATCTAATTGGGGGCAATTCCACCTGCCCTGCATACAACTTTCACCTAATCTTGAAGCCCTGTTGTTCTTCATGATTTGCCTTTAATAAAATCAGAATATCATTACGCCGAAGCTTTATTGGCTACAAAACGCCAGCGGATATAATCATAAGTCCAGTTAAAGACTAACGTATAAGGAAGAAAGACGAATATCAGCCCTATTTCGACCATGAAAGCCTTAGCTAATGACAAATCGAGTAAAAACATAGCAACTGGCGTCAGAGAAAGTACCAGTACAATTTCAAAAATCACGGCATGCAGAATTCTTACTGTAAAATTCCGTTCGAATGCAAAACGCCTTTGAATTGCGTCAAAAATCTTATTGAAGATATAGTTCCAGATTGTTGCGGTAATCGCGGAGATAACAGAAAGTTTACCAGACTGTAATAAAGAAACTTTCAGAACAGTAGAAATAAAAATGGCGATAACGACATTCCCAAGCAATTCGAAAAGCACAGCATGAAAAATCCTCTCGGCTGTGCTTTTATTCAACTCCACTTTCATCTTACCCGACTCCCGTTTACCGTAAATGACCTGACGTTAAACGTTGTAACCTAAACCAATACAAAACACAGCCTTAATCTATCCGATCATTAGCCCATTATCGCGGAACCAGCTTTGACGACCCTTGTTGTTATTATTTTGTTATTGTTGTGTAACAACAGAAACACTGATTTTTTCAGTTCCCAATTCTGGCGAATTCATTTTCTTTCTGGTATGGATTTCCTCAATAATTTTGGCGAAGCGTTCTTCATTAAGTTTATAAAACACGCCCATAATCACAGCCGCCATCACAGCCAGTACGCAGGGCCAGATAAAAATAAGCTGCCGTAAGCCGAGTAATGTCGCACTGCTTTGCACCACGTTAGGAATATAACCAATTTGCGTCAGCATAATTCCTGGCAGAAAACCCGCCAGCGCCGCAGAGATTTTGCGCGAAAAGGTGTAACCGGTATACACCGAGCCTTCAGCGCGGATGCCGGTTTTCCATTCGCCGTAATCCACGGTATCCGGCACCAGCGCCCAGTTCAGGCTGTTAACAAAGGCGGTGCCAAAGAACGCCATGCAGGAAAACAGCACAAAACTTAACGAGCTGTTTCCCCAGAGAAAATTGAAAATATCGCCGGTCGCCCACAACAGTAATCCGCCCAGATATACCTGCTTTTTGCCAAAACGTTTCACGCAACCGGGCACCAGAAAAACGCCGAGCAGAATACAGCCCATACTGAAAAAGCCCATCCACGACAGCAGATGAATATCATTGAGGACGTACTGCGTGTAATACACCTGGATCGCCAGTTTGATATTAAACGCCGCCAGCGTGCAGAGGTTGGCCAGACACAACACCAGCAACGGCGGATTGCGAAATATGGCGCGAAACGACCGCAGAATGCCGGATTTATGCCCCGCTGGCGTGAGTTCAACGTAACGTTCCCGGACGCCGCGATAACACCAGCCCATACACAGGATGCCGCAGGTGGCGAAAATCAGCGCAGCGGAGAAATATCCCACCGGGGGAGAGTGACCCAATAACGCCTGCACCGGCATAAATCCCACGGTACACAGCAGTAACCCAAGCGTGGCACCGCCCTGACGCCAGGCCGCAAGTTGTGCCCTTTCATGCGGATTTTTGGTGATGGCGGGCACCATCGCACCGTACGAACAGTTCATCAGGCTGTAGAACAGGCCGAACAGCATAAACAGTACGGTGGCGAGCGCCGTTTTCACCGGCAGGCCAAAATCATTCGCCATAAACTGCGCAGTCGCCACCAGTCCCACCGGCACCGAGGCATACAGAATAAACGGCCTGAACTTGCCCCGCGCGCCGATATGGCGGCGGGAATCGAGCAATACGCCGGTCAGCATATCGGTGAAGGCGGTGAAAAACTTCGCCACCAGAAAGATGATGCCGCCATAAAATGCTGGCATGCCCAGCTCATCGGTATAAAACTTCAGCAGATAAAGTGTCCCGATGCACAGCATCAGGTTCGAGCCAAAATCGCCCATTCCATAGGCGCACTTCTCACGCAGGGTCAGCGGATCAGGGTGATGTAAATCCTTCATAGTCGATCCTCACAGCGCCCCGCAGGGCGCTGACACAGTGAATGCCTTATGCCGTCTGCCTGCGCTGCTCGATTTCCGCCACGATGCGCACGTACATTTTCTCGTTGAGGTTATAAAAACAGCCCATCGCCACGATAGTGATCGCTGCCAGCGCGCAGGGATAAATGAAGATCAGCTGGCGCAACCCTTCCTGCGTAGCCGCCGACTGCACCACGTTAGGCACATAGCCGATTTGCGTCAGCATCAGGCCGGGGAAGAACCCCGCCAGCGCCTGCGAGACTTTACGAAAGAAGGTGAAACCGGTGTAGACCGTACCTTCTGAACGCACGCCGGTGCGCCATTCGCCGTATTCCACCGTATCGGACACCAGCGCCCAGTTCAGGCTGTTGACGAATGCCGAACCGAAGAACGCCAGGCAGGAGAACGCGACAAAACTGACCGATCCGCTGCCGTAGAAGTAGTTAAGAATGTCGCCGACAATCCACAGCGCCAGACCGCCGATATAGACTTTTTTCTTGCCGAAGCGGCGCACGGCGGCGGGCATCAGGAACACGCCGATGAAAATGCAGCCCATGCTGAAAAAGCCCATGTAGGAAAGCAGGATCGGATCGTTAAGCACGTACTGCGTGTAATACACCTGAATCGCCAGTTTGACGTTGAACGCGCCGAGCGTGCAGAGGTTCGCGATGCACAGGATGAACAGCGGACGGTTACCGGCGATCGCGCGAAACGACTGCAACAACCCCGGCTTTTGCGCAGGATCCTGCGGCTGCGCTTCGACATAACGCTCTTTCACACCGGCATAACACAGCCACATAAACAGCAAGCCCACCAGTGAGAACAGCGTCGCGGCAAAAATATAACCGCGCTGCGAACTGCCTTCGAGCAGATTCATTACCGGCACAAACCCGACGGTACACAACAACAGCCCCAGCGTGGCACCGCCCTGTCGCCACGCCGCGAGTGAGGCGCGTTCGTCGGGATTTTTAGTGATGGCGGGCACCATCGCGCCATAGGAGCAATTCATCATGCTGAAGAATAAGCCGTACAGCATAAAGAGCAGCGTCGCCACCAAGGTCTTACCGGTAATCTCCAGTGGAGTGCCGACGAAATTGGCGACGGCCAGCAACGTCACCGGAAATGCAGCGTATAACACGAAGGGGCGAAATTTACCTTTCGGCCCGATTTTGCGGCGCGAATCCAGCATGATGCCGGTGCCCATATCGGTAAACGCGGTAAAGAATTTGGCGATCAAAAAGATAATGCCGCCGTAAGTCCCCGGCAAACCGAGTACGTCAGTGTAGAATTTCAGCAGATACAGCGTGCCGATATCGAGCAGGATATTGGAGCCTAAATCCCCCATGCCGTAGGCCAATTTTTCCCTGAAAGGCAGGCGCAGCGTCGCAGGGTTTTCCGGTGTTGTCTGACTCATTATTATTCTCCTTCACCTGCCGGAGCGATGTCCTGAACCCCGGCGGGTGAGCCTTATCAGAGGTAACGTAATTCGCCGAACAGCGCTGACCACTCGCTGTCTGCACGATAAAAGACCGGTGGTTTACCCAGCGGCGCAACCACGGTGACATCGCCGCCATGATGAGTTTCGCCTGTCCAGGCGTTGATCCAGGTATCCTGCGGCAGATACAGCGACCACTCGCTGCGCCCTTCTTCATGCACCGGTGCCACCAGCAGATCGCGGCCAAACAGGTACTGGTATTTCAGCGTGTAGGTACGGGCATCGTCTTCATAATGCAGGAACAGTGGCCGCATCACCGGCAAACCGCTCTGGCTGTTATGCTTCACGGCCTGTCTGATGTAAGGCTTGAGATGAGTGAACACGCCGGTCATGCGGGCGAAATGCGCGATGGTTTCGGCATCGCCGTCAAACTGCCAGTTGTCGCCCGGACGGTTGCCTTCGTGGGTGCGCATCATCGGCGTGAAAGCGCTGAAATCGCACCAGCGCAGCAGCAGTTCTTTGCTGCGTTTCATGTCGAACAGCGTGGTGTAACCGCCGATATCGCTGTGATGCAGACCGTGGCCGCTCATCGCCAGCGATAATGCTGCCGGGATCACCGAGGCCAGCCCGTCGTCCAGGCTCCAGTCAACGTTCTGATCGCCTGCCCACATCATGGTCGAGTATTTCTGGCTGCCGGTGTAACCGGCGCGCATAAAGAACAGCACCTCGCCGAGTTTGCCGGTTTCCTGCAAGGCTTCGTAGTTGCACTTCGCCCACAGCGCGGGCCAGGCGTTATGCATGATTTCCGCGCTGACGCCGTTATGCAGAAAAGTATCGGTTGGCAGATATTCGCCAAAATCCGCCATCCAGCCGCCGCAGCCCAGTTCAATCAGGTTCTTCTTGATGACGTTTTTAAACCACTCATAGGCCGCGGGATGGGTCAGATCGACCACGCCTGCGTAAAACTCACCGAACTCAACGTGGTAATCCGCGCCGCTGGCATCTTTGGTCAGATAGCCGTGTTCTGATGCTTCTGCGCACAAATCACGATCGCTGGCGACGTACGGATTGATGTAAGAAAGAAACTGCACGCCCTCTTCTTTCCACTGAGCGATACGTTCGTCGAGTTGCGGATACAGCTCGCGGTTCCACTTCCAGTTCCACATCACGCGTTTGCCGAACGAGGTCATGCGGATACCTGACCAGTCCTGCGCCCAGATGCCATTGACTTTCACACCGCCCTGGCGCATCACGTCGAGTTTTTGCTGGCAGATTTCCGTGCCGCCCTGAACGCCCAGCGTCACGCCGTCGTATACCCAGTCCGGCAATTCCGGCTGGCGACCTAACAAGGCGGTGAGTTTTTCCAGCAGACTGATACAGCTGTCGGCGCATTCAAAACGCAGTGTGGCGTTATCTTCCCAGAAGGCCAGTTCGTGATAGTCCGGCGCACTGAAATCGAAATTCATATAGCCGCTGTTTTCAACGTGGCAGTAAAACTTCTGCGTGCTGACAAAGGTTGGCTGCGGGAAGAACGTCCAGTAATAGTCGCCGCCTGCGTTCTCTTTGCAGTCGGCCTGCCAGGTGACATAGGTTTGTTTGTTACGCCCGACGCCCTGCTCGCTGGTCCACAACGGGAAGGGTTTGCCGCGCAAATCAAAGTAAGAAAACTGTTCACCGCAGCCGTAAATATGATCTTGCGGTTCTGCCGCCAGACGCAGCCAGATGCGGTTGTGCGCGCGGTTGTCGTTTTGCAGGTTGAGCTGTAAACGCCCGCTGTCATCGGTGGTGATCGCAAGCCTCGCGCTGAGCGTATCGCCCCGGCTGAAATGCAGGTCCCATCCCGCAGGGTGCGCGATAATTTTTACATCGGTCAGGGCAACCTTTTCATTCAGGCGGTCTTTAATGCTGAAATTGCCACGGAACATGTCGATAACCGCCTCGCCAGCGCCAATCCATAAACAGGGCGCTTGCGCGGTGTGACGTAAAATCTGGCGCTGCTGATAAATCAGCGAAAATTCATTATTACCGGCGATAAATTCAATCTGAGTATTTTTATTTTGTAGGGTACTCATGATGGTCTCCGTGATGTTTATTTTGCATTGATGTCCAGCAGACCGGCGGCCACGGCAGGTGCCAGCCCCGGTGCCAGCGGCAGACGCGGGATCACCAGGCAATGCAGAAGATGATAAATATCCTGTTTACCGTCCCAGACTTTGGTGGTCACTTTGTTGTCGGTATCCAGCTCCTGCCACCACGAGCCATTTTCGAAGTCCATCAGGTATTTCACGCAGTATTCCCACCAGGTCTGATACCAGCTTTCGTATTGCGCCTCGCCGGTCAGGCAATGCAGCGCATACGCGGTACCCATCGCCTCCACAATGGGCCAGCGCACGCGTTCGCGCACGATAGGCTGCCCGTCCCAGTCAACGGAATAAACAAAACCGTCTGCGCCGTCCGGTGCCCAGGCATCGCGGATCGTGGCGTGGAACAACCCTTTGGCATCTTCCAGCAACCAGTCCGGTGGCGTTTCAAAACGAGCCTCGAGCGCGGCGTGAAGGTGTAGCATCAGGCGTCCCCATTCGATCCAGTGCCCCGGCGTGCCGCCATAAGCGCGAAAACGGTGCGCAGGATTGTCTTTGTTGTAATCGCGGATCGGCTTCCACTGCGTATCAAAATGCTCATTTACGCGAAACTCGCCGCGACGGGCGACGTCATGAATGATCACCGAGGCGATTCTCAGTGCGCGATCCAGCCATTTGCGCTCGTGCGTGACGTCGTAAACGATCAGGAAGGCTTCAACCGCGTGCATGTTGGCATTACCGCCGCGATAGGCTTCGGTTTCGGTGAAGGCTTCATCCCACGACTCGAGACACATCTGTTCGTCTTCACTCCAGAAGTACTTTTCGATCACGCCGATGGCCTGATCGAGTAATTTTCTGGCCTCAGGATGGCCGGTGGTGACGGCGCTGGCCGCGCCCAGCAGCACAAAGAAATGCTGATAGCCCTGTTTTGAAGCATCCACTACG
This sequence comes from Rahnella variigena, assembly GCF_003610915.1. Lineage (NCBI taxonomy): Bacteria > Pseudomonadati > Pseudomonadota > Gammaproteobacteria > Enterobacterales > Yersiniaceae > Rahnella > Rahnella variigena. Next base: position 609,994 of record NZ_NSDJ01000002.1, read on the forward strand.
CCTTCATCATTCACGCAGGCGTACCAGCCGCCGTGCTGTTTATCCGCCAGCGCGCCATTGAGCGCACGGATACCGTGATCGACCAGCGAATACGCGCCGGGACGCCCCATACCTGCGGCAACGGAATAGACGTGCAGCATGCGGGCGGTGATCCATAAATGCGTGCCCATATCTGTCCGCACTTGTCCGTTATTGCCCAGCCAGCCGAAGCCGGTGGGCACGGCGGCATTTTTGCCAAAATCGAAAATCCGGTCGGTTTCCTGCTCAAGCCAGCGATGGTGGCTCATCGTGTTAAACCATTTCATTTTCCACTCCTTTCGTTAACGGCGGCGCGCCATCATCTCGTCCACAATGTCGCCCAGACGCTGCAATTTCGGCGCGGAAATATCCCTGAGCATGAGTTCGGTATCAGGTAAACCGACCACAGATGACCAGACCGCACGGCCTGCGAGAAAACCGGATGCGCCCGCCGTCATAGCGACACTGACCGCACGCGGGAAGAGTTTTTCATCAACGCCGGAGGAGAGGATCACCCACGGCATATGAATATGTTCATTGAGGTGTTGTGAGGCGCGCAGCAGTTCAGCCTGCGTGCCGCGCCCGCTGAGCGGCATTTCGACTTTATAAAGGTCAGCGCCGCTGTCACCGAGTTCTTTCGCGGCATCAATAATCGCCTGTTCGCGGTCAAATTTATCGCCACGACGCGGCGGCCTGACGACCGGCTCGATAATGCTCAGCAATCCGTGCGCATGGCAGCGCTGATTGAATTCTTTCACCTTCTCAAGACGCTGTTGCGGGTCTTCATCGCTGCGCCACAGCACCAGCAGTTTCAGCGCCTTGCCGCCGTTTTCCCTGACCTGTTGCGGATCCACATTTTTGTCGATCACCACGCTGTCGACCGGAACGCCATTGCCCGGAATAAATTCGTCTGCCGCGACAATCATCGCGCAGTTCTTTGCAATGGCCTGCTGCTCAACAATCTGGCGGTAACAGAACTGCTGATCGACCAGAATCGCTGAGGCGTACGGTGATAGAATCCGTGCGGCATTGACTTTAAAATCAGTAAGAACCTGATCGGCGACCGGCGCTTTCGCACCCGCGGCCACGAACATTAAGCGCATCGCTTCGCGCTGATCGACCGCCAGCATGGCGAAACCGCCGGAAGGACGGGTGATATCGTTAAGGCTGTATTGAGTCATTTAACTTTCCTTGGTTAATGCGTTACGGATGTGTTTTCTGAGTCAGACCGGCGCTGGTGCGCACCTGCTCAAGAATGGCGGTCCAGTCCTGACGTCCGCGCCCGGCGGCACGCGCCTGGTTGTAGACTTCGCGGGAAGCCGCACCGAGCGGCATCGGCACATGCAACTGATTGGCGACGTCCAGCGCGATACCGAGATCTTTATGGGCGAGGTCAATCATGAAGGCCGGCGACAAATCGCCTTTCAGCACTTTGTTTGGCCATGAAGTGGTGAAGTGACCTTTTCCGGCAGGTGTTCCGCTCATGACCTGCAACGCCACTTCGAAAGAGAGTTCCAGCGCTTCGCACAGCACGGCGGCTTCGGCGGAGAGCGCATTCAGGGCGATGCTCATGTAGTTATTGATCAGCTTGACGCGGATACCTTTGCCCGGCCCGCCCGCATTAATCAGTTCAGATCCCATCGCCATCAGCACAGGCGTCGCCCGCTCAACCTGTTTCTGCGTACCGCCCGCCAGCAGCAGTAAAGTCCCTGCTACAGCGTGATCCGAGGTTCTGCCGACCGGCACGTCCATCAGGCTGAAACCTTTTTCGTGCATCTGCGCGATCAGCTTGTCAGTTTGCAACGGATGAATGGTCGACATGTCGATAACCAGCGCCGACGGGCTAAGGGTTTCGCAGATACCGTCGCGGCCAAATAACACATCGCGCACCAGATCACCGTTGGGCAGCATGGTGATGACAAATTCTGCGCCCTCCGCTGCCTCTGCCGCGCTCTTGCTGCCCGTTGCTCCCTGCTGCACCAGCGCTGCCACAGCCTGCGGATTAAGATCGAACACCGCTAACCGGTGTTCCTGTTTAATCAGGTTGGCCGCCATCGGAGCGCCCATTTGCCCCAGACCAATAAATGCCACATTTGCCATGCGTCTCTCCTTTGTGCTGATCAGCCATGTCACTTTTTGATAATCAGTGCTGTCTTTGTTTGTCGTTTTTTGATCGTATTTGTAATTTCAGGTCAAAAAATTGACAGCCATCACTTTTTTAACAATTCGCTTAATTAAAATAACCTCATCAAAACACGCTTAAGGAACAGCCATGATTCGCATTGCCTGTGTCGGGATCACCGTGATGGACCGGATCTATTACGTGAATGAATTACCTGCGGAAGGAGGGAAATATGTCGCTGAAAAATATCATGAAGTGGGTGGAGGTCCGGCAGCCACTGCCGCAGTGGCTGCGGCGAAACTGGGCGCAGAGGTGGACTTTATTGGCCGCGTGGGCGATGACGATACCGGCAACCGGCTGCTCGCGGAGCTGGGATCCCTGGGGGTAAATACCCGCTACGTCCGTCGCATTGATCAGGCGCGTTCTTCGCAATCTGCCATTCTGGTGGATCAACACGGTGAGCGGATTATCATCAATTATCCCAGCCCGGATTTACCCGTTTGCGCCACGTGGCTACAGGCCATCGACTTTTCGCAGTGGGATGTGGTGCTGGCGGACGTGCGCTGGCACGACGGCGCGAAACAAGCGTTCACACTGGCGCGTCAGGCCGGTGTGCTCACCGTGCTGGATGCCGATGTAACACCGCAGGATATCGCCGATCTGGTGGCGTTAAGCGATCACAGCGCATTCTCTGCCCCTGGTTTGCAGCGGCTGACCGGAAAAACTGACGCCGGTGCTGCGTTAATTAACGCACAAACGCTCACAAAGGGTCATGTGTATGTCACGCAAGGCGGACAAGGTTGTCTGTGGCTGGAAAATGGCAGTCTGCATCATCAGCCCGGGTTTGCCGTCAGCGTGGTGGACACGACCGGCGCGGGGGATGTTTTTCACGGCGCGCTGGCCGTCAGTCTGGCCCAGGGCGCGGATTGTGGGGAAGCCGTGCGTTTTGCCAGTGGTGTGGCCGCCCTGAAATGCACAAAGCCAGGTGGCCGTGCCGGAATTCCCGACTGTGATCAGACACGGTCTTTTTTGTCACTTTCTGTATAGAATACGACTCAGACGCTCATTTTTAGAGGTATGCCCATGAGTCTTACTGAACTGACTGGGAATCCGCGCCACGATCAGCTGCTCGGGCTGATTGGTGAAAACGGGTATATGAACATTGAAGAACTGGCAGCCTTACTTGATGTCTCGACGCAAACCGTACGCCGGGATATCCGCAAGCTCAGTGAACAGGGATTGGTATCGCGTCATCACGGCGGCGCGGGTCGGGCCTCCAGCGTAGTCAATACGGCCTTTGAGCAGCGGGAAATGTCGTGGACAGAAGAGAAAAAAGCGATTGCACAAGCGATCGCCGATTACATTCCCGACGGCTCGACGGTATTTATTACCATTGGTACCACGGTTGAACAGGTGGCGCATGCCCTGCTCAATCATAACCATCTGCGCATTATCACAAACTGCCTGCGTGTCGCCCATATTCTGTATAAGAATCCGCGATTTGAGGTGATGGTGCCGGGCGGAACGCTGCGTCCTCACAACGGCGGAATTATCGGGCCTTCGGCGACGGCTTTTGTGGCGGGATTCCGCGCAGATTATCTGGTCACCAGCGTCGGCGCGATAGAAAGCGATGGCGCTTTAATGGAATTTGATGTCAACGAGGCCAGCGTGGCGAAAACCATGATGGCGCACTCACGGCATATCCTTCTGGCTGCGGACCATACCAAATATCATGCTTCCGCCGCCGTTGAAATCGGCAATGTTTCTCAGGTGACGGCATTATTTACGGATGAACTTCCTGCGGCGGGTTTACACAAGTTATTGAAAAACAACCAGGTCGAAATTGTTAAAGCCATTCCGTCGGATTAACGGGCATAATCCCCCTCCTCGTAAATTTTTATAAGAAATGAGTCTGCATATGACAAATAAGGATGTTTTTTCAAACAAATTCAATATTCAGCCTGAGGGCGATATTGTTTGCCATGTTACAGATGAGTACGGGGACATCATCGTCGCGGACACAGAAGAGCACCGGATATTGCGTTTTGAAGGCATTAACGAGCAGAGCAAAATGCTCAAAAAAGACGTTAATTTGCCTGTTCATCACTATTCCAAAGCCATGTTGATGGCGACTGCGTTTACTTCCGGGCGGACTGCGCTTCTGCTCGGACTTGGCGGAGGCGCATTACTGCGCGCGCTTCATACTCTTGATGAACAGCGGATTATGGATGTGGTTGAGCTGAGAGCGGGTGTGTTATCCGTCGCGCAGGAATGGTTTACGTTGCCCGGGTCGGACAAAATCTCTTATTACATTGAAGACGCAGAACATTATTTGCGCAGAGAGCATACGCATCAGTACGATCTGATTTTCTCAGATCTGTACTCAGCCTTTTCGATGGAGCCACGTCAGGGTACAGAAGCTTTTCTGAGATTGTGTCTGGAAAAATTGAGCGATCAGGGCTGGCTTGTGCTGAATTATTACGAGGTGCCACGAGCCGGAAGCGCATTATCTTGCGCACTGCGGGAGGTATTTGGTGAGGTACTTTATTGCCGGGTGCCGAGTGGGAATGTCGTCATTTATGCAGCCAGAAAACCACATCTGCAGACAATAAGTGAATTTAGAGAGCAGGCCCAATTGTTGCTTTCTCGTCTGAACATCGGCAACGAGATGGGTGATCTGTCGAAAAATATTGTCCCGCTGTACCCGTAGCCGCCTCTCAGGCGTGCCCCTGACCTCTGACATTTATGCCAGCGGCAGGGGCATTCCGGTCATAAATCTTTAAACGATCCCAGCCGGAATCCGCGTTCTGTAATGGCGGACTTCAGCGTTTCTGACGTCAGCACATCCAGTTCTGCCAGACGCGGATAGCAATATTTACTCGCCAGAATGGTGTTATCAATAAACGATGGATGCGTCATGATCTCAACAGAGCGATTGCCGCGCTGCGTCGCATTGTCCAGCGTTTGCAGAAACAGCGCTTCTGAAATGGCATCGCCGTAGAACGTGCTGTCGAAACCGTCGGTACTTTTCGCGCCACACAGAGCAATTTCACCCTTGCGGACTTCGTCACGGTCAATACGCACCGGAACGCCCTTCTCTTTCGCGAACGCTTCCACTATAGGGAATATTTCCGCAAACATATGCACGTGGTGGTGACTGTCGATATGTGTCGGCATTTTGCCAAACAGCTCGATAAAACGACTGAACTGACATTCCAGTTCACGGGCGATTTCATCCAGCGGCAGGGTTCCGGCCTCGGCCATTTTCCAGATCCATTTGCCCAGCTCGCCTTCACGGGTCAGATTTGGCATAGGCGAAAGTGGACGACCTAACGTCAGGACAAAATGCATCCCGACGCTCAGTTGCGGACTGACTTTGCTGAGTACGGCGGCGTGTTCGATGCCCGACGCATTCATCATCGCCGTGGTAGATCGCACCACGCCGTGAGTAAACGCCTCAATGATCCCGTAATTTTGTGCTTTGCAAAGCCCGAAGTCGTCCGCGTTCACAATCAGTAATTTATCCATAAACACCCCTTCCGGAGAGCCTTCCCTTGCGGGAAGGCGATGGGTTATTTTAACGCGGCAATGGTTTTTGCAAAATTCGGCAGCAGTTTTTCATGTGCCAGCAACATTTCGCGTGCCAGTATTTCGGCATCTTTATCGGAATGGATCAGCGGGCTGAGGTTCATCGCCAGCAGCACATCGTTCAGCTCGCCGCTGATGGCGGCATTGCTTGCAGCAATCTCAAAACCTTTGATGGTGTAGATAAGCCCCAGCACTTTTTCGTCGAAGTGCGTGATGCGCGGATGGGGTTTTGCGCCGTCACGCCCGATGGTGCAGGTCATTTCCACCGCCCAGTCAGCCGGAATATTATCAATATGCCCGTTGTGCGGGAAATTGACGTACTGTTCAGTTTGCTTGTCGTTATAAATCGCGCTGATCACTTCACACGCCGCATCGGAATAATAAGCGCCGCCGCGAAGTTCCAGCTCTTTTGGCTTCACGTTCAGATCAGGATTTTTGTACAAATCGAACAGCTGCTTCTCGACTTTTTGCACCACAGTGGCACGCGCGCCGCCTTTGTAGAACTCACCCATTTCAATCGCCAGCATCTCTTTCTGCTTGAAGTAGTACAACAGGTAAGAACACGGCAGCAGATTCAGAGAGCGGATCAGGCCTTCGCTGAACGGCAGGTCGAAGATGTTTTTCACCGAACCGGCGGTCAGTGTGCCGGAAGCCACACCGTCGAGCAGTTCGTCAAAACGTGATTCGCCGTTCACAATGACATCTTTGATGAACACCATGTGGTTCAGGCCAAAGAGGTCAATGGACAAGTCATCCTGCGGCGTCAGTTTCAGTACATCCTGAATGAACATTTTCATGCCGACAGGGATGTTGCACACGCCGATGAATTTTTTGAATTTGGTGTGACGGAATACCGCTTCAGTGACCATACCGGCCGGGTTGGTGAAGTTGATCACCCAGGCGTCCGGGCAGATTTCTTCGACATCTTTAATGATGTCAAAAATCACCGGAATGGTACGCAACCCTTTAAACAAGCCACCTGCGCCGTTGGTCTCCTGCCCCAGATAGCCGTGACTCAGCGGAATACGTTCATCAAGTTCACGCGCTTTTAACTGACCGACGCGCAGTTGCGTGGTGACGAAATCGGCGTCTACCAGTGCTTCGCGGCGGTTCAGCGTTTTATGCATGACAATCGGCACACCGGCGCGTTCCACCATACGCTGGCAGAGATTGAAGATAATATCCTGCTTCTCTTTTCCGCCTTCGACATCCACCAGCCATAATTCAGTGATCGGTAATTCTGCGTAGCGTTTAATAAAGCCTTCCAGTAATTCCGGGGTATAGCTGCTCCCGCCACCAATAGTGACGACTTTCAGTTTTTTAGTCATAGGGACTCCCGTGCAATAATCATGCACTGCAAATTAATACAGAAATATTGTTGAATGAACCGACATTAATTAATACTGCACAACTTCTTCCGGTAATGGTTCGGCGTAAAAGAAGTCAGCTTTTTAAAGTTTTTAATAAACATACTCGGGCTACTGTAACCGGAATCAAAAGCAATATCCGTGACCGAGTAGTTGGTGATCTCCAGCTGTTTTTTGGCAAAATCAATACGGATTTCATTTATAATCTGCATCGGCGTTTTGCCATAATGTCGCTGCGTCGCGCGCGTCAGGTATTCCTGCGACTTCCCGGAAAGCTCCACCATATTGGATAATGCTTTATCACCGAAGCGCGCTTTATCATGCATTTTCTCAATCGCCGTTTTCAGCCAGACTGGAATATCAGGCGTCACTTCTGATTCACGGTGATGACGTAAGCGGTTAACAATATAAAACGTCACCATCTCCAGAAATTCATTGAATTCACCGTTGCGGAAATTCAGTGAAGCAATGACCGACTCAATATAAGCCAGGAATTCCGTTTTTATCTGATAGACCTGCGATGCAACAAATCTGGCAGGTAATAAAGATAAATAATGTTGCTCGAAAAAAGCTTTACTGATCCCAACATTTAAAATCCGGGTGGCACCAAATTCATAAAAACTTTGATGGTTAGAACCTAACGGGATGAAAACGAAATCGCCACGTTCTAAAAGTACCCGTTTGCCGTTAACGTGTTGAAAATACCGGCCAGTCAGGACGATGGTGAACTCATAGTAGTCATGCTCATGCAACCCGGAGATGCTTTCTACCTTGTTGTAGATAAACATGTGGAAATTCTGACCGTCGAAGAGTTGATTTTCGCGCGCTGTCTTAATTTCCATACTGAGTACCGGTGGCTGCATTATGGTTCCCTACGTTATTTTATTTTCTCATGAAGCTCAATGAGTTCTGCAATCAGTTCGCGGGCGAGCATGGATGTCATCAGGTGATCCTGCGCGTGAACCAGCACCAGGCTGACTTTGGTTTTGCCTTCGCCCTGATCTTCTTCAATCAGTTTGGTCTGTATCAGATGGGCTTCATTGAGCGCCATTCTCGATTGCGCCATCACTGCACGCGCCTGCTCAAAATCGCCTTCTTTAGCTTTTTTCAGTGCTGAATACGCCAGGCTGCGGGCCTGTCCGGAGTTAATAATCAGCCCCATCACCACTTCTTCTAAATCCTGCAGTTCGCTTTCGGTATCAACAATGCTGTCTAAATCCATCATTTTTATCTCTCCGTGATTTACCGGGTAGCGGCAGGAAGCTTGCCCCGCCGCTGTCCGTTCAGATTAAAATTTCAGTGCTGCGGCAATGTCTTCTTCGCTTTCTTCTTCCTCGATTATCGCCTGCGCTTTGTTCGACAAGATTACGAAAGGCATATAAACCAGCGTGGCGATACCAAGGTTGAACAGAGCCACTAACAAGGCGGCGATGCTGCCGTTACTGTTAAAGAAAGCACCCAGCCCCGTCGGCATGGTCCATGGCGCAAGGTTCGTCACCGGTGGAATAATCCCCATGCTGTAAGCCGCCAGCGTAATCGCAGCCAGAATCGGCTGAACCAGCACGAACGGAATAAACATCACCGGGTTCATGATAATCGGCAGGCCGAACAGGATAGGTTCGTTAATCTGGAAGATGCCTGACGGCAGCGCAAGCTTCGCGACCTGGCGGTGATCTGCACGGCGTGATGCGATAAAGATGGCGATAATCAGACCCAGCGTCGCTCCGGAACCGCCCAGCAGGATGTAGGAATCCAGCATCGGTTTGGCCCAGAAGTGGAAGGTTTTACCCGCGTCAATCGCTGCGCTGACAGAACCGTACTCGGTATACAACGCAATGTTTTCCAGTGCCCAAGGCGTCATGATGCCGTTGTCCAGTGCGGTCAGCGCCAGTGAACCATGCACACCGAAGAACCACAGCAGGGAGTTGAAAATCACATACGCCCAGCCGACTACGCTGCCCATCGCCGCCAGAGGTTTGGAAATAGAATCCATAATAATCTGGTGGAAGTTATGACCGTATAATCCCAGCAACCAGGAAATGACCCCGAAGAAGAACAGAATAATAAAGCCCGGAATTAACGCAGAGAATGAACGGGAAACCGACGTCGGAACGCTCGCGGGTAACGTAATCACCCAGTTTCTGCGAATAACAAAGGTGAACATTTCGGCGACAACCAGACCGATTATCATGCCTGAAATAATATTCGCGCCGCCTAACCAATTTGCACCGACCGCATAAGCTTCACCCACGCTATAAGGGGTAACCGTCATAAATGCGGCGACAGCTAATAAGCCTGCGGAAAGCGAATCGACTTTTCGTTCTTCTGCTAATGCCATACCGATAAAGAACGGTGCCATTAGCGACATAATACCTAACGTTCCGTTATAGACATTAATACCAATCGTTTTTAAACCGGCCAGCGTTTCAATGGTTGATGGGTCTAAACGTACGCCCAGAGAATAAAAGAAGGAACCGGCACCGAAGTTCAGAAATACGTTATTAATTAAAACGAACATGGCGCCAGCCAGGGTCAGCGGCATTAATTTGATAAAACCATTTTTGATGGCATTAATATGCGGCTGTTTACCTATTTTGACGGCAAAAGGAAGAAGTATCTTTTCAAGTGAATCAATGGCTTTGCTCATTGGGATTTTCCTTTAATGCCGCCATCCGGCGGCCAGGGTATGAAATTCGCTCTTTGACTGGAGTTCTCTTTGACTTAAAAATTTCAATATAAAGACGTTCAATTTAAAAATAAGGAAAAACGGTAAATTACTGCGCTGCTGCTTTTTTGATCGCAGCAACCGCTGCTTTCAGTACACCTAACCCATCAATTTTGCCGTACAGAGCAGAATCGATCACTTCAACCGGTTTGCCCGGTAATACTTTTTTGATTTCGTCGAGCATGTAGGCAATTTGTGGTCCGAGTAACACCACATCTGCGGCGGCACCTTTTTCGGCAGCCAGTGTTTCTGGGAATGCTTCGATAATGACCGGTACTTCATATTTCTCGGCCTGGACTTTCATTTTAGAAACCAGCAACGAGGTAGACATTCCGGCGGAACAAAACAAATAAATGACTTTCTTTTCCATGATGAAACCCTCATATCCCGAATAAATTACAGCTCCGACAACGGTTCCTGGTAAACCAGTAAGAATGCTTTCAAAGCCAATCGATGAAAATGACCTATTGTCTCTGCCTGAATGGAGTATACGGCATCGCTTAGGCAGGGGATAATTCTCAACTAACCAAAATTGTCTCTCCTTGACCAACGCCTATGACTCCCTTCACGTTTTGGGCAAATAATTCGCGGGGATAAATAAGATTGCGGCGCCCATGAAGCAACAACAAATTAACATTTAAGCCTACCTAAGCCGGTTATGTTATGAGAAACTAAGAATGTTTGCGCAAACATTCTTGTATCGATCCCCGGACATCAGTGAACAACGTTTTGAATACTAAAATAAAAACCCAAAAAGGCCGTTCCCGTACGGCTACGCTCGAAGATGTCGCCCAGGCTGCCGGACTTTCTCCGATGACAGTCAGCCGCGCCTTAAACAATCCCAAAGTCGTTCGCCCTGCGACCATCGCGCGCGTGATGGAAGCGGTCAACAGCACCGGATACATCCCGAATATGCTGGCCGGTGGACTGGCGACCAGCCGCACCAAACTCATTGCCGTGGTGGTGCCACAAATTAACAACAACATGTTTGTCGATACCGTTCAGGCGATCAGCGATCAGCTGGCGGCACGCGGTTACCACATGTTGCTGTGTATTGTCGGCTACGAGCCGGAAGACGAAACCGATATTGTCTCGACGCTGCTTTCCCGCCGGCCGGATGGCATCGTGCTGACCGGTATTCATCACACGTCAGAACTGAAAAGAATCATTCTTAACGCCAATATTCCGGTGGTAGAGATTTGGGATCTCACGCCAACACCGATTGATATGCTGATTGGCTTCTCGCATGAAAAAGTCGGTAATGCCATCGGGGAATACTTCGCCGCTAAAGGGTTTACGCATTTTGGTTTTATCTGCGCCTCAGACCGCCGCGCGATGGTACGTAAAAACGGAGCGATAAGCGTATTGCGGGCAATTCCTGAGCACGACATAAAAGAAGTGATTGTCTCACGTCCCGCTAATATGGAAGTCGGACGCCAGGCACTGCGCCAGTTGCTTGAGAGCGGTCACCGGTTCGACGCCATCATTTGCAGTTCCGACACCCTGGCCCAGGGCGCCATTATGGAAGCTGAAGCGCATGGCTTACGTGTTCCCGATGATTTCTCGGTGATCGGTTTTGCGGATTTGAATTTTGCTGCACACAACCGCCCTGCCATTACCACCGTCAGCGTCGATAAATGGGATTCAGGCATCCGCGCGGCGGACATGCTGGCGGATAAAATCGAAGGCATCGCGGTTGAGGAACCTATAGTCGATATCGGCTACCGGCTTGTTATCAGGGAATCAGCCTGATGCCTTTTGTCGACTCTCCGTGCGAAGGAGGGCATTTTGAAACTGCCCCGGCGTCTTTCCAAAACGTTGCCGGAAGACGTCGATATAAGCACTGACGTTGCTGTAACCACTTCTTAACGCCACCTCGCTGACCGGCAAGCCGGCAAGCACCCATTGCAATGAAGTGACAACTTTTGCCTGCTGTCTCCACTGGCTAAAACTGAGGCCGGTTTGTTGAGTAAACAAACGACTCAGGTTGCGAACGCTGAGCCCCCATTGTTGGGCAAGCTGCGTCTGGTCCAGCTCGCATGCCGGGTTTTTCAGTAATTGATTCGCGACATTACGCGCCCGGCGATCGACGGGCAACGTCAACTGAAGCGGCAAGTCAGGAGCTCCGGCAATTTCAAAGCCTAATAATTTGAGAAGATGGCTTTGATATTCCGCAGGGGATGAAAGATCACCTTCCCGGCACAGGCGTTCCAAAATCGCCATCACGAAGGCATCTGCCCCATAGACACCCGGATGAGCGGGAAACGGTGAGCAGGAAGCAGGTTCAAGGTAAAGGCTTTGACCTTTCACGCCTGCCGGAACCCAGGCGCTGTGGCTGACATCAGCGGGAAACCATCCCAGTGATCCCGGTGTGACAGTCCACTGTACTGACGTCGTTTCAATGACAAGAATGCCATGACTCAACCAGTACAGCTGACCGGATGCGTGTTTATGCCAGGGCGTCGAATGCAGACTGTCGTAGTCGAATCTTTCAATTTTCATCTTCTGGCCGGTTAACCGTATATCTTGTCCAGATACGGATAATACCCTCATCCGCTCTTCCCGTACTCTTACTGTTCTCAAAATGGAGGAACCGATGAAAAAGACAACTCAGACAGTCATTGATGCACTGCAAAACGTGGTCTGCAGCCCTGAACACAGCGAGCATGAAATTGCCCTTTACTTTGATCCGGGCTATCAGCAGGTGGTCGATGGTCACCGGCTCGATTACCGCGAATTTATTCAGCATATGGCGCTGCTTAAATCACAGACCACACAAATAAAAGTCTCTGTTCTGTCAGCTGTCACGGAGGATCAGACGGTGTTTACACACCATCATGTCAACGCAGCAAAAATTCAGGGTGAACACTGTGAATTTGAAGTTTTTGCCCGCTTCACGTTGTCATCTGGAAAGATCATCCGCTGCGAAGAACTCACCCGGATGATTCGCGGCACATCAGGCGACCGCGATCTTGGGGGCAGACATTAACAGTCCCCCACTCTTTGCTTAGGGGTGGGGACCACCACCCGATAACCAGGCTTAATTGATAGGTTACCCTTCACTCGCTACCTGGTCTGGTGGTCAGGTCAGCGCGCCCCTCACCTTTAGTCCAATAACGAGCGTGGCAAAAAACATGATGCAACTGGCGGTGATGAAAACACCTGTTGCACCGCTGATACCAAAGAGTAATCCTCCCAACGCCGCACCCGCAGCAATTGAGGACTGAACGGCTGCGACTACCATGCCGCCAGCGGTTTCAGCCTGATCGGGAACCGAACGCGCTACCCAGCTTGACCACGCAACCGGTACGCCACCAAATGCCATCCCCCACAACGCGACGAAAAACATTAATCCCTTTTCCTCCAGTGGCAGCAAAATCATGCTTAATGCCGCGAAACCGACAAGTGCTGGCATGAGTATCAGGGTAAGACGCAGGCTTCTCTCCATCAGCCACCCGGCCAGCAGCGTACCGATAAAATTAGCGATGCCAAATCCAAGCAGTATCAAAGACAAACGATCCACATCGAGTTGGGCAATATTTTCAAGCGCCGGGCGAATATAGGTAAACAGCGCATACTGACCCGTATGGGCGATTACACACCCCGTCATTCCCATCGCAATGCCTGGGCGGCGGAGTAAATCCATGACAGATGACGTTATCGTCATTCTACGCGGCGCCATTCCAGGAAGGGTAAACAGCTGAAAGATCAGTGTCAGCACGCCGACTGCGGTTGCAGCGATAAAAGCACTACGCCAGCCATAAAGCCCACCTAAATAGCTCCCCAGCGGGATCGAAACCACAGTACCGACAGCAATACCGCTAAAAATAATGGAGAGAGCACGCGGAACGCTTTTAGCAGGGACCAGCCGCATCGCTACGGCAGCAGCCATACTCCAGAAACCTCCCAGCGCGATGCCCAGCAAAATGCGCATGACTAACAGAACAGCCAGACTGGATGAAAGTGCGACAAGCAGGTTGGAGGCAATCATCAGCACGGTAAAACCCAGCAAAACATTTCGGCGATCATAATTACGCGTCAGGCGGGGAACCATCAGACCCGCAAACAGGGCCACCACCGCCGTTACCGTTACAGACTGACCAGCCAGAGCTTCGGTCACACCGAGATCGGCGGCCATGGGTGTCAACAGGCTGGCAGGAAGATATTCTGCAGTTAGCAAGCCAAACACACCCATCGTCAGTGATATCACGGCCATCCATGCAGACTCTTTGGGTTCCGCCCTCTTCAAACTCGCGGATACAGCTTCAGTTGCTTCATTTCTCATAACACACTCTTCTTGGAGTAAAAATCACAATGCCAAGTCTAGAGTTGAGCAGCTGGACGATCTATGATGCCACATCCTGATTTTTTACCCGAAACGCCGATTATGTATGTGAATAAACATTTTGCCCTGTCATCCGAGCTCATCAGTGAACTGCTGCTGGAAATGCGCCTGCGTGGCGTGCAGTATCGCCGTTTACAGACTGGCTCTGAATTTGGCGTCGGTTTTAGCAACAGACCGGGACATGCCTATTTTCATTACATCGCTGTGGGCACTGCTGTGCTTCGTACGCGCGACGGGACGTTGCACGAACTGAAAGCCGGAAGCATGGTATTTATGCCGCAGGGTGAGGAGCATCAGCTTTTATCGGATGTCAGCTGTTCATTTCAACATATCGACACGTTAGGCTTTGCACCTTTGGGCGAGGCCGTCAGCGGAATCAATACTTGTCCGAGTTCGCATCCGACACCCAGCACGGTTCTGTTTTATGGCTGTATGGAGTTCGATCTTGGTGGAATGCAGGGTCTTGGTAAACTGATGCCGCAAGCCATAGTGGTTGAGGCAAATGAACAGATCTATCCGGGACTGGTTCCCATACTGGGCGCGATGAAATTTGAAATCTGTTCCGGACGCGCAGGATTTGCGGGCATTCTGGCACGCCTCGCAGAAGTGGCGGCCGCCATGATTGTGCGTGGATGGATCGAAAACGGCAGCGAGAACGCCGCTGGCCTGATCGCTGCGTTACGTGATCCCCGACTCGCCCGTGCTATTCTGGCCATTCATCGCGATACGAGTCGGGAGTGGTCTGTTGCAGAGCTCGCTGCACAGTCGCATGTGTCACGTTCTGTTTTTGCTGAACGCTTCAAATCAATCATCGGCATACCTCCCCAGCGCTATGCAAGGGAGGTGCGAATGCGCATCGCAAGTCACTGGATTATTCACGATAAGATCTCAATTGACACCGTTGCTCTTCGCCTCGGTTATGCCTCACAGGCAGCGTTTAGCAGAGCTTTTAAGCGCATCAATGGATATCCGCCGGGCGCTATGCGTCAGCGACCCGCGAGACAAAGGGGAATCGCATCAATCACCCATCCGGGCTCTGCCGTTTAAATGGATAAGGAGCATTTACCGCTGCTGGAAGACCAGAACCCTCAACGACGAAGCGAAATAAGAGATGGGAGAAAGGGTTAAAGGAGAAATCTGGTACTCCGTGCCCATATGAAAAGCTATTTGATCTGTGCATTTGCCAAAAGCACTTTCACTCCACTCAGAGGTGTCGCAGTTCGCTAAAAAGCACGCCTCCAGGCTGACGTCATCTCTATTAGGATGGATATACCCACGGGGATCCGTTCCATCCTATTAAGAAATGAGTTATCCGTATTTATGGGAACGTCGCCGAACCCCCGAATTCCAGATAGATTTTCGCCAGATTTTGGAACTGATTAAAGCGGTTTTCATCCAGTGATAGCTCCGCCTGGCGGCGCTTCTCCTGAGCATCAAGCCAAAATGAGACCGGCACAGCGCCCTGGCGATATCGTACTTCGTTCAGTCGCTCAGACTCCCTTGCCAGTTCAAGTCCTTCATGCAGCCTTTTTTCCTGCGCCAGTAACTGGTTACGCAGGGACAGCTCGTCTTCAATACTGCTCATCGCTTTATAAAGCGACTGCTTAAACTCCAGTAATCGCTGTTCGTAGTCGTTGCGGGCAATTTTTACTTCCACGCCCTGTTGCCTCCACTCGAGAAACGGCAGTGTCAGGTTGGCGCCAACGGAACCGACAGGATTTTGCAGGAAAGCCATCAGCGAGCTGCTGCTGGTACCCAGAGAACCGGTCAGACTGAAAGCGGGATAGAATTCGGTGCGCCTGATATCAACGGTGGCCAGAGCTTCACGCACCCGCCACTCTTTAGCACTGATATCGGGTCGGTGTCTCAGCACGCTCGCCGGAATGTTCGCATTAACCGCGGGCATTCCCCCTTTTGGCAACGTCATCGGTTCAGCCACGGGGCTGCCTGGCGCGGTACCCAGCAATACCGCCTGCTGATTCAACGCCTGCAAACGTTCACGCTGCAGCCCGGTGAGTCTGTTTTCCTGGGTCAGCAAGCTTTGCCGGGCATCAACCACATCAAGTGATGAAGCACCACCCGCGTGGTAGCGAGCCATCGCCAGGCGTAGCGTTTCTTTTGCATAACCGATGCTCTGCTGAAGGACGCTTATCTGTTGGTTAATAAAACCAATGCGCCAGTAGTTGTCACTGGCCTCTGAGAGCAAGGTCAGGCGTGCTGCACGCAGATCCTCTTCTGTGGCCTGACTTGCCCAAACCGCGGCATCTCGCTGCCGGGCTATTTTGCCCCACAGATCCAGTTCATAACTGGTATTCAGAGTGGTGGAGCTGCCCTTTTCCCAGCCAGATGCGCCGCTAAGTGGTTTTCTGCTGTCCATGCCCAGCGTCCCTTTTAACCCAGGATCGCTTGCAATGCCCACTCTCTCGGCGTCAAGCCTTGCCCGGTACATCCTTAACACGGCTAAAGCCACGTCATTATTGCTTGCCATCACCTGGCGTAACCAGCTATCAAGCAGGGGGTCATTAAACGCGTTCCAGTCAAACGGTGCGGACTCCCCGTCGGCATCGTCGTGATACCAGCTGGCCGGATACTCTACGGCAGGCGCGTGATAGTCGCTTTTTAGTAAGTTTGCGCAGCCTGCGCTGAGCGTGGCGGCAAGGCATAAAGCCAAAGGGGATAATATTTTCATAGGTTACTCGCTGGCCAGTGAAGCGACCGGATCCATCCTTGCCGCCTTGCGGGCGGGGAGATAACCGAAGATCATGCCAATGATTGTTGAACAGACAAATGCGGCGGCAGCAGCCTGCCAGGAATAGATGGCGGTAAACATTCCGCCTGCCAGTGCGGTGAAAAGAGCGCCTGCGGCATACGACAGCGCGATGCCTAATGCCCCCCCTATCAGGCACACCAGGACGGCCTCAATCATAAATTGCTGCATGATATCGCTTCGACGCGCTCCCACCGCCATCCGCACGCCAATTTCATGGGTACGTTCGGTAACGGACACCAGCATGATGTTCATCACCCCAATACTGCCGATCATCAGTGAGATGCAGGCAACCATAAGAATCAAAATGCTGAAAGTCATCGAAGTACTTTCGATGGATTTTCTTATCTGTTCAAAATTATAAAGCTGGAAGTCTTTTACGCGGTGACGCTGTGTCAACAGCTGAGATATAGCACTGACAGCGGCCTCGTTAGCCACATTGTCCTTCAGCCGGACGCTGATGCTGGTCAGTACCGGTTTACCTGCCATTCGGTACATTACCGTACTGTAGGGCATCCACACGGTAATACGGTTAGGTGCATAGCTACGGTTATTGCTCTTAGCGATGCCCACAACGCGTGCAGGAACGGAACCGAGGAATACAATTTGCCCCAGCGCCTTTAACCCCGCCTCATCAAATAACGCTATGCGGGCATTTTCATCGATGATCACTTCCTGCAGGGCGTTACGATCGTCCCTGAACGTTGCCCCCTGCAAAATCTCGATGCCATTAACGCGGAAGTGATCTCGCCCAACGCCATTGATTGAGGCGGTTGCGGATTTTCCGCGAAAACGAATGGTGTCTGAGGCACTGACTTCCGGGCTTACGCTGTCAATAAATCCCTGCTTCGCCAGTGCTGCAGCATCTGCAGGCACCAGCGTACGAATGCTTTCGGCGCTGTCGTCGAAGAAATCGCTCCCGGGATAAATGCTCACTACGTTGGTGCCCAGATCTTTAATATTCTCCAGCGTCCGCTGCTTCGCCCCTTCACCGAGCGCCACCACTGTGACCACGGCAGCGATGCCGAAAATAATTCCGGTCATGGTTAAGGTTGTGCGTAAACGGTGTGCGTTCATCGCTTTCAGCGCCATTCCCAGCGATTCACGTGTACGATCGAGAAAACTTTGCCAACGACTTTGCCGGGTCCTGTTGGCGGGCGGCAGTTTTTCCGTCGCGGTCAGGCGGCTGCCGCTGTCTGAGATAATTTCGCCGTCGCGCAGTTCGATAATCCGCTGAGCATGTTGCGCCACCTTCATGTCGTGGGTCACTATCACCACGGTATGACCCCGCTGGTGAAGTTCGCTGAGGATGGCCAGCACTTCCTGCCCTGACTGTGAATCCAGCGCACCGGTCGGTTCGTCCGCCAGAATTATCTCCCCGCCATTAATCAGCGAGCGGGCAATACTGACGCGCTGTTGCTGACCGCCGGAAAGTTCACCGGGTTTATGATGCTCCCGCCCTTCCAGCCCGAGCCTGCCCAGCAGTGCTGCGGCTCGCAGCCGACGCTGGTCACGCCCGCTGTTGGCGTAAATCGCAGGGATCTCAACATTGCCCAGTGCGCTGAGGTCTGGCATCAAATGATAGCGCTGGAAGATAAAGCCGATATGTTCCCGGCGTATTCTTGCAAGCTCATCCGGTGAAAGCTGGGCAGCATTTTGCCCGCCGATGTAATAATCCCCGCTGTCGGGGACATCAAGGCAACCCATGATGTTCATCAGGGTCGATTTACCCGACCCTGAGGCGCCGATAATCGCCACCAGTTCACCTGCCGCGATCGTCAGACTCACCTCTTTGAGGACGGTAAGCGTCTGGCCACCATTACGGTAGGTACGGCTAATACCGTTAAGCTCAATAATATTGCTCACAGCACGAACCCTTCCCCAGGTGCTTTTTCACCCGGCTGCGACAGCACCACCTTTTCCCCGACTTTCACGCCATCAAGGATCTCAATATCCACGCTGTTGGTTATTCCGGTTTTTACCTGTCGGGTTTCAAGCTTGCCGTTACTTGTCAAAACCTGCACCTGCTGCTTATTGCCATCTGCTTTATGCACCGCCTGAATGGGCACCAGAAGCGTATTTTTACCTTCACCGGCAAGCAGCGTGACCTGAGCAGTCATGGCAATTCGCAGCCGGTTTTCCGGATTGGGCACGTCCAGCAGCGCGTTGTAGTAGACGGACGCATTCGAGGTACCTGAGCCTGATGCCGAACTGCTGCTGGCAAGCGTGTCGTCTTTCATTACCGATTCCGGCGCCAGTTCAACGGTGCGCAGTATCGCGTCATACTCTTTGTCAGGTTCCGAGAAAATGGTGAAGCGCGCTTTTTGGCCGATGAAAATACGGGTGATATCGGCCTCAGAGATCTGCGCCTTAATGGTCATCACATCCAGTCGTGCAAGCTTGATAATTGTCGGTGCACTTTGGCTGGAGTTAACCGTCTGCCCTTGCTGGGTCACTACTGCGATAACGATGCCGTCCATCGGCGCGACGACACGTGTATAGCTCAGGTCGACCTTTTTCTTATCCACCTCGATCTGCGCCTGCACCAGACGCGCGTTTAGCGACAGTAGCTCCGCACGCGTGGTCGCCAGCGTGGCTTCTGCGGACTCAAAATCTTCACGTGAGCTGGCTTCTTGGTTAAGCATCTGCCGCTGCCGTTTGTAACGGAGTTCAGCCTGTTTTAAGAGCGCCTGCTTGGCTTGCAGATCGGCTTTGACCACGTTAAGTGCGGCTTCTGCGGTGCGCAAATCATTACGCTGCGGCACATCGTCAATGTCAGCTATCGGTTGCCCTTTAATGACCTGATCGCCAGGCTTAACTTTCAGCGATTTTACCTGGCCTGAGACCTGAGCACCGACGTTAACGCGCTCAATCGCATCGATTCGGCCGGTAGCCAGTACGGTATTTTCAATATCCCCTTTACGCACCGGAGCCGTGACATACTCCGGGACCGGCGCGCTGCGCAGGAAGAACAAGGAGACGGTGATAAGAACAGTAAGCATCACCGCAGCAAAAATGGCGACGCGACGTGAAGGGAGTTTCATTAACATTGTGCGGGTTTTCCATAACATTAAAACGCAGCGATATAAGATATCATTTTGCCCCCCTGAGTCTCTACGGGAGTTAAACACGGGGTTAGCGGCTATCCCCTTGCACAAAGTCGGAGATAGCACATTCCCGGATCCCTCTTGGGATTAAAGTGAACGGGTAGCCTCATTGGAGGTTGTCGTTAATCATCTTCACCCTCTCTTTGCCGGGGAAGGGTTAACTTGTAGCTTATTTCAACTTCACTTTTGTCCCACAAATAGATATCACCCTAATTGAAACCCATTCCCATTTGTTAAAAATGTTAGCTAACATTCATAACAACAAATAACAGAAACTTTCCGTTCGAAATTAGATTGAACTAAATCCAGCCAATGGAATTATAAAGAAGACTTTGATAAACAATGCTATTCCTTCTCTCATTCACCACACACCAACAAAGCCATATCTGACTGTTTTTAATGAACTTTAAATCAAATTAAACCTGTAAAAAACATTGGAATATTTCCCACCTCATAGTTCATGTGGAATTTATTCATTTATTTTAAATGTAGCGGTGATATTATCGGCTTGTACCCAAAAATAATAATAATTAACCCAAACTTAACATCAGGCATGTGAGAGTCGTAATTCTATGCTCCTTCAAAAAAAAACAACCCGTCGCAAGTTTTTACTTGGGTCGCTGATGGCTTTGCCTGTCGGGACCATCATGATGAAAGGGCTGTCAGCGGCACAAGCTGCGGAAATGGCTGCCCCGGATTTGCTCGATTATAAACCGATATTTTTCAGCGCCGATGAGTGGCAATTTATTATGGCCGCCGCTGACCGTCTGATCCCTGCTGGCGGCAAAGGTAAAGCGCCGGGCGCACTCGAAACCAACGTGCCGATTTTTATCGATCAGCAAATGCACGGGGATTTCGGTGAAGAAATTTACATGCAGGGCCCGTTCAACGTGCATGCACCGGCGACGATGGGATATCAGATCCCGTTCCGTCCGCAGCAAATCTACAAAACCGGCATTCGTATCGCGAACAGCTGGTGTCAGCAAAATCATCAGAAAGCCTTCCATGAGCTTAACGATCAGGACAAAGACAACGTACTGACGCAGCTTCAGAAAAACGGCATTAAGTTTGCGGACGCAGGCGAAGAGAATCTTGTCGCTTCGCAATTCTTCAGCGAACTGCTTTCAGACACCAAACACGGTTATCTGGCAGATCCGATCTACGGCGGAAACAAAGGGATGAAGGCGTGGATCGCCATCGGATTCCCCGGCGCTCGCGCCAGTTTCACCGAGTGGGTTAAGCAGCACAACGTCCCGTATCCGCTGGGGCCAGTGAGCCTGCAAGGCGCGCGTGCCTGATTGCCGCGCCCTAATTCCCCTTTTCTGATGACTGACAGGATTTAAGATGGCAAAAGTAACTAAACCAGAAGTCGACGTCGTTGTTGTCGGCCTCGGCTGGGCTGGCTCGCTGATGAGTATCGAACTGGCGATGGCAGGCCTGACCGTTCGCGCCCTCGAACGCGGCGGCGATCGCGGCTACGAAGAATTTGCATACCCGAAACCGGCAGACGAGTACGCTTATGCGGTGCGTAACAAAGTCATGGCGACACCGGCTGAAGCCGCGGTCACCGTGCGTTACAACATGAGTGAAACCGCCCTGCCGACCCGTAAATGGGGCGCGTTTGCGCCGGGTACCGGCGTCGGTGGTTCTGGTCTGCACTGGACGGCGGTACTGATCCGCCCGACGCCGACCGATTTAAAGCTCAAAACGTATGCAGACGAAGCGTATAAGCCGGGCATCCTGCAGGAAGATATGCGGATCATGGACTTCCCGTTCACGTGGGACGAAATCGAGCCGTATTACACCAAGTTTGAGCACATTTGCGGTCAGTCCGGTAAAACCGGTAACCTGCGCGGTCAGATTATGGAAGGCGGCGACCCGTTCGAAGGGCCACGTTCCGAGCCGTATCCGCTGCCAGCGCTGGAAGATACGCTCAACAGCAGCATGTTTGCTGAAGTCACCAAAAAGATGGGCTATCACCCGTTCCCGAACCCGTCGGCCTGCGTGTCCCGCGCGTGGACCAACCCTTACGGCAACCAGATTGCGCCGTGTAACTACTGCGGTTATTGCAGTAAATATCCTTGCCTGAACTACTCAAAAGCCTCGCCGCAAACCGCCGTGATGGACGCACTGAAACGCATGGATAACTTCTCTTATGAAGTCCATGCCAACGTGCTCAAAGTCGAGTTGCACGATGATAAGAAAACCGCCAAAGGCGTGATCTACATGGATGCAGACGGCAATGAATGCTTCCAGCCTGCGAAAATCGTGGTGCTGAGCAGCTTCCAGTTCTGTAACGTGCGCCTGATGCTGCTGTCCGGGATCGGCAAACCGTACAACCCGATCACTGAAGAAGGCGTGATTGGCCGTAACTATGCGTTCCTGAGTAACGGCGGCTCGACGCTGTTCTTCAAAGACAAAAACTTCAACCCGTTCGCCACCGCAGGCGCTACCGGCCAGATGTTCAACGACATCTCTCCGGGCAACTTCGACGGCCCATCTTTAGGCTTTATCGGCGGCGCGAAAATCCACAGTTCTCAGGCCACCGGCACACCGATCAGCACCTCGCTGCCAAAAGGCACGCCTGCGTGGGGCACCGGCTGGAAAGAAGGGATGGAAGAATGGTACGGCCATTCGATGAAAATCAGCATCACGACGACCTGCCAGTCGTATCGCGATATTTATCTGGATCTCGATCCGAACTACAAAGATGAATACGGCTATCCGCTGCTGCGCATGACCTTCGACTGGAAACAGAACGAACTCAAATTGCAGCAATACCTGAAAGGCATCGTCGGCAATATCACCAAAGAGCTGAACCCGGACAGCTACAGCGAAAGTTTCCTGCCGATGGACGCGCATTTTGACCTGACCAAATACGTTTCCACGCATAACGTGGGCGGCGCAGTGATGGGCGATAACCCGAAAACCTCGGCACTGAACAAGTTCCTGCAAAGCTGGGATGTACATAACGTGTTTGTGCCGGGCGGTAATGCGTTCCCGCAAAACTTCCAGGCCAACCCGACGGACACCATCGGCGCGATCACCCTGATGGCGGCGCAGGCGATTAAAGATCAGTACCTGAAAAACCCAGGCCCACTGGTTCAGGCATAAGCGGAGATGAACAGGATGAAACTTAAAAGTTTATTTATCGCTAATGCTCTGCTGCTGGGAGCAGGTTTTATGGCGAACGCGCAGGCGGATACCAATACAAAATCCGATAACGCAGCGCTGATCAAACAGGGCGAATATGTGGCGCGTCTGGGCGACTGCGGGGCGTGTCATACGGTCGCGGGCAAACCGGCGTTTTCCGGCGGACTGGCGATCAACTCTAATCTGGGCACCATTTATTCCACCAACATTACGCCAGATAAAGACCACGGCATTGGCGGTTATACCGAAGCGCAGTTCTCGGATGCGGTGCGTAAAGGCGTTCTGCCTGACGGCACCCGTTTGTATCCGGCGATGCCTTATCCGGATTACGCCAAAATTAATGACGAAGATATGCACGCGCTCTATGTTTACTTTATGCAGGGCGTAAAACCGAGCGCGGAACAACCACCGGAAACGGATCTGAGTTTCCCGTTCAGTCAGCGCTGGGGGATGCGTTTCTGGAACTGGGCGTTTGCCTCGGATAAGCCTTTCAAGCCAATCGGGGGGGCTTCTGAGCAGATAAACCGTGGCGCGTATCTGGTGGAAAGTCTCGGTCACTGTGGCAGCTGCCATACACCGCGCGGTTTCGGTATGAACGAGAAAGCGCTGGACAGCAGCGACTCTGATTTCCTGGCGGGCGGCAGCCTGAATAACTGGGACGTCCCTTCCCTGCGCGGCGTCGCGCACTGGAATGAACAGGAGATCGTCGATTATCTGGGCAAAGGGCGTAATGACAAAGCGGCGGTTGGCGGCGAAATGACGTCTGTGGTGGAAAACAGTACCGCGCACATGACCGATGACGACCTGAAAGCCATCGCGGCGTATATCAAATTCCTGGGCGGCAATCCGCCGGTTCCGGCAGAGGACACGCAGAAAGCCAGCGCGACCGAAGCCAAACTGACAGCGGCAAAAAATCTCAGCGAAGGCGAGCGTTTGTATCTGGATAACTGCGGTGCCTGTCACTTTGTCACCGGCAAAGGCGCACCGGGCGTGTTCCCGCAGCTGGATCAGGCAACGATTGTGAACGCCAAAGACCCGACCGGATTAATTCACACCATTTTGGCGGGCGCACAGCAACCGTCCACCGCGCGCGCACCGTCCACGCTGGTGATGCCGGGCTTTGCTAACCGTCTGACGGACGAAGAAGCGGCGCAACTGTCGACCTTTATCCGTCAGGGCTGGAGCAACAATGCTCCGGCAGTGACCGCAAAAGACGTCAGCGAAGTCAGAAAAACCCTGACGAAGTAATCACTTTTGCAGACTCAAACGGCTTTCCTCGCGGAAGGCCGTTTTTTTATACTCGATCAGGCGGCTGGTGTTTCATGCAAATGACGCCACAGAATTTTCCCTTCTGCATCCGTCACAAACAACACCGTCGAATAACGCAGCGTTTCCGGCTGACCGGGCAACTGCTGGCGTTCCTGATACGCAACGACCGCGCCTTTTTCACTTTCAGCAATCAGCACCGGCTTTTCGACCTCAATCTTCAGCCCGCTTTTCGCGCCCCGCTGCGCCCTGAAAAAAGCACATAACGCCGGATGATCCAGCCGGTGGCCGGTGATGGTTACCATCGAATAGGCCGGACTAAACCGCGCCAGCAGTTCATCACAAACCTGCTCAGGTGCAGCGGAGTCTGTAAACCAGCGCTGAATTAACACATGCGCATCAAACACTTCTTTCACATAACGATTCATCTTCTTTCCTTTTGAGCTTCCTGCTGATGCAGTTCCTGCACAATTTCACGGCCCGGCAACCGCAGACACAATATAACCGGAACAATAACGCTGGCGGCGGCAAAAATGAACGCCAGCCTGAACGCAGATTGCGGGAGGTAAATCTGCAAAATATTGAGCATCACGCTGACCAGCGTCACGCCCAGGCAAAAACTTAGCTGGCGGTTGATGTTCCACAAGGCGCTGGCATCGGCCAGTTTCTCCGTCTGAATATGTAAAAACGCGCCACTTTGCGCCGTGCTGCTGCACAAACTGCTGCCCGCACCCATCAGCGTAAACGCGGCGATCGCCAGCCAAGGCTGTGCGGGAAACCCGCTGAGCAGCGCCAGCAAGCCAATACCTGCGCCATGTATCAGACAGCCGGGAATAAACAGCGCCCGCGGCCCGATCCGGTTAAACATTTTGCCGGTAAAACTGATGGCTGCAAACGACGCCAGCGACCAGGGCAGCATCAGACCACCCGACTGCGTTGCCGAGAAATGATGTTCATTTTGCAGATACAGCATCGCGATCAGGCTGACGCCGGTAAACACGCCGGGAACCCACTGATAAACCAGCATGCCGGTGCGCAGCAGCGGATCTTTCATCAACGTCAGATCCAGCAAAGGCTCAGGCTGTTTTTGGGATACGCCAACAAACATCGCCATCAGCCCTGCGCCCGCCAGCAAGAATGCGCTGCCGCTCAGCCATTCACTATTTTCACCCAGCGACGTCAGCCCCCATAACACCAGCGTCAGCCCGCTGTTAAGCAGCGCGAATCCCTTCACATCAAACCGCTCCGCCGGTTCCCGCGGCGTTTGTGGCAGCCAGCACAGTGCCAGCACCCAGGCCAGCAGCGCCAGAGGCAGACTGGCAATAAACACCCAGCGCCAGCTGAAACTGTCCACGATAATGCCGCCGATGGCCGGAGAAAGCGCCGGTGCCAGCAGCCCGACCAGCATGATCACTGCCGACAGTCTGGCGCGTTCATGGCTGCGGTACAGCGCGTACGTCAGCGTCTGCCCGAGCGGGATCAATAATCCGCCGCCCAGCCCCTGCAAAACCCGCCAGCCAATCAGCGTGGTCAGATTTCCGGCGCTTGCTGCGCCAACAGAGGCAAGCATAAAAATCGTCAGTGAAAGGATGAAAATCCAGCGCGCCCCGAAACGTGCGGCCAGCCAGCGGCTGAGCGGGATAACCAGCGTCAGCCCGAGAATATATCCGGTGCTGACCCACGCCAGCGCGCTGACCGGTGCATCAAACTGCCGTGCGATGCCGGGATACGCCACGTTAGCGATAAACATGTTGATCAGATCAACGATAAAACCGAGCAAATACACCGCGGCAACCCGCGCTCTGTGACTCATCTGCACTCATCCATAATCAGTTAAGACGTGCAATCTAACGGAGATATTATCCGGGATAAACGGGCGCGGCGCAGTTACACTGTCAAAAATATTTTGACAATCAGGAAGTATGAAATGCTGAATTTGCAGCGGCTGGAGATTTTCGTGGCGGTGGTTAACGCAGGCAGTTTTACTGGCGCGGCAGCTTCGCTCGGGCTGACCAAGGCAGTCGTCAGTTTCAACGTCAAACAACTGGAAAGCGAAACCGGCGTCGCGTTGCTGACCCGCAGCACGCGGCGGCTGGCGCTAACTGAATCGGGCGAACGCTTTTATCAGCGCTGTCAGGATTTATTGCAGGAAGCCGAATCGGTACTGGATGACGTACGCCGGGAACACGGCGGTCTGAGCGGACAGCTGCGCATCACCAGCACGCCTGAATACGGCGCGCGGGTGGTGGTTCCGGCGCTGGCCGCGTTTTCTGCGCTGCATCCGCAACTGCGCATTCAGCACGTTGCGTCCTCGAATCACGATGACCTGATTTCCGGACGCTTCGATCTGGCGATCCGCCTCGGTCAGTTAGCCGATTCCAGTCACCACGCCGCCACGCTGGGGAGTTTTGAAATCCTGCCGGTCGCTTCTGCGGCATATTTGCAACAATCAGGAAGTATTCAAACACCGGAAGAGCTTGCCCAGGCTTCATGGATTGCGCACAGCCGGTTGCCGCTGCCAATGAGCTGGCCGGTAACCCATACCCGTGGGGAGCAAATTCCGTTTCGTGTTTCTTCGCCTCCGGCCGTGACCGCCGACAGCGCATCGGCGTTGTTATCTTTTGCGCTCGCAGGAGCAGGCGTTGCATTGCTGCCCGACTGGCTGGTGCAACCGGAAATCGATGCACAGCGTTTATGCCATTTGCTGCCCGATCACCGGTTCCCGACACAGGGCATTTTCGCGTTGTATCCCAACACCCGCCATGTTCCTGAGAAGGTGCGGCGGTTTATTGATTTTTTGCAAAAACAGATGGCGGAGTTTCCCGCTCGGTCTAAGATTTACTTCAGCTAACAGAAGGAAAACGCTGACTATGATCCTCGAAACATCGCGGTTGTTGCTCCGGCCTGTCGAGGCTGATGACATCGGTTCATTTTTTGCTATTTACGGCGATCCGCAAACTAATCTGTTTAATCCGCGCGGTCCGCTCAAAGACATGGCGGCAGCGAAGGAAAAACTTAGCGGCTGGTTACAGGAATGGCCGGAACACGGTTTCGGCCATTGGGCGATAACGTTGAGTCATAAGCCGGATGAGATTATCGGCTTCGGTGGGCTGGGAGTTCGCGAAGGCTACGAAAATCACCGGGTATTTCTCGGCTATCGCTTTGCGACCATCGCGTGGGGAAAAGGGCTGGCAACGGAGTTTGCCAGCGCATCGCTGAACGCAGGTTTCGAAAAACTGCATCTTGAGCGGATCTCCGCCACCGTGCGCGAAAATCATCTGGCTTCGCAGCGTGTGCTGGAGAAAATCGGCATGCAAAAAGTCGGTTTTGAAGGTGATCCGGTACATGGCACCGGCAGTTACCTTTACCGGCAGACGGATCACCGCACAATCCGCTGATCGCTAAAATCAGCAGGCGGCCAGCGCGTCAACGTCACCTGCGGTGATCAACGCCAGATTTGTGGAAATTTTATCTGCTGGCCAGTTCCACCAGGCGATCTGCTCCAGGCGGGCGATCGTCTCATTGTCGAAACGGTATCTGATGACCTTAGCCGGATTACCTCCCACGATGGCGTAAGCAGGGACATCACCGGTGACCACCGATTTCGATGAAACAATGGCTCCGTTCCCGACCTTAACGCCGGGCATAAACAGCGCTTCATAGCCAATCCACACATCATTCCCGATCACCGTATCGCCTTTATAAGGCAGGTCTTCTGCCGCAGGCATCACCTTTTCCCATCCGTTGCCAAATATCTGAAACGGATAGGTCGAAATGCCAGAGAGCTTGTGATTCGCCCCGTTCATGATGAATTTCACCCCGCGGGCCAGCGCGCAGAACTTTCCAATCACCAGCTTATCGCCAATAAAAGGAAAGTGATAAAGGACGTTGCGCTCGAAATCTTCTGAATCAACAGGATCGTCATAGTAGGTGTAGTCGCCAATAATAATATTGGGGTTGCTGACGGTGTTTTTGATGAAGCAGACCTGAGGAAATCCCTCCATCGGATGCTTGTTATCGGGGGACGGACCAGACATGTTATCTCCTTATAAAAATGACCCGGCGGGATATGATGCAGGCCCCATTAAGAGTCATGGTGCCAGCACTCTATTTTAGAGGATAATCGCGGGTATACGATTCACTATTCAGGAAATCCGCGAATGACACAACACCTCGCACCAGAAGACTATTACACCGAAAAATACGGTCTGACCCGTACCCATTCCGAAATTCTCAACGCGGTAAATTATGTTCAGCCGGGTAAAGCGCTGGATTTGGGGTGTGGCAGCGGACGTAACTCGCTGTATCTCAACCTGAAAGGCTTTGATGTCACCGGCTGGGACAACAATGCGATGAGCGTCGCAAAAGTGCATGACATTATTGCCGCAGAATCCCTGCAACACATCAATATCAGCGAGCAGGATCTGAACACGCACCGTTTTACCGGCGAATACGATTTTATCTTTTCAACGGTGGTGATGATGTTCCTGCAACGCGACAGCATCCCGCATATTATTCAGGATATGCACGCTGCGACAAAAACCGGAGGCTACAACCTGATTGTCGCCGCGATGGACAGCCCGGATTTCCCGTGCCCGTTGCCCTTCCCTTTCACCTTCCAGCCTGAAGAACTGCGCGAGTATTACCGTGGCTGGGAAATCGTGAAGTACAACGAAAACGTCGGCGAGCTGCATAAACGCGACGAAAACGGTAACCGCTATAAACTGCGGTTTGCGACGCTGCTGGCGAAAAAGATTTGATGTGAAATAAGCTGGCGGGAACGCCGCCAGCCCTGTAAATCGGCCGAAGCCGGATGCTAGTGTTTTATCATCACATGCCGGATTGCCGTGTAATCTTCCAGTCCGTACATCGACATATCCTTGCCGTAACCGGATTGCTTTTGTCCGCCGTGCGGCATTTCGCTGACCAGCATGAAGTGCGTATTCACCCAGGTACAACCGTATTGCAGACGGGCGCTGAGGCGATGGGCACGACCGATGTTTTGCGTCCAGACCGACGAAGCCAGCCCGTAATTCGATTCATTTGCCCAGTCGAGAACCTGCTCTTCGGTATCGAATTCGGTGATGCTGACCACCGGCCCGAACACTTCGCGCTGCACAATTTCATCTTCCTGACGCGCTCCCGCCAGCACGGTAGGCTGGAAATAATAGCCTTCACCGCGCACGCGTTCGCCGCCGGTGACAACCTGAATATGCGCCTGCTGTTTTGCGCGTTGCACGAAACCTTCCACCCGTTCTAAATGCGCAGCCGATACCAGCGGCCCCATTTCGGCGCTTTCATCCGTCCCGAGTTTGATCGTAGAAACGGCTGCGCCGAGCGCGTTGACCAGCCGCGAATAAACCCCTTTTTGCACATAGAGTCGACAGGCCGCGGTGCAGTCTTGTCCGGCGTTGTAGAAACCGAACGTGCGCACGCCTTCCACCACCTGATCGATATCCGCGTCATCAAACACGATCACCGGCGCTTTGCCACCGAGTTCCATATGCGTGCGTTTGATACCACTGGTGGCCTGCGCTACAATTTTCTCGCCGGTTGCGACCGAGCCGGTCAGAGAAATCATCCGCACTTTATCGTGATGCGTCAGTGCGTTACCCACCGTCTGACCGTCGCCAAACAACACATTCAGCACACCCGCCGGGAACAAATCCTGCGCCAGTTCGCCCAGCTTCAGCGCCGTAAGCGGCGTGATTTCAGAAGGTTTGATCACCACACAGTTGCCCGCCGCCAGCGCCGGAGCAATTTTCCAGGCAGCCATCATCAGCGGATAATTCCACGGCGCGATGGAAGCAATAACTCCCAGCGGATCACGGCGGATCATGGAAGTATGACCGGTCAGATACTCGCCGCTGGCCAGTCCGTTCAGGCAACGGCTGGCACCGGCAAAGTAACGAAACACATCGGCCACCGCCGGAATTTCATCGCCCAGCGCCAGATGAAAAGGTTTGCCGCAGTTCAGCGATTCGAGTTTCGCGAGGGCTTCAGCATTGGCTTCAATGCGATCGGCCAGCGCCAGTAACAACTCAGAACGGGTTTTCGGCGTGGTTTGCCCCCATTCAGTAAAAGCTTTGTGCGCCAGATCGACAGCCTGTTTGGTCTGCTGCTCGCTGGCCTGCGCCAGTCGCACTATTTCCTGCCCGTTATGCGGGTTGTAAACCGGCAACGACGTCCCTTTTCCGGCAACCAGCTCACCATTAATCAGCATGTTCGTTTGCATTATTTTTTCCTTATTATTTGCCGTCACCGGCCACATCAGACCCGTTTCTTGTCAGATACCATGCGCCCAAAATCGGGATCATGGTCAGTACCATCAGGCACAGCGCCACCACGTTGGTGACCGGCACTTCGCGCGGACGTCCCAGCTGATTGAGCAGCCAGATAGGCAGCGTGCGCTCGTGCCCGGCGGTGAAGGTGGTGACGATGATTTCATCGAAAGACAGCGCAAACGCCAGCATTCCGCCCGCCAGCAGCGCGGTGCTCAGGTTGGGTAAAATGATGTAGCGGAAGGTCTGCCAGCCGTCGGCGCCTAAATCCATCGATGCCTCGATCAGGCTGTGGGTGATGCGACGGAAACGGGCGATGACATTGTTATAAACAATCACCATGCAGAACGTGGCATGACCGATAACGATGGTCAGCATGCCCGGTTCGATTTGTGCGGCGTGAAACGCGTTGAGCAGCGCCAGCCCGGTGATGATCCCCGGCAAGGCAATCGGCAGCATGAACAGCAAGGTGATACTGTTTTTGCCGAAGAAATTGCGCCGGTACAGCGCCGCTGCTGCCAGCGTGCCCAGCACCATCGCAATCACCGTGGCGTAACAGGCGATTTGCACCGAGAGCCAGACGGCGTCGAGAATGTCATGTCTCCCCGCCGCCACCGCGAACCAGTGCAGCGTGAAGCCTTTTGGCGGAAAACTGAACGCCGCGTCTTCAGTGTTAAAGGCGTAGACCGCGATGATCAGCAGCGGGAAATGCAGGAAAACCAGCCCGCCCCATGCGGACAGTTTGAGTAACCAGGGTGCGCGTTTAGAGTGCATCGAAAGCTCCCAGTCGTTTAACCATCGACAGATAAACAGCAATCAGCACAATCGGCACCAGCGTGAACGCCGCCGCCATCGGCATATTGCCAATCGACCCCTGCTGGGAATACACCATATTGCCGATGTAATACCCCGGCGGCCCCACCAGCTGCGGGATGATGTAATCGCCCAGCGTCAGGGAGAAGGTGAAAATCGAACCCGCGGCAATACCCGGCACCGCCAGCGGGAAGATGACATAGCGCAACGTCTGCCAGGGTTTTGCCCCCAGATCTTCGGATGCCTGGATCAGGGACGGCGGCAGACGTTCAAGCGCTGCCTGGATCGGCAAAATCATAAACGGCAGCCAGATGTACACGAACACCCAGAAGCGCCCGATCCCCGACGTTGACAGCGTATTGCCGCCGATACCCGGCAGACTCAGCATCGCGGTCAGCAGCGGTTCCAGCCCGAGATGTTCAAGGAACCATTGCAGCACACCGCCTTTGGAAAGCAGCAGCGTCCACGCATAGGCTTTGACGATGTAACTCGCCCACATCGGCAACATGATCGCGACATAGAAGAAGGCTTTTTTCTTGCCCGTAATGTAGCGCGCCATGTAATAAGCAATCGGAAACGCCAGAACCGCGCTGAAAAACGACACCAGCAGCGCCATGCTCACCGTGCGGATAATGATGTCGGCGTTCACCGGATCAAACAGCGCGCGCAGATTCGCGGTGGTCAGCGTCGAGGACACCGTCATGGTGAAATCGTCGAAGGTATACAAACCCTGCCACAGCAGCGCAAACAACGAACCTAAATAGATGGCACCGAACCACAACAGCGGCGGAACCAGCAGCAGCGCCAGATAAAATCCGGGGCGATGATGCAGGAAAGTGATCAGCGCCCGGCCACGCCGC
The DNA here is from genome assembly GCF_003610915.1 of Rahnella variigena. Lineage (NCBI taxonomy): Bacteria > Pseudomonadati > Pseudomonadota > Gammaproteobacteria > Enterobacterales > Yersiniaceae > Rahnella > Rahnella variigena. The sequence continues at coordinate 642,406 of NZ_NSDJ01000002.1, forward strand.
GCCCGCTTCTCGTAAGGAGTCATACTGATATCCATCGTTTAACCCTCAAGCAGCGCCACCATGGCGTCCCGGTTCCAGCACGCCACCACCGGTTGCCCGGTCTGGAAGTGGGTTTGCAGGCTGGCCGCCAGATTATTCGGTTCACTGACAAACAGCCGCTCACCGCCATTCAGCGCCAGTTCGTAGCGCGTCGCCGCCCCCTGAAAATGGATATCTTTCAGGATGGCACTGACCTGCACGATACTGCTGTCAGCTTGCGGTTGCGGCGTCAGGCGGATATGTTCCGGACGAATCGAACGGCTGCCGGCAAGGCCGGTGAGCCTGAGGGAGAGATCGGAATTAAGCACATTGGCGGTACCGACAAACTGCGCGACAAACGCCGTGCGCGGATTGAGATACAGCTCGCGCGGTGAATCCACCTGCTCGATGCGCCCGTTGTTAAACACCGCCACGCGGTCCGACATCGACAGCGCTTCACTCTGATCATGCGTGACGAAAATGAAGGTAATGCCCAGTTCACGTTGCAGTTTTTTCAGCTCGCCCTGCATCTGCTCTCGCAGTTTGAGATCGAGCGCGCCGAGCGGTTCATCGAGCAGCAGAACGCTGGGCTGATTGACCAGCGCACGCGCCAGAGCCACGCGCTGACGCTGACCGCCGGACAAAAACGCCGGTTTGCGCGCCGCAGTAAAACCGAGCGCCACCCGTTCCAGCGCTTCCAGCGCGCGGATATTGCGTTCTTTTTTGCCCACGCCTTTCACCATCAGGCCATACGCGACGTTCTCCAGCACGGTCATGTGCGGAAACAACGCGTAATCCTGAAAGACGGTATTCACATCCCTCTCATACGGCGCGAGTTTTGTGGCCTCTTTGCCATGAATGCGGATGGAACCGGATGACAGCGTTTCAAACCCGGCAATCAGGCGCAGACAGGTGGTTTTACCCGAGCCAGAAGGCCCGAGCATGGAAAAGAATTCGCCGTCCTGAATATCGATCGACACATTATCGACGGCTTTGGTTTCCCCGAATATTCGGGAAACATTGATAAATTGTACGGCGGGCATAGTCAGCTCCCGGTTTCAAAGTTTTCACTGGAATACGCAACATCATTTGAGTCGCAGGAAGGCGGCAAACTCACGAATCCCGATGAGCTGACACAGGTCAGTGATTCGGGTGAGAGAGTGCAGCCAACGCATCTGCGGCGCAAAGGATGCCGCGTATTAACGGCCGCCCATGATGGCGATATAGTCTTGAGTCCATTTACTGTATGGAACGAACTTGCCGCCTTCGGACTGCGGGGTTTTCCAGAATGAAATCGACGCGAATTTATCGAAGCCGTTGGTCTGACAGCCTTCTGCGCCTAACAACGGGCTGGCTTTACAACCCGCCGGAACCGCAGGCACGGAACCAAACCAGGCGGCGACGTCGCCCTGCACTTTCGGTTCAAGCGACCAGTTCATCCACTGATAAGCGCAGTTCGGATGTTCGGAATCTGCCGCGAGCATGGAGGTATCCGCCCAGCCGGTAACGCCTTCTTTCGGAAACACGGTGGCAATCGGCTGCTTCTCGCCTTTCAGTGAGTTGGCCTGATACGGCCATGAGGAACTGGCGACCACACCTTCGTTTTTGAAATCGCTCATCTGCACGGAGGCGTCGTGCCAGTAACGGTGGATCAGCGGATGCTGGGCACGCAGCAGTTTCAGCACGGCCTGATACTGGGTTTCATTGAGCTGATACGGATCTTCAATTTTGAGATCTGGCTGGGTACTTTTCAGGTACAGCGCGGCATCGGCAATGGCGATCGGACCGTCATAGGCCTGAACGCGCCCCTGATTCGGTTTGCCATCTGGCAGGTTTTGCGGCACAAAAATCACCGCCCAGCTGTCCGGCGGTGTCGGGAATGTTTTAGTGTTATACATCAGCAGGTTCGGCCCCCACTGGTATGGTGTGCCGTAGACTTTGCCGCCTACGTTAAACCATGCGCCTTTGGTCAGGCGCGGATCGACGTTTTTCCAGTTAGGGATCAGCGCAGGATTGATCGGCTGCACGCGTTTACCGTAAATCAGACGCAGCGATGCGTCGCCGGACGCCGTCACCAGGTCATAGCCGCCCTTCGCCATCAGGCTGACCATTTCATCGGACGTCGCCGCGGTTTTCACATTCACTTTGCAGCTGGTTTGTTTTTCGAACTGCGTCACCCAGTCATAATTTTTGTCACTTTCGCCGCGCTCAATATATCCCGGCCACGCAACAATATTTAACTGGCCTTCGCCTTTGCCAATACTGGTGGGTGCGTCGGCAGCCAGCGCGCTATTTAAGAAACTCAGCAGGCCCAAACAAATAGCAGATAAAGCGTAAACACCTTTGTTCTTATTCATCGCTTACTCCTGTCCTGTCGTCGTAAATGTTGTTTTTAGAATTGAGGTTTGAACTTCGCCATGATGTGTCTGACTACGCTGTAGTCCTGTAAGGAATAACTGGAAAGATCGTTGCCGTAGCCGGAGCGTTTCAGTCCGCCGTGCGGCATTTCACTGACCAGGGAAAAGTGGGTGTTAATCCACGTGGTGCCATATTGCAGATGCGAGGAAATCTGCATGGCGAGGTCGATATTTTGTGTCCAGACTGAGGAAGCCAGTCCGTATTCAGATTCGTTGGCCCAGCTGACGACCTGCTCAAGCGAGTCAAAACGCGTCACGCTGACCACCGGCCCGAACACTTCGCGCTGGACGATTTCATCACTTTGCAGACAGCCCGCCAGCAGCGTCGGCTGGTAATAAAAACCGGAACCGGAATGGGATGCCGCGCCGGTAATCCGCTCGATATGCGGCTGACTCAGCGCCCGCTCGACAAAGCTGGAGACGCGGTCACGCTGTCTGGCACTGATCAGCGGTCCCATAAAGTTTTCGCTGTCGTTCTTTTTGGCGAACGGCAACTGAGCAATGGCGTCGCCCAGTTTTTCCACCAGACGTTCGTAGATCCCGGCCTGCGCATAAACGCGGCAGGCGGAGGTGCAATCCTGTCCGGCGTTGTAGTAGCCCCAGGTGCTGACGGCGTGGACCACATCGTCAATATCCGCGTCATTACACACAATTACCGGCGCTTTACCGCCCAGCTCAAGATGAGTGCGTTTTACGGTTTTAACTGCGGCCTGCAAAATCCGTTGTCCGGTGACGATATCGCCGGTCAGGGAAATCAAACGAACGTGAGAATGGCTGACCAGTGCGTTGCCGACGCTTTCTCCGCTGCCGGTGATCACGTTGAGCACGCCCGGCGGCAGGATGTCCTGCAAGGCAGGCAGTAAGGCAAGAATGGTCAGGGGAGTATGTTCAGAAGGCTTGAAAACGACGGTGTTTCCAGCGGCCAGCGCTGGTGCGATTTTCCAGGCCGACATCATCAGCGGATAATTCCACGGGGCGATAGAAGCGACAACGCCAAGCGGGTCACGGCGTACCATCGAGGTATGACCGGGCAGATATTCACCGGATAATTGCCCCTGCTGACACCGGACAGCACCGGCGAAAAAACGGAAGACATCCACGGCGGCAGGCAGATCGTCATTCAGCGCCTGATGCAGCGGTTTGCCGCAGTTTAAGGCTTCAAGACGCGCCAGCTGCGGCGCCTGCTTTTCGATAGCATCGGCAATGCGCAAAAGGAGAGTGGCGCGTTCGGCAGGCGTGGTACGTGACCAGCGGGTAAACGCCTGACTGGCGGCGTTAACGGCCATATCGACCTGCGCCAGCGACGTTTCCGCCACTTCTGCAATCACCTCGCCGGTGGCGGGATTAAAAATACTCTGCGTTGCGCCCTCGCCATGCAGAAGGTCGCCGTTGATCGCGTGTTTATCAGAGAAACTGGCAACAAATTCTGCATCCGACATCGTACTGCCCCTCAGAGAAGTCAGTCATAGGGAATTAACAAAAATGTTATTAGCTAGTAACAAAACCGCTAATTCACATTAGGTAATTTCTCTGAGGGCAACAAATAGCAATTACTGAAGGCTGCGTTCGGAAAAAACGAATGCTCCGGTTATGACGGTTTTCTTTTGGCGCTGTTTTCTCGGGCGATCGTCAGAAACGGCGTCACCAGTTCAGGCCGCGCACTGCCGCGACGCCATGCCAGTCCGATGTCCAGCGGTTCGATGGAATCCTCAAGCTTGCTGGCTTCGATCATATTCCCTTCCAGTGACCAGGCGCGGTAAGCCATGTCCGGCTGTACTGATACGCCCAACCCGGCAGCCACCAGACTGCGCACCGCCTCGGTTGACGCGGTTTTCATCGCAATATTGGGCTTGAGTCCGGCCCGCGCCCACAGCCGCTGCGCGTGTTTTTCCATCTCATCCACGTTGAGCTGGATCAGCGGTTCATTGGCAATATCCGCCAGAGAAATACTTTCCCGCTCCAGCAGCGGATGCAACGGCGGCAGCCACAGACGGTACGAAGAATGGGTCAGAACCTCGGTTTGCAGCGCGTCACGATCTTCCAGATTTGAAAGGATCAGCACACCGATGTCGATCTCGCCGCTGACCAGCAGATGCTCGATATACTGGCGTTCATCCTCGACCACTTTGACATCGACATTCGGGTAATAGGCGTTGAATTGTTTGAGTAAATCCACCAAAAAGTATCCGGCCACCAGACTGGTCACGCCCAGCGTCAGCTGACCGGTGACATTTTCGGTCCCCATTTGCAGGCTGCGTTTGGCGTTATCGACGGTGGCCAGAATAAGATATGACTGGCGTAAAAACTGATGCCCCTGATGGGTCAGCGTCATCCCTTTGGCATGGCGGTCAAACAGCCGCGCCTCGGTTTCCGTCTCAAGTTGCTGAATCGCCTGTGTCAGCGAGGACTGTGAAACAAAAGAGGCCTGTGCGGCAGCGGATATCGATCCGGTTTCAGCAACGGCAATAAAATGGCGGATCTGGCGCAGTGTCAGCATAACGGCTCTCTCATCGCATTAAAAAACCGAATCCTGTGCGGCAGCATTCGGTTTTTGGGAATGATCAAGTAATGGCAAAGAGGGGATTTTTGTCAAACCGGGTACAGGCGTTTTGCGAGGCGTACCGGAGAATGGGAAACTTACTTTGCAAGCAGTCTTTAAAAGAACTATATTTAGACCGTAAAACTTGGCGGAGAAATTAAACATGCAAATACAGACTATCAGCTTCGTAAAGAAGCATGCTGCTGTACTTGATTTATCACAACCGATACTGGTCACTCAGAATGGTGAACCGGCTTACGTGATTGAATCCTTTGAAGACAGACAAAAAAGGGATGAAACCATTGCTTTACTCAAGCTGCTTACACTGGCAGAAAATGATAAAGCAGAAAGCCGGACATTCACGAGAGAACAGTTGTTAGCAGATCTTGCCAGATGAATCTCTCATCTGATCTGCTGATTATTGGGATCAATTTATGTCTGCGACGAAAAGTAAAATCACTATTGAGTACCTGCAAACTGTAAAGTTGTCTATTGATGAAATTGCGTCGTTCCAGACCTCACAGGGAAACGATGCGCTAAAAATCATCAACGAAGTGTTGGATGAGTTTGAAGCAAAAGTGAAAGTTTTTCCTTTGTCCTGCCCGGTTGCACCCGATCTCGCCGCGCTGGGTATCATCAAATTTCGCGAATGTAATACATTGAATGGTTACCGCATCATTTATACCTATGATGAATCGGCAAACCTTATCTACGTGTACGTGCTTCTTTCGCAGCGGCAAAATGTTCAGGAACTGTTGTTTAAAAAGTTGATCATGGGCTAACAACAGAAAAGCCACGCAAACTTCGCGTGGCTTTCAGATTCAAAACTTCATTCTTTCATCAATTTTCAAGCTGATACGTCAGCGTGATTTCTGCGTTCAGTACCTTAGAAACCGGGCAACCGGCTTTGGCTTTTTTGATGATTTCGTCGAATTTGTCTTTATCGATACCCGGCAATTTCACTTTGCTGTCGAGCGCGATTTTAGTGATCGCAAAGCCGCCATCCACTTTATCCAGTGAAACATCTGCGACAGTATCAATGCTTTCTGGCGTGTGCCCTGCTTCGCCGAGCATGAGCGAAAGTGCCATTGAGAAGCAGGCTGAATGCGCTGCTGCTATTAATTCTTCCGGGTTGGTGCCGGGTTTTCCTTCAAAACGGGTGTTGAAACCATAAGGCTGGTCCTTCAGCGCGCCGCTCTCAGAAGAGATGTGACCTTTACCGTGTTTAATGTCACCTTCCCAATGCGCTTGCCCTTTCTTATGAATGGTCATGTTTTCCTCCTGTTTGTATTACATTCACTTTAAGTATAGCTTCAGATCCGTGTTTCGCGAGGATGGCGCGGCTATGCGGCCTGCGGGCACGTTTTTCCATCATTACAACGTCATTGAAAACAGAGGCAAAAATATGTTTAACCCCCAAGATATCGTTCAGTCCAAAACCGGCGGCCCGAAACTGGTCGTACAGCGTGTTGAAGGCGACACCCTGTGGTGTACGCGTCAGGACGACTTCGGCGCAACGGAAATTGAAGTGAAAGCGGATACCGTGAGCCTGTACCACGAAGAAGGCGATTTCGGCGTTTGCTGATCCCGTTTTGCTTCCTGCCTTTGGCTGCCACTGGCGGCCTTTTTGACTGCCTGTGAATGGCTGAAACTCAGACTGGAATAGTCCTTCCTCGGGGATGGCCGGAATCATGCGTATGAATGTATTGATTAGCCATAATCATAATTTCCAATTATGTAAGATTCTGAATATAGTAGTCGGAAATTACAGAGAATTATCGGATGAAGGAACCGGCCATAATGAATAAGCATTTTGCGTGGATGTCTGTCGTTGTCGCTGCCGCATTTTTAAGCGGATGTGCGCAACAAACAGTTAAAAACGCCGAGCAGGATCAGTCAGCACTTAACTCCCGTTGCTACACTGAGTTCAAAGCACTTCAGACGCTGGATAAAAACGCTTTCAATGTCTACAAGCAGCAATTTAATCAGCTCAATGAGGCGTATGCCGTTTATAAAACCAATGCTTCGCTGATCAACAAAGACTCTAAGGAAATGTTTGCTCTTGAATTAAAAGACAAGCAAACCCTTATCTGTGCCCGTGTTAAAAGCGCCGTGTTCAATAACATGAATCAGCGTTCTCAGATGCTCAACGATATCTAAAAGATTTCAGTATTGAATCCTGAGATTCCACAATCTCAGGATTCAATGATTCCCGCCTTACCAGATATCCATTACCAGCCTTTCACCGCATCGCCGTGATAAATAGCATCTGCCGCTTTGATAGTGGCGTCAGTCTGATAGGCTTCCACCAGTTCCTTCACTGCCTGACTGTCTTTATTATCTTCACGCGCCACAATGATATTCACGTAAGGGGAATCTTTATCTTCCACAAAGAGCCCGTTTTTACCCGGCGTCAGTCCGACCTGGCCTGAATAGGTAGTATTGATGATCGCCAGCTCGATTTTGTCATCATCAATAGCGCGGGTCAGCTGAGGCGCTTCGATCTCAACAATCTTCAGATGTTTTGGATTTTCGGTAATATCCAGCGACGTCGGCAGCAAACCTGTGCCCTCTTTCAGTTTGATCAACCCGACTTTTTGCAGCAGTAACAATGAGCGGCCAAGGTTAGTCGGATCGTTAGCTACACAGCCACCTGTGCGTTATCACTCAACTGGTCGATGGATTTAATTTTGCGCGAGTAACCGGCGATCGGATAAACGAACGTTTTACCCACTTCCACCAGCTTATAGCCACGCTCTTTGATTTGTTTATCCAGATAAGGGCGATGCTGGAAGGAGTTAACGTCGATATCGCCGCTGCTCAGCGCGGAATTAGGCAATACGAAATCGTTGAATGTCACCACTTCGACATCCAGATTGTATTTGTCTTTGGCCGTTTTTTTGATGGTTTCCCACATCTGCTGATCGATACCGGCACTGATCCCGACCTTGATGTGATTCTCATTAGATTTTTGATCACAGGCAGTCAGCGCCAGAACGCCCGCCAGAGATAAAGCCAGAACAGATAATTTTAATATTGTGCGCATAAGGTTTACTCTTTCCGTGAATAAATTTTCAAGTTGAAACAGACTGTTAAGCCGACAGTGTTTCAAATCGCTTCCCGCGCGGCAAATACGAAAAAGAAATAATCTAATGCAAACCCGCCAGAAATAAACAAAGCCCGCAATATGCGGGCCTTGGCAAGGCAGAAATTTCAAATGTGGAAAGATTTCCTGATCGTTATCCGATCATTCTGAAGCACCGTGCAATGTCACAGGCTGAGGACGGGAGAGGAAAATCGTGATCCCCGCCAGCAATGTCAGCACACCGCCAAGCAGGAAGGCGCTGCTCACGCCCGAATTGTCTGCGAGGATCCCGCCAAACAATGCGCCAAGCGCCAGCGAGGTCTGGAAAACACACACCAGCAGCGCCGAACCGGTTTCGAAAAGCGCAGGCGACGCCTGATACGTCCAGATATTCAGACACACCGGCAACGCGCCAAACGCTAATCCCCAGAGGATCACCAGCGCACAGGCCAGTGCTAACGGCACCTGGAACAGCGACAACACCAGCACAGAAACACTCAGCAGCAGCATATTGAGCATAAACGCTCTCTTTACACCGAACTCGCGAACACTGATTTCAGTCGTCAGCGTACCCACCAGCCCGGCAACACCGTAGCCCATCAGCAACAACGAGATATCACTGGCGGAAAGATGCAGATTGAAGCGCAGCCAGGGTTCGAGGTAGGTATAGGCCGCAAAATGACCGCCCGCCATGAAGATGCCGATGATAAGCGCGTAACGGATCCCCGCGACTTTAGTGACGCCCAGCATCGCGCGCAGGCCGATAGATTGCTGAGCGGGCAACGACGGCAGCGCCAGCCATTGCAGTACGAAGAAGACCAGCGCCAGCACGGCATTGAGGGTAAATGCCATGCGCCAGCCAAACAGATCCCCGATAAACGCGCCCGCCGGTACGCCCGCGACCGTCCCGACTGCCACGCCTGCGGTGATCAGCGAAATAGCGCGTGCGCCCTGCTCTTCGGACACCAGTCGCCGCCCGGACGGAATAGCAAACGACCAGAAGCCCCCCACGCCGACGCCCAGAATAATGCGTCCGATCAGCAAAATGTTGAATGAGTCCGCCATGACGGCAATACCGTTGGCCACAATGACCGTCGCGGAAAGCAGCAACAGCAGATTGCGACGGTCCATTTTGCGGGCAAACAGCATGATCAGCGGCGCAGAAATTGCCGCCACTAAACCGGGCAGCATCACCGCCAGTCCGGCATGACCTTCAGTGACACCCAGAGATTGCGCGATCGGCGAAAGTAATCCGATCGGCAGAAATTCGGTATTAACCAGCGCGAATGTGCCGCAGGCCAGTGAGAATACCGCCAGCCAGCGGCGGAATGCAGAGGTTTCTGGCCGGGTGTCCAGCGATGAGCACTCAGTCATTTATTATCCTTATCCCCTTCATTCTTCAAATTGCAGATGCATTGGCTGCACTTGCTCACCCGAATCACTTACTTTAGTAAGCTCATCGGGATTCACTCGCTTGCCGCCTTCCTGCAATTCGAATTATTTCGGGTATGTTGTTTTGTAATTAGAACGTAATAAACGTGATCACTATCACAGGGTCAAGGCATTTTCATAATGACTGTTAGGGTATTTCTTATCCGCCATGCAGATAAGCCAGTCCCCGCCTGCGATGCGGGCTGCAGAGGCGTGCGGACGCAAAAACGAAAAAGGCACATACAGATAACGCCGATCAGAAAATTCCTCCACATATAAGTATGTTGTAACTAATTCGTGTAACAGGATCCCAGTATTCTAAAATCCTCTCAGCAGGATCCATTTGTTCTACGCTTTAGCTACAACTCAACGCGTGGAATCTGCCCCGAGGTCACTGTGTCTCCTGCTAAATTCTGTCTGCAACTGCTGGTTTGGTGCCTGCTCTATTTTTCCCTCGGGTACATCTCTCTGTTTCTGGATGATCCCGCGAGCCGGGTTTCGTTTGTCTGGTTTCCTGCCGGCCTCGCCGTCGCCGCGTTTCTGCTAACACCGCGCCGGTTCTGGCCGCCTCTGTTTGTTGGGCTGTTAATCGTGCGTACGATTCTGGATGTCACGATGCGGCACTCGCTTGAGACTTCGCTGGTGCATTCGGTGATTTCACTCGGGAATGATTTCGCCATCGCCTGGTTTGTGCGGCGCTTCAGGCGCCCGGATGACATGCTGTATAACGTGTTGATCTGGCTGTGCGCCACTGTGGTAATCAGCGCCTTCGCCGCCGCTGCTGGTGCGGGATGGGTGCTGTTTCGTCACAATATCAATTTTGTTCAGACGCTGTGGATCTGGTGGTCAGCGAATGTGGTCGGCACCATTTTACTGACCACCATTATCATGGGCTTATTCTGGAAGCCGGAACCCTTTGTTCTGCGTAAATGTCTGACTGGCGGCGGATTATGGATAGCGTTATGTCTCAGCGCTGCCTGGGTTTTCAGTCAGCCTTTTGGTGATGCCCGCAGCGAAGCGCTACATTTTATCCTGGCCTGCATCCCGGTCATGATTATGATTGCCATCCCGGTTGTCAGTGGTAACCGGCCCGGTGCGCTCTCCTTTCTCACCTTTTGTGTGATTGTCATCTATTGCTCCTGGCACCGTCTTGGTCCGCTGTTTATTCCGGGCTTACGGACGGGAGAACCGCTGTTGCTGGCGCAGTGCTATCTCTCAGGTACTGCACTGCTGCTGAATTTTGTGTACGTGCTTAAGCGGCATGTGCCGGGCATGGTGTCCTCATATTATCTGATCCCGCACAGCGGCCGTCTCACCTGGGACCAGACTTCATCAACATCGCTTACGCAACATCTTCTGAAGCTCCATCATGTGGATCAGCTTCTGGCCCTGCTTTTACCTGACGATCAAAAACGAATGCGCGCCCGCTGGGAAACGATCAGCCACGGCGGCAGCGTAACAGACACGTTCTCTTTCCTGATACGGCTCTCACCGGCAATAAAAATACAGCTTCAGGAAACGAAACTGACCGGCCTGCCGCAACCGGAAGGTGTGGTGATTATTGGCTCCTGGTCAGAAGAATTGCCCAACCGGGCATTCACCCGCACGGTCAGGGAGGCGTAAACGATGCTGCAACTTGCGCTGTTGTTGATGGGTGCCAATTTTGTGCGTAAATCCGCGCCGGTTCTGGCCATTATTGGCGTGTTATGGGGCGGACTGGGCGTGACTGTTTTTATGGATGGTCTGGAAGGAATGCGCTACTTTCCTTTTCATGTCTTCGGTCTGATCCTGCTGGCAGAAAGTCTGGTGACGCTCTTTCTGGCCGGAGGTGCCGCCGGGGCGAAGAAGTCAGTGTTCTATTTTAAGGGCGGCATATTTTGCTTTATCGCCGTGCTGATCCTTTCAGGTCGTGACAGCAGTAATCTGCTGCTGGCGATTTTGTTTGGTTTCGCGTTTTTCATCACCGGTCTTTTTGTGATGGCGTCGGCCTGGGTGGTGCGGTATGACCGCTGGCGTCAGGTGTTTTTCAGCGGCGTTGCGCAGCTGATTTTCGCCCTGTTTTTGTTCCTTCCCTATCCCACCCATCACCACGGCACGATTTCACAGTTTGTCGGCATGATCATGATCCTCGGGGGGATCCAGTGCATTCCGCTGGCCTACCGCGCCTTTAAAATGCGGGATGGCGTCACGCTTTCCGCCCTGATGGCGCCGCCCGGCCTGATCCCCGTCATCCCGCCGGTTTCGGTGAATAGCCGTTCTGAAGGTGCGCTGATTGTGCATATCTGGACACCGGAAGGCTCTGCGGCGAACTCCCCGGTTCCGCGCCCTGTGTTCAACCGTTATATCGCCGCCGTAGACGTGCATGGGGTGATTTCTACCGGCCATGCCGCGCTGGAAATGCCGCCGGATCTTTACATCAGCCTTTATCCGGCGGTCGATATTGAGCGTTCCCCCGCCGAGTTTTTCAATACTCTGAAAGCCATTCAGGAAAACAACGTGCCGGGGCTTTTCCAGAAGAGTTATGTCAGCGAAGCCGCGGGCTGGTGTGATTCAGACCGCAAAATTGTGTTCAGTGATTTTAACGCGCAGGCGTTGCAGCAGTTCTGGGATAGTTATCGCCAGCTGGTGATTTACAACCTGACCTGGCGCAACTGCTCCAGCAGCGTGGCTTACGGCCTTGAAGCCGCGCTTGAGGGCGTTATTTCCAGCCGCGGAGGCTGGCTGCATTTCCTGAAGTTATTTTTTATGCCTGAGTTGTGGATTGCCGCCCAGCTAAGAAAACGTGCCACCACCATGGCGTGGACGCCGGGTCTGATGCTCGATTACGCACGGGCCTTGCACGCGCTGGTGCATCCGGTCCGGCATTCGTGGTTCAGGCGCTGGCGACAGCTGGATAAATCGCAATCATAGCTGCACAAAATGCCCGTCACTGACTTCGCGGTAATGACGCGCCGGCGGCTCATAGGTGGCCGGACGCAGCGGGCTGGCGAGTTCTTCCGGCACCACAGTGCGTTTACGGTGAACATCCGGATCAGGCACCGGCACGGCGGCCAGCAGTTTACGGGTATACGCGTGCTGCGGATTATCGAAGACATCGGCACGCGAACCGATTTCAACGATTTCGCCCAGATACATGACCGCCACACGGTGGCTGATGCGCTCAACGACGGCCATATCGTGTGAGATAAACAGATACGAAAGGCCAAGTTCCTGCTGAAGATCGAGCATCAGATTGATCACCTGCGCTTTGACCGACACATCAAGCGCTGACACGGCCTCATCGGCGATGATCATTTTCGGTTCCAGCGCCAGCGCACGGGCAATGCAGATGCGCTGACGCTGTCCGCCGGAAAACTGATGCGGAAAACGTGTTGCCATATTGCTTTGCAATCCTACCTGTTCCAGCAGTTGCGCCACGCGATGCTTCGCGCTTTGTGCATCATGCAGCCCGAGGCTTATCATCGGTTCGGCAATCGCCTGGCCGATACGCATTCTCGGGTTCAGGCTTTCGTACGGATCCTGAAAAATCATCTGCGCCTGGGTGCGGATTTCCGCCAGCCGTGCGCTGTCCGCCCGGCGGATGTCTTGTCCGGCAATCAGCACGTCACCGGAGGTGGCTTCGGTGAGGCGTAAAATCGTGCGTCCGGTGGTGGATTTCCCGCAGCCGGATTCGCCGACCAGTGAAAGCGTTTCGCCCTGTTGCAGGCTGAATGACAGGTCTTCCACCGCATGTACCCGGGCAGAAACCCGGCGCAGCAGGCCGGATTTCACATCAAAACGCGTCACCAGATTTTTGACCTCCAGTACCGGCTGACCGGTGCGCAGCGTATCGACAGACTCCGCTACCGGCTGCGGTTCGCCGGTTTGCATGTCGGTGAGCGGGAAGCGTTTCGGCAACGTTATTCCCTTCATCGCGCCCAGTCGCGGCACCGCAGAAAGTAATGCCCGCGTGTAAGGATGTTTGGGCAGATGAAAGATTTCCCGCGTGGTCGCCTGTTCCACGGCTTCGCCCCGGTGCATCACCAGCGTGCGGTCCGCCACTTCCGCCACCACGCCCATATCGTGCGTGATGAACAGAACGGACATGCCCTCTTCCTCCTGCAACGATTTAATCAGCGCCAGAATTTGCGCCTGAATGGTCACATCCAGCGCCGTTGTGGGTTCGTCAGCAATCAGCAAACGCGGGTTACAGGCCAGCGCGATGGCGATCACCACGCGCTGACGCATGCCGCCGGAAAAGCTCAGCGGATATTCATTCAGCCGCGAGGTAGCGGCCGGAATACGCACTTTTTCCAGCAGGCGCACGGCTTCGGCGCGGGCGGTTTTATCGTCCATGCCGCGATGCCGTTTCAACACTTCGGTAATTTGCACGCCAATTTTCAGCACCGGATTCAGGCTGGTCATCGGCTCCTGAAAAATCATGCCGATACGGTTACCGCGAATGCTTTGCATCTGCGCACGGTTCAGGCTGAGTAAATCCTGGCCGTCAAACCGGATGCTGCCGGAATAACGGGTCTGTTTTTCATCCAGCAAACGCATGACGGACATCGCCGTGACGCTTTTACCGGAACCGGATTCACCCACCAGCGCCAGCGTTTCTTTCGGGCCAATCGAGAAGGAAAGATCCCGCACCACATTGAGCCATTCGCCGTCCACGGAAAACGCGGTATTCAGCTTATCGACCTGTAAAACCGGGTTGTGCATCATCAATCCTTATTGCGCGGGTTGAGGATGTCGCGCAGGGCGTCACCGACTAAGTTGATGGCGACGATCAGCACCAGAAGCGTGACGCCGGGGAAGAAGCTTATCCAGTAATCACCGGACATCAGATAATCAAAGCCGTTGGCGATCAGCAGGCCGAGCGACGGTTCGGTGACCGGCAGACCGATGCCGAGAAACGACAACGTGGCTTCAAGCATGATGGCGTAAGCAATGCGCATGGTCGCCACCACAATCAGCGGCGGCAGGCAGTTGGGCAGAATATGGCGGAACAGAATGCGCGGACTGGAAAGCGCCATGCTGCGCGCAGCGTCCACATAACTTCGGCGACGTTCGAGCAATGCCGAGCCGCGAATGGTGCGTGCGTAATACGCCCATTGCGTGACCACCAGCGCCAGAATGATTTTATCGACACCCTGCCCGAGCACCGCCAGTAAAATCAGCGCAATCAGGATCGGCGGAAAGCTCAGCTGGATATCGACAATGCGCATGATCAGCGCGTCCGTTTTGCCACCAACATAAGCGCTGACTAGCCCTAAAGCCGCGCCGAGGGTCAGCGCAATTACCGCGCTGGAAACGCCGACCAGCAGGCTGGTGCGCGTGCCGTACAAAATGGCACTGAGTAAATCGCGCCCCTGATCGTCGGTGCCCAGCCAGTAAATCATCCCGCTCAGGCTGGCGGTGCCCGGTTTCAGACGGCCATCCATGATATCGAGCTGCGCTAAATCATACGGATTTTGCGGCGAAATCCACGGTGCCAGCACGGAGAGCACAATGGCGATGCCTAAAATGACCAGACCACACAATGAGAATTTATTGCGCAGCAGCGCACGCGCAGTGTTGTAAAACGCCGAATGCGGTTTGCCCTGAATGGTGCTGCGCGAGTGAACGGATTCAGACGCCATCAGTTTTCGCCTCCCAGCCTGACACGCGGATCCACCAGCACATACAGCACATCAACCAGCAGGTTAATCAGGCTGAACATCACCACCGTTATCATCAGATAGGCCAGGATCACCGGACGATCCAGCACGGCGATAGAATCAATGATCAGCTTGCCCATGCCCGGCCAGGCGTAAATGGTTTCGGTAACCACGGCGAAAGCAATCAGCGAACCCAGCTCAAGGCCGATGACGGTAATCAGCGGGATCAGGGTATTTTTCAGGACGTGAACCAGCACGATGCGGCTTTCAGATAAGCCTTTGGCGCGGGCAAAACGGATGAAATCCTGTTGCAGGCATTCAAGCACACCGGCTCGCGTCAGGCGGATAATCAGCGAGATTTTGAACAGCGCCAGATTGAAGGCGGGCAGGATAAGATGCGCGAGGCCATCGGCGGTAAACAGGCTGAGCGGAACGCCGAAAACGTCCACCGTCGCGCCGCGTCCGGAGGCCGGAAGCACGCCGAGTTTCACGCTGAACAGCATGATCATCATCAGGCCAATCCAGAACGTCGGCAGGCTGAAGCCTAAGATTGAAACGGTCATGATCGACTTCGATAACCAGCCATCAGGGCGCAAACCGGCATACACGCCGAGCGGAATGCCAATCACCAGCGCCAGCACAAATGCCACCAGCGCCAGTTCGAGCGTGGCGGGCATGCGCTGAAAAATCAGGTGCAGCGCGGGCTGATTGTAGATAAAGGAGTTGCCCATATCGCCGTGCAGCGCATTAATCACGAACAGGCCATATTGCTCCCACACCGGTTTATCGAGGCCAAATGACTGGATCACATTCAGGCGTTCGGCGGGCGTCGCGGTGGTGCTGAGCAGTAAATCGACGGGATTGCCGACCAGATAGACGCCGCCAAAAACCAGTAACGACATCACCAGCAGCGTCAGCAATGTTTGTCCGAATCGCCCCAGCAGATAACGGCTCATGCCTGTGCGTCGCCATCACGGCTGCCGTATCGCGAGAAAACGCGGCGCATCAGGCTGAAAAAGCCGTATTCATCCACTTTTTGCATGACCGTGGCGTTAGGCGGCGTCGACAGTTTGTTCCAGAAATCCGCATAAGTATAACCAGCTGTCTTACCCGAGATTTCTACCCCCACGCGGGCAGGCTGGCCTTCAAACAGACCGGGTTGCAAAAGCCATGCGACGACGGTGGCGTCATGTACCGGCCCGCCTTCCCGGCCAAACCGGTTGAGGTCACTGCGGTCAAACGCATTGAGTAAAGCAGCAACAGATTCGCCCGGTAAGCCGCCGTCCTGTTTTAACGCATCGATATCATCTTTGCTGATCAGCGCCTGGAAGGTCATGTCCAGAGGCATGATGATCAGCGGTACGCCGCTGTTAAACACTTTTTCGGCGGCGTGGGGATCGGCGTACACATTGAATTCTGCCCACGGCACGCGGTGCCCGAGCGCGGTAAACGCGCAGCTCATCGTGACGATGTGCTTAATGCCGCGCGCGACGTCCGGATGCATCCCCAGCGCCAGCGCAATATTGGTCATCGGCCCAATCACGCACACCGTGATCGGGTCGTTATCTTCGGCGGCCTGCCGCAACGTACGCACCAGAAAGTCCACCGCGTGTTCAGCCTGCGGTTGCAGTTCCGTTTCAGGCACCAGTTCATCTTTAAATGCGCCGATGTGCGCATATTTGCCATAAACCTGGTCGCGCACCAGCGGACCGGGTGCGCCGGCAAAAACCGGTATCTGCGTGTTGCCGGACAACGCGACAATCTTGCAGGCGTTGCGCACGCTGTTTTTCAGCGCCACATTGCCCGCGACCACGGTCACGCCAAGCACATTAAGCTCGGGCGACGCCAGTGCAAGCCAGATGGCGATGGCATCATCCACGCCGGGATCAGTATCAATAATGATGCGCTGGCTCATAAGATTATTTCCCGGCATAACGTGAAAGCAGTTCGTAAAACAGTGCGAAAACTTTGTTCGTTTCTACACGCGTGACGATATCAACGTCAGGTACCAGCCCCGACTTGCCGTACCAGTCGGCGACGGTTTGTCCCATACACAGTTCGCTGTCGTGTTCGACAAATACCCGCGCTTTTTCGGTGCCGAACAGTTCCGGTGCCAGCACGTAAGCAATCACCAGCGGATCGTGCAATGGCCCGCCGCGTGAACCGTAACGGCGCACGTCGTTGCGGTCCCAGAACGCCATTAACTCACCCAGTTGCGCGGAAATCCGTCCTGAGACTTTAATGAATTTCGCCACATGTTCCGGCGTCAGGATCACCTGATGCGTGGCGTCGAGCGGCAACGCGGTAATATTAAGACCTGATGAAAACACAATATGCGCAGCATGCGGATCGGCCAGCATATTGAATTCTGACGTCATGGTGCGGTTACCGGCTTCGCGGTAAGCGCCGCCCATTAATACGACGCGACCGATACCGGCGGCGATGTCAGGTTTCATGCGCAGCGCCGTCGCCAGATTGGTCAGCGGCCCGAGTACGCACAGTGTCAGCGGTTGCTGGCTGGCAATCGCCCGCTCGCAGCTATTAATCAGAAAGTTAACAGCATGAAGGGATTCTGCGGATTTTTGCGGCGCGGGAAAGGCAGTATTGCCGAGGCCGTTTTCGCCGTGGAACTGACCGTGGATCGGGGATCGCAGCATTGGCTGATGACAACCGGCAAACACCGGAATATCCAGCCGATATCCCAGCTCAGTGATTTGCAGCGCGTTGCGGGTGGTATTCGCCAGCGGCTGATTGCCGCACACCGTGCAGATGCCGAGAATAGTCAGCTGCGGAGCAACGAACGCGCTGAGCAGCGCAATGGCATCATCAATGCCCGGATCGCAATCAATGATAACCGGAATGGTTTTCACAGCGCCCCCACGGAACGTAAAACATCAGCGATTTCCTGACGTGCCGCCTCGTTTAACGGCACCTGCGGCGGCAGCGGATCGCCTACCGCGAAGCCCTGCAATTGCAGTGCGGCTTTGATACAACCGGCTATCGAGTATTTGGCGAAGATTTCGTTGATGCGCCACAGCGGACGCTGCAACTCCATCGCTTTCTTCCAGTCGCCTTGTTTCGCGGCTTCATAGAGTGCCAGACTTTGCTTTGGCACAATACATGCCGGACCGGCCATCCAGCCCACGCCGCCAATCAGCATCACACACGCCGGAATATGCGCCGATGCGGCAAATACCTGCATCCGTCCCTGCGTGCGTTCGATGATCGACAGTAAGCGGCCGGTATTGGTCGAGGCGTCTTTAATATAGTTGATGTTTTCTACGTGGCTCAGTCGCTCGATCACCGGCAGGCTGAGATCAGAACGCTGGAACTGCGGATTGGTGTACAGCACGACCGGCAGTTTTCCTGCGGCAGTCGCGATGGCACGGAAATAATCCTCGACGCCCTGTTCAGGCACCGGGAAATACGCTTCAAGTATCGCCAGAATACCGTCGACACCCAGAGCGGCGTAGCGAGCGGTTTGCGCGACAGCGTCCTGGATGGTGGTGGCTGCAACTCCGGCGATTACCGGAACGCGGCCTCGAGCGGCTTCGACGACGGTTTTCACTATCTCCGTACGTTGATCTGCATTGAGATAAGCGAATTCACCTGTACTGCCGAGCGGCGTCAGACCGTGCACGCCACTGTTAATCAGATGTTCGACCAGCGCTGTTAACACTGGTTTGTCTATCTGGCCGCCATCAGTGACAGGCGAAACCAGATAGGGATACACACCGCTAAAAGAAGTCATAGCTTCTCTCTCTTTTCTTAAACTACTACCTTAGTACAGCCCTGGTGTTGGTGCTGTATTCCCCGCCTGGGTTCGGTCTGCACTATGCGCTTATTGTTTCTCATGCACAAAGTACGGCAACGTATAGCCGTCGGAACGGCCAACGTAGGTGTAAGGTGTTTTCATCGCCCAGGTGTATGAAAGGAACAGCAACGGGATAGTGCCTTCGTCTTTCATCGCAATCTCTGTGGCCTGCTGCAACAGCTTTTCACGCTGGCCGTCGTCGAGGGTTTCCCGCGCTTTTGCCAGTGTTTTATCAAATTCAGGGTTTGAGTAGCGTCCGCGGTTGCCCTGTCCGCCATTTGGCCCGAAGGTTTCGAGCAACGGCCCCAGCACGCCGGAGGCTTCACCGGTTTCAATCGCCGCGCCACCCATGATCAGGCTGAAATCGCGTTTGGACGCACGCGAGAAATACACGCTGCCCGGCATGGTCACAACGTCAGTTTTAATGCCGACGCGGCTGAACATCTGCCCTAGCGCCTGGGCGATTTTAGAATCATTCGGATAGCGGTCGTTCGATGCATGGAACGTCAGCGTGAAACCGTCCGGATAACCGGCCTGCGCCAGC
This sequence comes from Rahnella variigena, assembly GCF_003610915.1. Classification (NCBI taxonomy): domain Bacteria; kingdom Pseudomonadati; phylum Pseudomonadota; class Gammaproteobacteria; order Enterobacterales; family Yersiniaceae; genus Rahnella; species Rahnella variigena. The sequence continues at coordinate 661,896 of NZ_NSDJ01000002.1, forward strand.
AGTTGTTTGGCTTTCGCCGGATCATAGACCGGCGCGGCAATCGACGGCGTATAACCGAAATAGCCTTTTGGCACCAGCTGTGACGCCGGAACGCCCTGCCCGTCCATAATGCGGTCTACAATCGCCTGACGGTTTATCGCCAGCGACATCGCCTCACGTACTTCACGTTTTTTAAGCGGATTGCTGCCATCCGGCCCTTTGGCGAACGGCGACACATCACGATCCTGATCCGGGTGTAAATACAAAATGCGGTTACCGGCAACGGACTCCAGATGCAGGCTGGTTTGTTTGCCCAGATCCCGTCCGTCCGCGGTCGGCACGCTTTCAATCATATCCACATCACCGGAACGCATCGCGGCGACACGGGCGCTCGGGTTTTTGAACACGCGCAGCGTGACGTTATCCCACTGCGCTTTTCCGCCCCAGTACTGGTCGTTGCGCGCCAGCACCACATTATCGTCCGGCGTCCAGCTGACAAATTTGAACGGGCCGGTACCGATGACGTCTTTCCCTTCATTAAGGGTTTGCGATCCGACCGTTTCAAGACGTGCCGGTAAAATAGCGACACGGCTTAAGTTATTGAGTAATAAAGGTGTGGGCGCTTTGGTGACAATTCTCACCGTTAAAGGATTCACTTCGGTGACATCGGCGATGTCATTCACGTACGGCGTATAAGCACTCGGACTGTTTTTCGACGCCAGCGCCACGCGTTTCACGCTGGCAATCACATCTTTGGCGGTGAAATCGCTGCCGTCGTGGAATTTCACGCCGGGCCGCAGGGCAAATTCCCATGTGGTGTCGTTAATCACTTTCCATGACACCGCGAGCGCAGGCGTGATGTGTTGTTTTTCGTCCTGATTCACCAGACCGTCAAAAATATTACGCGCCATGGCGCTGTTGGCACCCCCGACATAAAATTGCGGATCCATTGAAGTGGTTGACGCGGCAAGGCCGATTTTCAGATCAGCAGCCTGTGCAGAGAGGGTATGAAAAACGAAAAGCGTGGCCAGTGCTGAGGAAAGCACTCCTGCCAGAACGGACTTTCTCATGCATTTAACCCTTAATTATTTTAGATTTTCAGGCAATGTGTGTCAGATCGTAAATTGGAGTCTAGGGGGTGGACTTCTGAATTGAAAATTGTATTTTGTGTTACATCCATAAACAAATGTTATGGATCTTGAGGATATATTATGAAAATTAATCCCCGTCAGGTCGAAGCTTTTCACAAAGTGATCCTGACAGGTAGCATTACCGCAGCCGCGAATATGATGAATATTACCCAGCCTGCGGTGAGCCGGTTGATCCGCGACTTTGAATATGCCGTGGATCTGAAGCTGTTTGACCGCGACGGTCGCGGGCTGATCCCGCGTGACGATGCGATCAAGTTGTACCGCGAAGTCGAGCGTTTATACCTCGGACTTGAACATATTTCACATATCGCAGACGAAATCCGTCATTCCAAAGGCAGCGTATTGCGCATTGGTTCTGTGGCAGCGTTATCGGCGCTGTGCGTCGAGCATATTCTCCCGCCGCTGATTGAGAGTATTGGCGATATCTCGCTGTTTCTGGATATCGAAAGCACGACGCATATCACCGATGTTGTTACCAGCAATCAGTACGACGTTGGGTTCATTTTCGGCAAGCCGGATGTGAAAGGTCTGGAAGCGGAAATGCTGGCACGGGCAAAAGCGGTTGCCGTGATGTCGCCGCGCCATCCGCTGGCGAAACAAGACGTGGTGACTGCGATGGATCTGACGCGCTACCGCCCTATTATACCCGGACGCAAGACGCCGCTGCGCGAACAGCTTGATCAGGTGATGAGCCGCCTGGACTTATATCTCAACAATCCGATCGAAACCTCGCTCAATAACTGTTGTGTGATGGCAGGAAACAATCTGGGCGTCGGCGTGGTCGATTTCATCACCGCCCGCAGCCATAAAAGTGATCTGGTGCTCAAACCCTTTGCACCGGATATCAGCATTGCGTATTTGGCCGTTTTCCCGCCGCAGATCCCGAAAAGTCGTCTGGTGGAACACATCACCAAAGAAATGAAGACCTTAATCGAAGGCTATTTGTAAAACGCCCCGTCAGGTTCGCCGAATTCGTACCAATGAGTCCACAATGTTACATTTCAGTCTCAATGACGAAAAATGAGCGGACAGTTGGTGCTATCGGTTAGATGAAAAACGTATATCCACTTATGTATTAATTAAAATAATGAATAACACACTTTATTTTATTCTTTAAAATCAACGCATAAAATTTCCCTGCATAAATAATAATCTACTCTATAATAATTTACCTAAATTCAAACTCTTCGTTACACATTCACAACCTCGATGAGAAGTATTACTATTTGCGCGAAATTGTTCTATTTGGTTCATTTAATTACGGGTGGTCATTAAGTGTTACCTCTTTTCATCAACAGTTATCTACAACTATGCAGTGAGATAAATCATGCCAACAACAAATAGCAAGTGGACCTGGCTCCTCTGGCTGCTGAGTGCGCTGATGGTCGTCATCGGTCTGACACTTGGTATCGGTGGCGCGTATCTGGCAACATTGGGAGGAAGTGTTTACTTCCTGCTGATGGGTCTGGCGCTCATCGTTTCCGCCGTTTTGATTTTTAAAGGTAAGCCTTCAGGTGCATGGCTGTATGCCGTGGCCTTTGTGCTTTCTATTATCTGGGCTGTCTGGGACGCGGGCTTCACGTTCTGGCCTCTGTTCTCCCGCCTGTTCACTTTCGGCGTGCTGGCATTCCTGGTCGCACTGGCTTATCCGCTGCTGAAAGCACGCGCGGGACTGGTGGCGCGTAAAGGGCCAAGCTTCTCGCTGGCGGCTGTGCTGGCTGTTGCCTTGATTGCCGCTTTCGGTAACACCTTTGTGCCGACGCCAATCATCAGCGCTGACAATGATCAGGTGCCAGTGAAACCGGTAGATAAAGGTGCAGAGCAGAAGAACTGGGAAAACTGGGGTAACACTACCGCTGGCGACCGTTTTGCTGCATTGGATCAGATCAACAAAACCAACGTGGATAAACTTCAGGTTGCGTGGATTGCCCATACCGGTGATATCCCGCAGAGCAACGGTTCTGGCGCTGAAGACCAGAACACTCCGCTGCAAATCGGCGACAAGCTGTTTGTCTGTACCGCTTACAGCAAAGTGATCGCCCTGAATGTGGATGACGGTAAAAAGCTGTGGTCTTACGACTCCAATTCTACCGCGCCTAACTGGCAGCGTTGCCGTGGTCTGGGCTATTACGAGAACAGCAGCGTAAACGGCGCAGCGCCACAGGCTCCGGCGGCACAGCCCGCTGCAACTCCTGCGGCCGAACCGGCCACGCCAAATGCAGCGTCAGAAGCTGCCGCGCCTGCCACTAACGCACCGCAAACGCCTGCTGCCACCGGCGGCACCGTCAGCGCTACCTGCGAACGTCGTCTGTTCCTGCCAACCATCGATGCGCGTCTGATCGCCATCAACGCTGACACCGGCAAGCCTTGTGCTGATTTTGGTGACAACGGCGTGGTTGATCTGAAAGTCGGCATGGGCGAAGTGAAACCTGGCTACTATCAGCAAACCTCTACCCCGCTGGTTGCGGGTAATGTGGTCGTGGTCGGTGGTCGCGTAGCAGATAACTTCTCTACCGGCGAACCTCCGGGTGTGGTCCGTGCATTCGACGTGCACACCGGCGCACTGGTGTGGGCGTGGGATCCGGGTAATCCGAACATCACCAAACTGCCACCGGAAGGTCAGACTTACACCCGTGGTACCCCGAATGTCTGGTCGGCCATGTCATACGATCCAAAACTGGGTCTGATTTACATGCCAACCGGTAACGCGACGCCAGACTTCTTCGGCGGCACGCGTACTGAGCTGGATGACAAATACAGTTCTTCAGTCGTTGCAGTCGACGTGGCAACCGGTAAAGTCCGCTGGACGTTCCAGACCACGCATCACGATCTCTGGGACTTCGACCTGCCGTCTCAGCCGCTGCTGTATGATCTGCCGGACGGTAAAGGTGGCAGCACGCCGGTTCTGGTGCAGACCTCCAAACAAGGCATGATCTTCATGCTGAACCGCGAAACCGGCCAGCCGGTCGCGAAAGTGGAAAACCGCGAAGTGCCGCAGGGTAACGTCCCTGGCGAACGCTACTCCAAAACGCAGCCTTTCTCTGTTGGCATGCCAAACATCGGCAACCAGACGCTGAAAGAGTCTGATATGTGGGGCGCAACGCCGATGGATCAGTTGCTGTGCCGCATCGAGTTTAAAGGCATGCGTCACGAAGGCGTTTACACGCCTCCGGGTCTGGATCGTTCCCTGCAATTCCCGGGTTCTCTGGGCGGCATGAACTGGGGCAGCGTCTCGGTTGATCCGAACAATGCCATCATGTTCGTGAATGATATGCGTCTGGGTCTGGCGAACTACATGGTTCCACGTGCACAGGTTCCGACCGGCGCGAGCGGTATCGAGATGGGGTTGGTGCCGATGGACGGTACGCCTTACGGCGCAGTCCGCGAGCGTTTCCTGTCACCGCTGGGCATTCCTTGCCAGAAACCACCGTTCGGTACCATGTCTGCGGTTAACCTGAAAACCGGTAAAATCGTCTGGCAGGTTCCTGTCGGTACGGTGAAAGACACCGGTCCGCTGGGCATCAAAATGCGCATGCCAATGGAAGTCGGTATGCCAACGCTGGGTGCGAGCCTGTCAACGCAATCCGGCCTGCTGTTCTTCGCCGGTACGCAGGATTTCTATCTGCGCGCGTTTGATACCGCAAACGGTAAAGAGATCTGGAAATCCCGTCTGCCGGTCGGCAGCCAGTCTGGCCCGATGACCTACGTTTCACCGAAAACCGGTAAACAGTACATCATCATCAGCGCCGGTGGCGCACGTCAGTCCGCAGAACGCGGCGACTACGTGATCGCCTACGCACTGCCTGACGAAAAGTAAGATTTAGCAGTCAATGACAAAGCCCGCTGGTGAAGACCGGCGGGCTTTTTTGTTGGGGAAGACTTACAGGTTAAGCCTGTGCTTTCAGCCTGACCCGCTGCTGTTGCATTCCTGTAAAAATGGTGTCTGCCAGTTCAGCCGGAAACGATTCGGGCAATTGCCTCGCGACATTTTCAATAACGGCCGGGGTGAGTTCGATGATTTCATCAATCATGGTTTCTATTTGTCGTTTCCCCAATCCGCTCTGCTCACCCTGCTTAATCCAGTGTCTGCGCTGGATCTTGCTGATCAGGTAATAATTACTGCTGCCACGGACGGCCATAGCCAGCTTACATTTCTGCCATGCGATCTTATTGTTTCCCCGGCCAATCACCGGCCAGGCTGACAAAATATCGTACAGCGGCGTCATGTGATAACGATTTTGAGAGAGGTGCGATGCACCTGATTACCCGGCGTAAACGGCAGGGAAAGCGACAAAGGTCGCCCTTGTGGGTCTTCTGTCCATTCCAGCGAATACTGTAAACGATCCTCGCCTTTTTGCTTAACCCAGTACCCCACAGGAATACCGTTCATCCATATCGCTAAACGCTGCTGCGCACGACGCATATCATCACCATTGTTCCTTTCTGGCGGGCGTACTTAAATAATCCGGCTTAATTTCCTCCATAGAGGATTTTTCAGGATCGGATTGTGAGGAAAACACCATCTCAATACCTAATACATTAAATACCCGAAACAGCCGGTCAAGGCTGGCAGTAGCAGGGTTTGCCTCAAGCCGGGCATACGTCTGCTGAGTCACTCCCAGTTTTTCTGACACATCCTTTTGCGTCAGACCTTTTTCCTTACGGAACCCCACCAGTAACGGACGGAGCTGGTTAAGTGTTTTTAACGGATAGACTGTATTCATTATTTTGGCTCTGGTATCGCGGTTCTTATACAGATTATAGGCTGTATTTAGCACATTACACCCTAAAAGCTGTAAAATCAAAATACAGCCTGAAAGCTGTAAAAGATAAATACAATTTATACGCTGTAATTTGCCCACTACCGCCTCCTCATGCTCAAATGCCTGTTCCACGCACGGATGAAACCTCATGAAAAAAAGCGAATTTATCGCTCAGGATTTACTGAGCAAGATTTATCAGAACAGCGGTTCTGTGCCGGAGAAGTTACCTCCGGAGCGCCAGCTGGCGGAAGAATACGGGGTTTCGCGCTTTACCGTGCGTAAGGCGCTGGAAAAGCTGGTCAGTATCGGAGCGGTGCATATCGTGCAGGGTTCGGGCATTTACATCAATGCGGGCGTCAGCAGTAATCCGCTGATTTACAACTCTGTGACCGAGAAAAAATTCGCTGAAATCAGTTTCAAAATTCTCGAATTGCACAAGCGCCGGCCAGATAAAGAGGAACAACAGGTATTCGGTTTAAGCACCGACGACTTTATCTGGGCGTTCACCCGCTTGCGGCGGATTAATCTGCGCAATGTGCAGATTGAATATTCCCGTATGCCCGCGGAAGTGTTTGCCGATTTGAATCAGAAAACCATTGAGCATTCCATTCAGCAATATGTTTTGAGTAAGGGCTACGCGATTTCGCATTCCCTGACCCGTTACCAGGCCGTCACAATCAATAAAGAGCAGGCGCAAATACTTGGCTGTAAAAAAGGCATTGCTGCCATGCATATCACCAACAGAGGTATTTTGCAGGGCGGCAAGGTTTATGCGTTCAGCGATATTGTCGATATCGATTATTCCTGCACCTACGTCATCCCGTTTAATCAGGACAATCTGGCTTTTCGCCAGACGTAAGCGCGTTAAGGCGTGTGGATCACGCCATCCGGCAGACGGCTTTGCGTCCATTCATGCGGACGATAGACCACCGGAAATTCTGCCGCAGCCTGTTGGTTAAAGCCCACGCCAATCCCCGCTTCTTCTCCCGGATAGAAATAACCGTTCTCAGGTGCCCGTGCGCCCGGAAAGACCTGCTGCGTGTTAGCCGGATACGCGACAAATTCCTGGATTGCCGCATTATGCAGATGAATATTCAGATGCGTATTCACCGCAGCGCCAATCGGGGTCATGTCCGGCGGACAATGCCAGGCCAGACGCACGCCAAAACTCTGGCAGAAATGCGCCAGTTTTAAGGCTGGCGTGATACCGCCGATTTGCGAAACGTGGCAGCGGATGAAGTCGATCCGGCGGTTGATAATCAGATCTTTCCATTCTGCAGGATTATTGAATAGCTCGCCGGTTGCCAGCGGAACGGCGGTCTGGCTGCGGATCTGCGCCAGCCATTCGTTCTGATCGGGCGGCAGAATGTCTTCAATAAAGTAAGGCCGGTATTGTTCAACGGCTTTGGCGAACTGCACCGCCTGCTGCGGGAACAGCCGTTCATGAACATCGTGCAGAATGTGGAACCGATTGCCGTATTTTTCACGCAGCGCTTTGAACATCGCCAGCGTGTTATCGATGTACTGATCCTGATCGTAATACGCACCCGCCGTCGGTTCACGGGTGCTGTGAAAATCACGCGCATTGCCGCCGTAAAAACCCAGCTGACAGCGGATGTGGCGGTAACCTTCGGCTAGCAGACGATCGACTTCGCCGTACAATGCTTCCAGCGTTTCACCCGCGGCGTGGCTGTACGCCGTCACTGCATCTTTCGATTTCCCGCCAAACAAATGATACAGCGGCATATTCGCCAGTTTGCCTTTGATATCCCACAACGCCATATCAATACCCGCGATAGCATTATTGATCACCGGCCCGTTACGCCAGTAAGCGTTCACCATCATCATCTGCCATAAATCTTCGATATGGTTCGCATCGCGTCCCATCAGCAGCGGTTTGAGATATTCATCCACCATCAGTTTGACCGCCAGCGGGCGCTGCTGGAATGTCGCGCAGCCCAGACCGAAGACTCCACGATCTGTTTCAATTCTGACCACCACTAAATTATGACGATCGGGACGTGTTATCTGGCATTCGATATTGGTAATCAGCACAGGCTGCATGATAAATCCTTAATAAAAACCGTTATTCCTTTTCATAAAAAAGGCGGCGGGAATATTCGTATTGGCGTTATTTCAACGTATTTTTATCCTGCTTGTAAACCTAAAATTCAGGCTTTTATTTTGGTTTGAAAGCACGGCGTATTTTCGATAAAAAACAGACCAATTTGGCATTGATGTGCAAAATAAGCGCCATTCAGTGAAGTTTTGTGATGAAGATCCTGTTTTATTGGTTTGTTTTTGAAAACCACCCTCATTACACTCCCCTTCAATCAAATAAAGAATAATTCATTTTTTCGTCGCGGGGTTCAGGGTGAATACAGAAATAATGCAGTCAGTCATTAAACTGGTCGGCGGTGCGGGAAATATTAATAAAGTCTGGCATTGTATGACCCGTCTGCGTTTTGATTTACGTGACGAAAATAAAGTGGCATGGGAAGAAATTAAAAATCTGCCCGGCGTACTGGGCGCACAAAGCCAGAGTGATCAGGTGCAGATCATTATCGGGCCGAAGGTGAATATCTGGTACGAAGCCATCGTGTCACAACTGGAGCCGGTAACCGGAAATTCAGAAACAGCAACAGGAAATGTTTCCACAAAAGGACGTAAAAGTCTGATCTCGATGTTCATGGATACCGTCTCCGGCGTGTTCGGCCCGATCGTTCCGGCCATCGCGGGCGCGGGGATGATCAAAGGTTTGCTGGCCGGACTGATTGCCCTGAAAGTGATTTCAGCCAAAAGCGAAACGGTGATGATCATCGATTTGATCGCCAGCGGCGTGTTTTACTTCCTGCCGTTTTTCCTCGCGGTTTCTGCGGCGAAGATCTTCAAAACCAATGAATACCTGGCCGCTGCCGTGGCCGCCTGTCTGATGTATCCGACGCTGATGGACGCCGCGAAGGCGCTCGCCAGCCATACTGCTGGCGCACCTACCGCATTGTATTTTATGGATGTGCTGCCGGTATCCGTTTTCAACTATTCGGCGAGCGTGATCCCGGTGATTTTCTCTGTGCTGGCGCTGAGTTACATCCATCGCTGGGTGGACAGAATCATGCCGGACGTGCTGAAAACCGTGTTTACACCCACGCTGACACTGTTCATTGCGGCGCTGGTATCGCTGACGCTGATCGGTCCGGCGGGGATTTATCTCGGTAAGTTGCTGGCATTTGGCATTCAGGGATTGTTTGACGTGTCTGCAGTATTTGCCGGATTTATTGTCGGTGCGATCCGCCCGGTGGCGATCCTCACCGGTATGCATCATGCGATGACACCGATTGCGTTGCAGAACTTTACCGATCAGGGCTGGGACATGCTCATGCCGATGATGTTTATGGCCAACATGGCAATTGCCGGATCGACGTTTGCGATTTACTTCCACGTCAAAACCCGCGAGCAAAAATCCGTGGTGCTGTCTGCGGCAATTTCCGGCCTGCTGGGGATCACCGAACCTGCGCTGTTTGGCGTGCTGACGCGCTACAAAAAAGCGTTTATCGCCACCACCATCAGCAGTTCTGTGGCGTCTGCATTTATCGCGTTCTTCGGGGTGCGGTTGTACGGCTATATTCTGTCGAGTATTTTCAGCCTGCCCGCCTACATCGGTCCGTATTTTATCTACATTCTGATGGGCGTGGTGCTGTCACTGGGGCTGTCGTTTACGCTGACGTATCTGATGGTCGTCAAAAACAAAGGCACCGAACAATCGGTGCCTCTGGTTAATCAGACGCGCTGAGGTTTATCAGGCCGCTGTCTTTGAATGCGAAATCTCAGACAGCGGTGCGTTCTGAATAAGATTGGTCAGACGTCCGATATTTTCGATTTCCACTTCAATCTTGTCATTCTCATGCAGGAACAACGGCGGTACGCGGGTTTTACCGACGCCGCCCGGTGAACCGGTCATGATCACATCGCCCGGAGAAAGCTGAGTAAATGTGCTGATGTAGGCAATCATCTGCGGAATAGTGTGGATCATGCTGGCGGTCGTATCGTCCTGCACCAGCCGGTCGTTAAGCCAGGTTTTGATACTCAGCTTTTGCGGGTCGCCCACTTCATCCGGCGTCACCATCCACGGGCCAAACGCCCCCGTCGACGGCCAGTTTTTCCCGGCGGTATACCATTTATGCTGCCAGTCTCGTACTGAGCCATCCATATAACAGCTGTAACCGGCGACAAAATCGAGTGCGTTTTCTGCTGAAATATTGCGGCCGGTGCGGCCGATAATAATCGCCAGTTCACCTTCATAATCAAACTGCTCAGAAGAAGCCGGTTTGATTATCGTGCCGTTATGGCCGACCTGAGAATCTGCAAAACGGACAAACAGGGTTGGCGCGTCGCTGGTTTCATTAAATTCTTTGCGCTTTTCCGCGTAGTTCATGCCCACGCCGAAGATTTTTCCCGGACGGTCGATAACCGGCAGGAAACTGATGTCATTCAGTTGAAGATCCGCAGGCAGATCAGCGTAGCGTTGCAGCCCGGAAAGTGAATGGCGTGCCATGAATTCGTTAATATCGCGGCATCCTGAGTGACTGCCGACATCGACAATCCCCTCTTCTTTATAGATGCCGAAGCTTTTGGTGTGGTCTTTACTGATGGTGAAATTAACAATTTTCATAGATGCACTTAGATTCTTATTTTACTTAAAAACAGGTAAATTCGCTGGCGTTCGTGTTGCGAAAACGGCTTGCCCGTCGCAACGTTGGCGTGATTATTGACCCTGCCTCTCATGCCTTCTACTATATTTTATTATCAAATCGATGAATTTCAGGAATCAATGTTAAATAACAGAGACTTAGAGTATTTTGTGACAGCCGCAGAGATGATGAATTTGAGACTTGCGTCACAAAATTTAAATATAACTCAGCCTGCGCTTTCGAAATCCATCACCCGTTTAGAGAAAGAACTGAACATCAAACTGTTCAAGCGGGCAGGTCGCGGGCTGGAACTGACCGAAGCAGGACGGGTGCTTTATCAGCGTGGTTTAGCGCTGCAAAGTTCCTACCTTGAGCTGGGCGAAATCATGAATGAACTGAGCAGCGGCGCGGGCGGGATTGTGCGCGTCGGCGTTTCCGGTTCCGCAACGCAATTCCTGCTGCCTGAAATCTGCAAAATGCTGCAATCGCAGGTGCCGAATATGAAACTGGAAATCCAGATCGGCATGAACGACGTACTTTTTACGTTGCTGGAGCGTCATGCCATTGATGTAATTATTGGTCCGCTGGTCAATTACGACAGTCCGGTGGTGCAGTTGCCGGTCACCGCTGACCGGGTAATTGTCGCGGCCTCACGCGACCATCCGCTGGCCGGTAAACCCGCCAGTCTGCGCGAACTAAGCCGTTATGGCTGGATTTTACCGGCGAAAACCGTCTCGATGCGCCAGTGGCTGGATAAGATGTTCTATGAAAATCATTGCTCGCCACCAGACGTCAAAGTGGAAATCAGCTCGCTGGCATCGGTGCCGGGGCTGATCGCAAAAAGCGGTTTGCTAAGTTTTTTGTCCGAAAACATTCTGGTCGAAGAAGAATTTCTTTCGCGGCTGATCCGTATCGATAACGATCAGTTAGTGATGGAACGTCGGGTGGGCATCACCTGGCTGGAAGGCGCGTTTCTTTCACCGGCGACGCAAAAAGTGATCGACGTGACCAAAAGCGTCGGGCAAAAAATGCAGATGGAAGCCCGCCGGATCCTCGAAGACTGAAATCCGGCGGTCAGGTTTATATCAATCGGTTTTACACCAGATGACAGGCCACGCGGTGACCGTTTTCCACTTCACGTAGCAACGGAGTTTCCGCCCGGCAACGAGCCATGGCGTGAGGGCAGCGGGTGTGGAAACGACAACCGGCGGGCGGCTTTGACGGATCCGGGATTTCCCCGCTGACCATCGCGACCGGTTCGCTGTCGGGATCGAGCGTCGGCACTGCCGCCAGCAGCGCCTGCGTGTACGGATGCAAAGGCCGCTCAAACAGCACATCCCGACTGGCGGTTTCCACCAGCTGGCCGAGATACATCACCGCCACGTCATCACAAAGATGTTCCACCACGCCAAGATCATGCGAGATAAACAAAAATGTCACGCCGTGATCGTCGCGTAAATCCGAGAACAAATTGATGATCTGCGCCTGAATGGACACATCCAGCGCCGAAATAGGTTCGTCGGCAATGATAAAATCCGGTTGCAGGATCAGCGCACGGGCAATGCCAATACGCTGGCGCTGACCGCCGGAAAATTCATGCGGGAAGCGGTTGTAATGCAACGGGGACAGCCCGCAGATTTTCATCACTTCCAGCACTTTTTCCCGCAGTTCTGCGCGTGAACATAACCGGTGCTCAAGCATCGCCTCGCCAATGGCGTCGCCGACGCGGATGCGGGGATTCAGCGAACTGTACGGATCCTGAAACACCAGCTGGATTTTCGGACGCAACGCTTTCAGTTGTTTTGGCTTCAGGGCATGAAGTTCTTCGCCACGAAACTTCACGCTGCCCGCGGTTTTGTCATACAGCCCAAGCAGTGTGCGCCCTACCGTGGTTTTGCCGCTGCCAGATTCCCCGACCAGCCCGAAAATCGTGCCCTTGCGGATGTTAAAACTGACACCATCAACCGCCCGCAGCTGACCGGTTTCCTGTCCGAATACGCCGTCGCGGATCGGGAAATACTTTTTTAGCCCGTCGACTTCAATCAGATATTCCGCGTTCATGGTTGCAGCTCCGTGTCTTTATTCTCTTGCGCCGTCGTTAATCCGCTATAGAAACAGGCGGCCTGACGGTGTTTTCCTTCCAGCGGCGGGATCCCTTCACGGCAACGTTCGGTAGCGCGCCCGCAACGATCGGTAAACGCGCAGTAAGGCGGTAATGCTGCCAGGCTGGGCACTTGTCCCGGAATGGAATACAAGCGGCGGCGACGTTCTCCCGCGGTGGGCCGCGAAGCGATCAGCCCCTGCGTATAAGGATGAAGCGGATTACGCAGCACATCGGCGGTCGCGCCCTGCTCAACAATTTTACCGGCGTACATCACGACTACGTGATCTGCCATCTGAGCGATCACGCCTAAATCGTGGGTGATAAGCATCAGCGCCATATGATTTTGCTGTGCCTGATCGCGCAGTAAACGCAGGATTTGCGCCTGCACGGTGACATCGAGCGCAGTGGTGGGTTCATCCGCAATCAGCAGCTGCGGTTTACAACTGATTGCCATCGCAATCATGATGCGCTGCAACATGCCGCCGGAAAGCTGGTGCGGATAACTGGCCATCAGGCTTTCCGCGCGCGCCAGTCCGACTTCAGTGATCATCTGCGTTGCCAGTGCCCACGCCGATTTCGGTGATTCACCACGATGGCGGATCAGCGGTTCCACCAGCTGTTCGCCGATGGTGAGCACCGGATTGAGCGCGGTCATCGGTTCCTGGAAAATCATCGCCAGCTGATTGCCGCGCAGATCCGCCATTTGTGACGAACGCAGTTTCAGCAAATCACGCCCCTGAAACAGGATTTCGCCCCCGTCAATACGGGCGGCCTGTGGCGGTAATAACCCCATCAGCGACATCGCCGTGACGCTTTTTCCACAGCCTGATTCACCAACAACACCGACAGTCTGCCCGGCCTGAATGTCGAACGTGACGTCCTGCACCGCACGCACACGTCCTTCATCGCTGGCAAAAGATAATGAAAGCTGGTTAAAACGGATCAAGGGTTCAGTCATTTTTTGCTCCGTTTCATCTTGGGATCCAGCGCATCGCGCAGGCCATCGCCCAGCACATTAATCGCAATCACCGTAATAAAAATCGCCACGCCCGGCGGCATCCACAACCACGGACGGCGCTGAAAGTCGATCAGGCTGTTGGCGGCATCCATCATATTTCCCCATGACGGTGTTGGCGGCACCACGCCTAATCCCAGATAGCTGAGCGCAGATTCGCTGAGGATGGCGTTCGCCACGGCCATCGTCGCCATCACCACCAGGATCGGCACGGTATTGGGCAGTAAGTGACCGAACAAGCGACGGCGCGATGACAATCCGAGAACCTGAGTCGCCAGCATAAAATCACGCTCACGCAGGGAGAGGATCTGCCCGCGCACCAGACGCGCCAGTTTCGGCCATTCCAGCAAACTGAGCATAACGATCACCATGTACACACGGGAGTCCGGCGAGAAATCCAGTTCAGACAGCATCGCGCCCATCACGATAAGCAGCGGCAAACTCGGAATGGTCATCACCAGATCGGCAAAGCGCATGATGATTTTGTCGGTGATGCCCCCGACATAACCGGATACAGCGCCCATCAGATAGCCGAGCGTCACGGAGAGCAACATAGTCAGCATGCCGATAATCAGCGAGATGCGACCGGCCAGCAGCAGCCGCGTATACACGTCGCGCCCGAGAAAATCGGTACCCAGCCAGTGCTCAGCGTTGGGCGCTTTATTGATCATCAGCGCATCGGTCGCATCATCCCGCCATGGCGAATAGTAAGGGCCCACTATGCACCAGACCGCCATTACCACCAGTAAAATCAGGCAGAGCATCGCCAGACGGTTCTGGCGTAAAGCACGCCATGCCTGTAACCAGGGTGACGGTGTCACCTGAGACAGCACGGGGATCTGTGCTTCACGTAACCGCCGGTTAGTAGAAAATAAAGAGCCAAACATCACGACCTCACACGAATGCGCGGATCCGCCCACGCATACAGGACATCAGCAATCAGGTTGCCAAGAATGGTTAATACCGCCAGAAACAACGTAAACCCCATCAGAACCGGGTAATCACGCGCCGCCAGTGAATCAATGTGAATGTGCCCTGCTCCCGGCCAGTTAAAGACTTTTTCGGTGATCAGCGCTCCGGAAAACAACCCCGGCAGCTCGAACCCCAGCAGCGTAATAATCGGCAGCAGCGCATTTCGCAGCGCATGTTTCAGTATAACCGTGCGCTCGCGCAGACCTTTGGCGCGCGCGGTACGGATGAAATCCATACGCACCACGTCAAGCATACTGGCGCGGAAATAACGCGTCAGGCTGCCCGCCTGCAACATCACCAGCGCAACTACCGGCAACACCAGATGCGCAGCCACTTGTGCTACCCACGCCCAGCCCGTGGCATCGCTACCTGTATTGGTCATACCGCCCACCGGCAGCCAGTGAAGATCCACGGCAAACCATTTAATCAGCAGCAGGCAAAGGAAGAAGGTCGGGAAAGACATCGCGGCAAAAATCACAATGCTCACCACATGGTCGAACAGGGAGTAAGGTTTCATCGCAGAGACAATGCCCACCGCCAGCGCGATCCCCCAGTACAGCACCATCGCAATGGTCGCGAGCAGGAAGGAGTTCCAGATGTACTGGTTCAGCAGCTGACTGACGGGGATCTGATATTGCAGCGAGAAGCCGAGATCGCCTCGCAGCAAATTGCCCAGCCAGTGCAGATAACGGCTGAGCAGCGGTTGATCCAGTCCATAAAGCGCTTTAAGTTCGGCGGCGCGCTGCGCAGTCAGGGTGATATTCCCGTCAATGAAATCGCCCGGTGTTTTGGCAAACAGCATGAAGATGAGCAGCGAAGCGAGGAACAACATCGGAATGGTTTGAAGCAAACGACGCAGAATGAAATTTCTCATGACTTTCTCATTGAAGCTGCCGGAAGGATCCGGCAGCCGCATTATTTCTGATTATTTTACGATTTTGACGTCCGGCAGACTGCCGGTCAGGCCGTTATAGATATCCGGTTTAAAACCGGTCACGCGGGCGCTGCTGGCCGATAGAATTTTACGGTTACCCAGCAGGATCACCGGCGGATCGTTCGCCAGCACTTTATACAGTTCATGATAAATCGGCTTACGCTTTTCGATATCCAGCGTGGCGTTGCCTTCGTTGATCAGCTTATCGACTTCAGGATTGTTATAGCCCGATTCCGTGGATTCTGTGCTGTAGTAATCCCAGACGCCATCGTGCGGATCGTTAAGCGTGCTGGTGCTGAACGACGCCAGATCGTAATTCCCGGCCTTGCGCTGAGACATCAGTGCGTTGAAATCCACCACCTGTGGTTTCAGCAGCACACCGATTTTCTGATAGTTCTCTTTAGCGATCGGGATCAGCGCATCGTTCAGCACTTTTTTGCTGACCAGCAGCGTCAGTTCAAGACGTTTACCGTCTTTCACACGGATCCCGTCACTGCCCGCTTTCCATCCTGCTTCATCCAGCAATTTGTTGGCCTGCGCCGGATCGAATTTGTACGGATTCACGCCATCAGTGTTATACGCCCAGGAAATCGGCGCGATGGGCTCGATCGCCACAGAACCGTAGCCCTGATACACCACGTCGATCAGTTTCTGACGATCCAGACCATAAATCAGCGCCTGACGGACTTTCACATCTTGTAATGCAGGGCGTCTGACGTTGAACTCAATCTTGCTGTAATCGCTGGAACCGTACAGGTTGATATTGGCAAAGCCGAGCATCTTCAGCTGTTCGATATCATCCGGACGCGAAGTGAACGCGTCATAATCGGTGTCACCCGTCTGGAACAGCTGGAAGTTAGTCGACGGATTGGTCACGCGATAGATAAAGCGCGGAGTCGGTGGTACACCACGATAGTAATTCGCGTTGGCGTGGAAACGGATCTCCTGCCCCGGAATATATTTGTCGTACACATACGGGCCATTGCCCAGAGGTTTGCCGTGCAGCGTGCGCAAATAATCGAGATTACCGCGCGTGTAGCCTTTACCGTAATACGCTTTCGAAAGTACCGGTCCGCCGATTTTTTGCAGCGTCGTAGCGCCCGGCTGTGTGGTGGTGACCTGTAACGTCAGCGGGTCAATCACTTTCAGGCCACTGATGCTGTCCGCCTTGCCCTGCTTATATTCATCACCGCCAGTAATGTGTGCCAGCGTGATATCGGTGTCGCCATCATATTTCGGGTCGTACAACACCGTCAGCGTGAACGCGACGTCTTCTGCCGTCAGCGGAGAACCATCGCTGAATTTCAGGTCATGGCGCAGTTTGATAGTGTAAGTCTTGCCGTCAGGGCTGACCGTCCAGCTTTCTGCCAGACCAGGGACCAGTTTGCCCTGGCTGTCCCAGTCAATCAGACGGGCGAAAATCACATTAGTGACGTTTTCATCCCAGCCGTTAACGAAGAAGTAAGGGTTAAAAATACCCTGAGGTTCAGAGATCCCCGCGATCACTGTATCGGTGCGCAGTTTTGCTGCAGCAGGAACCTGACTGGCATCGGTGGCCGGTGTGATGCCTTCTTTTAAGACATCATCAGCGAAAGCAAAAGAAGACAACATTACGGCACTGGCCAGTAATGCGATTTTGAAAGAGGCAGTGCGACGTGCGCGTTGTACGGCTGGCGCGAAAGCGGAACGTAATAACGTAGCCAAAAGAGATCCCTCATCTGTAATGTGTGCAAACGGTTTACAAAACATGACAAAGAGTAAGGATGCCGTTTAGCCTTGTCTAACAACGAAAAAATATGGCTTATAGCTAATTGTTATTTCTTAATGACGAAAAATAATTTCAAATAATCAAGTTAAATTCAATGAATTCATAATGTTATTTTTAGATTACTTAAGTTGCTTTTTAGCTATGGTTTTAATGATGGCGATGAAATGGCGGTGGAGTTTAGCCACCCCACCTTTTAAAGCGGCTAACAATCATAGCCTGTAATCATTGATAAGGCACAATAGATAAGAAACCCGCCATTGGCGGGTTTCATGTTTTAGTGCATCAGCAAAGATTGCTGCTGATGTTTGTCCGGATGCAACTGCACGGCATGAACCGTCCCAGGCTCAACAATGATGTCAGCAATGGACTCATGAGTTTTAAACGTGCAACTGCAATTAATATTCTGACACTGATGATAACGCTCTTTGGTGTTGAGGCTCAGGTAACGACTGGAACGGGCGTGAGCGGCGTGCTGGCATTTCGGGCAGTGCATCATAATAATCACCATGTAATCATTTTAATCAGATGTAATCATTGTATATTATTCGCTAAAACATACATCACACATTACAGTGATTTACACATTCAGCTTATTCAGCACCGTCGCTTTCCGTCGCCTCATAACTCACATCCGACAGCAACACCTCCAGATTTAACGTCGTCACAAAGCCACTGCCGCCCAGGCTGTGCGTCACCTTGCTGATTATCCAGGGCTGCGCGTCGATCACTGATTTAAAGCCGGACACCGCCACCGGCGTCTCAGGAAATAAATCAGCCCGTCCGCGTGCCAGTGAGATCGAGAACTCTGCGACACCGCGCTGGAGTTTGTCCCACTTCGCCTGGGCTGCCCGCATGGCGGCCTTTTGTGTGGCGTAAATGGTGGTGAGCGCAAACACGTTTTCATCACTGCCCGCCAGGTAATCCCCTTCCTTCGCCTCCGGCGCTTTCTGCACCTTCGCGCTGGTCTTCTTTGCCTTCGGATGTTGCAGTGCGCGCAGGTACTGCACTTTCGGTTTGCGCTGTACCTTCACTTTTTTAGGCTTTGGGTCTTTGGTATGCAGCCAGCTTGCCGACACGCCGGTGTAAGCCCCACGGTCAGCAATATTGAACGTATGCCCGTCGCCATCGCTGCGGATAATCGTCATCTGCGGGATGGGCTTCCCGCTCGCCGTCTTTGCCGCCCCAGGCTTGATAAACAGCAGCCTTCCCGCCTTGATGGCGACAACCGCGCCGTTCAGCTCCGCCAGACGCGTGATAAATTTCGCGTCTGTTTCCTGGGTCTGGTCGATGTGCGACACCGGTACGCCCCTGAAAGGTTCAGCAATCGCGGGCTTGAGGTTGTTCCGCGCTGCCACGGCGGACACCACCGCCTCCAGCGTCGTGTCGTGATAGGAGTTGTCGCGGCGGGAGTTCAGGCTGCCGCGATAGTCCGCACTGCGGGCGCGAATGGTCAGCGTGTCCGGCGTGCCGCGATGCTCCACCTCATCCACGGTAAAGTCGCCTTTGTTCGTCAGCGCCTGGCCTTTCCAGCCGAGCGCGATATTAATCACCGCGCCGCGTGGCGGCATGTCCAGCAGGCCGTCGGTGTCGCTCAGCTCGATATCGAGCTGGTCAGCCTCAAAGCCACGATTATCTGTGAGCGTCAGAGAGATTAGCCGGTTGCTGACGTCCTGGGTGATGTCCTTACCGCCGACGGTCACCGTGAAGTCCGGCGCAAACTGCGCACCGGCGCCAATGGTCATATCTGTAATCACAGCAGACCTCCCAACTGACCGGTTAAACCACCGGCCTGATTCAGCAACCCGTCGGCCTGGGCTTTCATATCGCCGAACATCGCCGCCAGTGATTCATCTACGCGGGTCAGCGTCAGCGTGAATTCAATCCGGCGGGCGGCACCGTTGGAAAAATGTTCCGTGTGGGTTTCGCTGACGCTGTTCACCACGAACATCCCGTAAATGGTGCCGCTGCCCTCCAGCAGAGGCCACGCCTTGCCCTCTTCAGCCATCAGGTTCAGTGTCATCAGGGAAAGCCGTCCGCCGGTGATTTCCGGCATCAGCACGCCGGACAGGGTGATTTTCTCCTCATTGACGCCGAGGAACTGCGGCAGCGGGCGCAGGCCAATGCGGTTATTTGCAGGCCAGCGGTAATCGACGTCCCGCTGCAAACTTTGGTAAGGGACGGTCTGCAACTGAAACACAAACAGCCCGAGCGTTAACATCATGCGGATATCTCCTTAATCATTATCCATGCGGGAACGTTGCTGTGCGGCGCGGGCGCGGTCACGGGCTTCCAGCTCAGCGCGGATCTGACGACTAGTATCCTGGACGCCTAAACCGGCACCGGCGGCAATGGTGTAATGGTGCGTGCTGCGGTCGATATAGCTGCGCCCGCCGCCAACAGATACCGGCGTGTAACCGCCGCCCAGCAGGCCGCCAGACGGCGGGGTAATCGGGGCGGGATTATCCAGCGGGTGCGCTTGCGGATCCCCGTCGCCGGATTGCTTCGAACGCTGATCAGCCTTGTCCGCCGTTTTATCAATGTCTGCCGATTCATCCTTGATGATGCCGAGTTTCTCCAGCAGCCAGTCCACGCCATGCCGCAATTTATTGAATGCTTTAAGAGGCCAGGTAAACGCATCGGCAATTCCCTGCCCGACGATGACGCCCGCGTTTTTGAAATTATTCAGCGTGTCCTGGGTCGCTTTCACCGGTGCGATCAGGTCTTTGAACCACTGAACGGCAGATTTCAGCCAGCCACCGAGCGAATCAAACATCGGCTTGAGCGGGGCGAAAAGCTCCTTAACAGGCTCAAATGCCACACTCAACCCTTCCACCACACCGGCAAAGAAAGCACTAATCGGTTCCCAGTATTTGCGGATAAGCAACGCACCGGCGACAAACAGCGCGCCCACACCAACAATGATCCCTCCCACAGCCCACAGGGGCATACTTAACCCACCGATAACCGTGGCTATTGCTCCGCCTGCTATGGTCAGAACTGTCCAGAGCGTACTGGCAGCAGCTACGATCAGATTAATGCCGCTGATAACCGGACCCGCCACCAGGCCAAACACGCCGAGCGCGCCGATAATCAGCAGCGCACCGCCCGCAATTTTGCCGAGCGTCGTCGCCAGGGCTTTATTGTTCACAATCCACTTATCGAGTTTCAGCACGTAGCCGGTGGCGGTTTGCACCAGTTTGCGCAGGGATGAATCCTGCTGATCGAACAGGTCAGTGCCGACGGCCTCATAGGCTGACTGAAATTCCTTAAAGTCGCCGCCGAGGTTGTTCTGCATCACCTCCACCAGCGCCTTGGTTTTGCCGTCCGAGGTTTTGAATGCCTGGGTAAGTTTGTCGAGCTTGCCCGACGTTGCCCCATCCATCAGCACCATCGCCGCCGAACTGGCTTCCTCGCCAAAGACGGCTTTCATGTACTGCGCCCGCTGGGCATCACCAAGCTTATTTTTCTCAAAGCTCTTTTGCATTTCTTTCAGGATGGTAAACAGCGGGCGCATGTTGCCTTTCTTGTCCGCCGTTTTCACCTTCAGCTCACCCAGTGCGGCGGCGGCGGTGCCCGTGGGTGCCTGTAAGCGGGTAATGACCGCACGGGCACCGGTGCCCGCCATTGAACCGGTGATTTTGGCATCCGCCAGGGAGGCAGCCATCGCGGCGGTTTCTTCGACGCTGATACCGGCCTGTTTTGCCACCGGCGCGGCATAGGTCATGGTGTCTGACAGCCCGTCAAAGGTGGCGGCAGACTTATTCATTGCTGCAGAAAGCACGTCGCCGATGTGCGCCACGGTGTCATTAGTCATGCCGAACGCGGACTTTACGCCCATCAGCAGGGTGGCGTTTTCCTCCATGGTGCGCTTGTTTGCCAGGGACAAATTCAGGATGGTCGGCGTCGCCGCCAGAATGCCGTCCTTGTCCGCGCCGGATTTGGCGACAATGATTTGCGCGGCGGCGGCATCATCGGCAGACGCGGCGGTGTTGTCGCCGAGCTGCCGCGCCTGGGTGCGCAGCGCGGTCATATCGGCAGAGTCTTTTTCTAATCCTAACGTCGCCTGTAACTCTGAGTTTTTCAGGGCAAAGTCATATCCGGGCTTGAGCATCCCGGCACCGGCTACCGTGCCCGCCGTCGCAATCCCGACACCCGCAGCCCCTGCACCGGTCACGCTACCGGCAAACTGTTTGCCCGCCTGATACCGCCCTTTCACCGCGTTGAGTTTGGCCTGCTGCGCGCTGACGCGTGCCAGGGATTCGCGCTGCCGGTTGAGCTGCGCGGTGGTTTCACTGATGGAGGTTTTCAGGCGGCGCTCGGAGTCAGACAGCGTGCGCGTACTGATGCCCGCCTGGCTGAGTTCCGTGCGCTGACGCTGAACCGACTGCCGCAGCCCGTTGAACTGGGTCTGCAACTGCGCGGCGGTGCGCTTCGCGGACTCCATCGCCTGCGCCTGGGCGCGGGTCGGGTTGGCGGTGTTTTTGAACTGGATAGCCAGCGCCGCCGCTTCCGCTTTGGCATCTTTGAGTTTCTGACCGGTGACGGCAAGCTGCGCGCTGGATTTCCTGAAACCGTCAATCTTTCCGGCCTGAGCGTTCAGGTCTTTGAGCGTGTTCTGTGAATTGCGAATATCTCCGGACAGCGCCTTACTGGCGTTCTGCACCGCTTTAAACGGGCGGGTCGCCTGGTCAACCGCCTTTAACAACACCTCTAACTTTAAGTTACTCACTGTCGGTGGCTCCGCTGCGCTGCATGGCCTTATGACGCCACACCAGCAGCTCGGTCAGCGTCATCGGGTTCAGTTCTGACGGCGGCCAGTGAAAAATCACCGCCACGTCCGCCATCAGGTCATCAACGGTCAGTGCCGCCGGAAGTTTTATTGTTCCGATTTCGGCGATAAAAAACCGATCACCTTGCCCGCCATGGCAATCAGGTCGGGCAGATGCAGGCTTTTGCAGTCCTGAGTGGTCAGGTTCGGGACGGTAATGCGCGGCAGGATCACGGTCAGCGCGTCAACGTCGGCATTCGCCAGCGCCGCCAGGCCAATCCCGCGCAGGTGTCCCGCGTTCGGTTTGATGATTTCAATCTGAGTGATTAGGGTGTCGCCGCGTTTGATCGGCTCTTCCAGGATAACGATGTTTTCATTCTGTTCTGACATAGCGGTGTCTCTTATTCAAAGGTGAGGTTTTGCGCCGATGTCCGGCGCGGGTTACGGGTTACAGGCCGATGTTTTTGCGGTGTTCCGCCACGCGGTCAACGCCGCCGACGATTTCCACCATGTTCACGGTATCGACTTCGATCACGTCTTTGCCGTCAATCGTGAGTTTGAAATAGGTGCACTGGGTAGTGATTTTGGTTTCGGTGTCTTCACCCTGTTTGTACTCGCCGAAATCCATTTCTTTATGGCGTCCGCGCAGGGTGACTTCCACGGCGGAGGTGTCGCCGGTGTCGTCACGCTGGAAGGAACCGGCAAAGCGCAGCGGCACGGCATCCACTGCCCCCCACTGTTTCAGCACCAGTTCATCCAGCCCGCCCACCGTCCACTCAAAGGTCAGCGCGTCATCGTCCAGGCCAAAATCAATCGAGGCCGAACCGGTCATGCCGCCGCCGCGATAGTTCTCCAGCTTGCGGGTGAGTTTTGGCAGCGTCAGCGCGCTGACCATGCCGAGGTAGCTGTTCCCGTCGTTAAACAGGTTCAGGTATTTCAGTTTCTTAGGCAGTGCCATGTTTTAGCGCCTCTTAGCTGTTAACGGACGTGGCGAACGTCGCCAGGTACTGATCGGTGATGCGCTGACGCAGGGTTAAATCTTCCAGCGGCGGCACCGGCGTATAGTCGTAATCAATGAATAATTTGCCCGCTTTGAGGCTTTCAACAGTATTCGCTTCGGGGTCATACCAGCAGGTGCCATCAATGATCAGACCGGCGGTTTTCATTTCGCGCAATTTGGCGTTAATGCCCGCAATCATGTCTTTGATAAGCGTCGGGGTAACGGGCTTATCTGATGCCCACATATGACCTTCGGCGATAGTGTCCGCCAGCACCTGCGCGGTGCGGGTGTAGTTCTCAAACAGGAACAATGGATCGTCAGAGCAGGTGCGCTGCCCCCAGAACTTAAAGCCGTCCTTGCGGATAAGGGTGGTGACGCACGCCTGGTTCAGCAGGTCAGCATCGGTGCCGGAGGTTTGCAAATCCCAGTACACGCTGGCAGACAGGCCGGTCACGCCGTTGATGCCGACGTTTGAAAGCGTTTTATGCCAGCCGGTTTCGGCGTCGATTTTGGCACGCAGGCCGAGCGCGTAAGCCGTCGCGGGGGCGATGTCGCTGGCGTTCGTGGTGGTATTCCAGGAGACGAAATCCGGCCAGACCACCATCAGTTCACGCTGGCTGAAATTGTCGCGGTACTTAATGGCATCGGACACGGTTTTACAGCCATACGCGCTGACGTAGCCAAACGCGCGGAGCTGCTGACAGACGGCGGCGAGTGCGGTGGCGACGTCCTGATTATCAAGCCCCGGCACGCCGAGAATGCGCGGCTTTACGCCGAGTTCCGTTTGCGCAGACAGCAGGGCTTTCATGCCGGTATACATGCCGTTTTCATCTGAACCGCCGATGATGTTGGAGGTGGTTTCCGCGTCGGTTTCGCCCTCTGCGACGCGAACAACGACGACCACCGGTTTAGCCTGGTTGGCGATTGCCATCAGGGAGGCGCGGAGCGTGCCGGTTTTACCGGCCTTGCCTGCGGCGGTCAGTACGTTGGTGATAAGCACCGGCGTATCGAGCGGGAACGCGTCGGCATCCGCATCTTCTGCGGTGCAGACCATCCCGATGATGGCGGTGGAAACGGTGGAAATAACGCGGGTGCCGTCATTGATTTCAACAACGCGCACACCGTGATGATAATCAGCCATGGTGTTTTTTCCTGTGATTAATAAGCCAATCAATCATCGCGTGTTGTGTACGCTCAGGCACGGCGGGAGGGAAGTGTGGGGAATGGCACAACGTGGCCGTCTCCCCGCCCATAACAGGGAGACGGCTGAGGTAATAAACCTTCAGAACATGTCAGGCGAAGACATCAATCTTTGTCAGTTTTGGGGTAACGGATATTTTTTTATCCGTTTCCCCCGAGCTGGATGTTTTTTTATCACCCCCTTCTTCCATTTGTTTTTGCAGTAACTGCGCAAGTTGTTGATAAAGAGCCTCTAGTTGCTCTTTCAGCAGTGCTTGCTCTTCTTTTGAAAGGCCTCCCTCTGCAATACGCTCGAGAACAGCTGAAATTTTCTCTTGAATATCATGTATCTGTGCCGAGATATCCTTTTTAGAATGTGACTTACCAACTTCATTGTCTGTATTTATCGGATTGCCACGCATGCCTGTATCTATAACCATATAACCCCTCCTTTTATGAGTTAACTCCTCATAATTAATCGGAGCATGATTAAAAAGGATAAGCAGGCCAGGCAATATCCGGCGCTGCTGATAAATCCAGCCGGTTCAGGGCAATGCGGTATTTTTTCCAGGCGGTCAGGCTTGCCCGTTCCGCCTCCGTCGCGTCGTCAATATCGACGGCATCCTGCAAAGGCGCGATAGCCGCGTTTGCCTTAGCCATCAGGGCTGACAGCATGGCGGTGGCTTCGGCTTTCAGTTCCGCCACGGACGGGGCGGGGATATCTGCCCAGGCTGGCAGCCCGTCGTTGCCCGCAACCCGCACTTTCCCTTCCGGCGGGGGAAGGGTTTGGTATTCACGGTAAACGACGTCACTTACCGCAATGCCATCATCAGGCCAGCTTCCCGCATCGTCGTACACTTCCCGCAGTTCACGCGGATAAAAGCCGTTAGTGAGCGGGCTGTATACATAAAGACTTGACGTGATTGCGCTGTAATAGTTGCTCATGTTATCCCCTTACCAGCCGGTGGCTTCCCAGTAACTGCCGCCGCTGTCCTGACCGCAGGTGAAACCGATGTTATTAATAATCTGTGCCGTGCCGTAGTTATCATTGAAGGTGCCGTTCCCGCCGTTGAGGACAGTGACCTGGACGTTGACGCAGGTATTCGGGAAGGGAATGGGGAAATTCACCGTAGACCAGCCGCGACTCCCTTTATTGACGACGCCCCACTGCTTGATCATTCCGGTATCACCGCATCGCCACCAGCCGCCGCCGAGGTTGGCGGTATTGGCATTGACCGGCTGCCGGTTATTGGGACTGAAAACGCGCTGCCCCATCTCATAAATCCCGCCACCGTCAGTGTAAAAGTTACCCTGCGCGCTAATGTCGCCGGTGCCGGAAATTCTGACGTATCCTGTTTGTGCTGAATTCGCCTGGTTGACGATGCGGAAAACAAATCCACCCACGCCGCCGCCCTTGTTGTTAATAAAGTTGGATTCGCCCTGTCCGCCGCTCTCATTCCACCCGACATAGGTTCCCTGGCCTTCACCAGGATTGGCGGAGCTGATACCGCGTAAATAGTTAGCCGTCACACGCCCATTCACATCACCACCAACGCGGGGAAAAGCCCCAACGTTGTCCGCATTCAGCGAAATGTCTTTGGTGCCATCAAACGCCACACCGGAAATCTTGCGTGCGGTGGCGAGTTTCGAGGCCGCGACGGCTGTGCCACCCGATGGCAACGCACCAACGTCACCAGCTGTCGGCTTGTTTGCCTGACCGTACATTTCATTCCAGGCAGACCATGGACCATCAACGCCGTTCCACGCTCCGGTCGCGTAGCGGGTGAACTGCCGCCCGTTACTGTTAAAGGCAATTTGCTGCGTCGCATTCGGTCCCCAGGTCACGAAAATCACGCCGACAAACCCGTTCATCGGATAGCCTTTGTCCGTGGTCGCCGCAGCAACGCCTGGCACGCCGTAATGCCCGAACATGCCGCTGCCGCGCAGGGTGTTCGGGGTATCGGCTGCGGTTAAGTTCGTGCGGATTTTAAAGGCCGTTGCAATTTCATCAGACAGCGCCTTTTCACTGGCGGCACTTTGCGCTGCCGTCCACGCACCAACATCAGCAGCAGTGGGTTTGTTGTTCGCGCTGTAGGTCGGCACCCATTCCTTCCATGGACCATCTACACCGTTCCAGTCACCGGACAATCCGCGATTCCAGATATTGCCGGTGAACGTGACATACATCTGCTGACAGCCGTAGGCGCTTGGCGTCACGTACAACGTTCCCGCGATGCTTTGAGGGTAATGCAGCGCCGCCGTCGCATTGACGTTTTTAGGCTGCGAGTAAATCGCCGTGCCTGAATTGCCGCTGGCAAAACCCAACGTATTAATATCCGTGCCGGTCAGAATAGACGTGGGGACGTTAACGGAATTGACGGCGCTGGCCTGCACCCAGTCGCGCCATGGTCCGTCTTTGCCATTCCAGGAAGCATTCAGCGCACGCGTCCACACCATGCCGGTATTTTGTACCGTGTAACGCTGCAATACGCCGCCCGTCCAGGACGCGGGGATAACTTCCAGTACGCCCGCCGCCTGCGAACCTGCCGGATAGCCGTTTGCTACCGTGGCATTCGCGCCGGTGCTTTGCACATACAGGCCAATTTTTGCCAGGTTAAAGGTGTTGATGTTGGCGGTGCCCAGAATGGCAGAAGCGACGGGCAGCGCCCCCACCTCAGAAGCCGTCGGCGGGTTGGCGGTGTCGTAAAGTTTGCGCCATCCGAACGGCAGCACACCATCAGTCTGACGCCATTGCCATCCCGTCGGATCCGTTTTACTGACAACCCCCACGCGCACGTAAATTGTGCCGCTTGTGCAGTGCAGATACTGGGTCAGCGCCGCCCCCGCGTCATACCAGCGGCGATAGGTCATCAGCGTATCCGCCGCCTGAAAGGTCGCGCCCAAAGGGTGATCATCAAAAAAGCCTGCCAGGGTGACGCCGCCGGTCAGCGCAACAATCGACGGGTCGTAAATTTTCTTCACCGTGGCGTTATCGACGTTCACCAGAATATTACTGACCGCGCCGACGTCCGCCGCCGACAAAGTGATATCAGCACTCAGCGCTTTGTTATTTACTTTGCGGGTGGAAGGGACGCGGGTGTTGGCATTGTCATTGGCGGTCTTTACCGCCTTTGGCGTCGCCGCCAGCGTTTCGCTGGTACTGCTGACCGAGCTGTTAAGCTGCACAAAACCTTTTGCCGTCAGCGTACCGTCGGGATGGTTACGGGATTTTTCATGCGCCGCCAGCAGGTCATTCACATACTGCTCAGTCGCCATAATCACCGAGTCATCGATCAGCAGGCTGATAGCTTCGGTGTTGCTGACGGCAATCACCATGCGTAAAGTTTGTGTGCGGCCTGAACCTTCCGCCAAAGTTGGCTTGTACGTGTCCGCCATATTACAGACGGCAATCAGCGCACCGTCGTCAGCAAACAGCCCCATTTCACGCATCCAGAAGCCGCCGACGCTGGCAGAAATCACCGCCTCAGCAATCACCCAGTTACCATGAGTCGGATCCAGCTTTAATGAATTGAGCGGCGTGCGGTACACCTCTTTAACCAGTTTGGTCTGCGTGGCGACGGGTGTGGTCGCCTTGCCGTTGCCGTCGCCGACGGCAAGCTGCGTAATGTTGATGTCAGTTCCCGCCGCAATGGCTGCCGCAATGCGCGACTGCCCGAGCGTGGTGACAACGGATTTAAATGTGCTCATATCGTCCTCTTATGCGGGGTAAACGGTCAGCAGTTCGCCAAGGTATTGCGCCGCGCCGATGTAAACATCGCCTTTGATGTCCTGGGTGATGGTCAGCCCGATGAGATGGCGGCTGGCAGGTTTAGCGTCAGCAATCAGCCTTTCCATTTCTAAATACATTTCTTCGGTGATGCCGGTTTCCAGCACGCCGATGTCCAGGCGAAACGTCCCTGGTTCGTCATTCGTTTCCCACCACTCGGTCACGTTAATCAGGTAGCCGAGCGGCTCCACCACGCGCCGGATGGCACCGATGGTTCCCTTGTGGCAGTGAATGAACCAGGCCGACTGAATGACGCGGCGCTTGGTGGCGACAGGCCAGTTTTCATCCCAGCGGTCAACCGACAGCGCCCACGCCAGGTACGGCAAAAACTTTGCCGGACAGGTCAGCGGATCCCAAAGCTGCCGCAGCGGCACCGGCACGTTTTCAAGCGCGGCGCAGGCGTCGGCGGCGGCGACCTCCAGCGCGGAGGAACCGGCGGGCAGCAGGCGATCACTCATCGTAACCGCCCACTTTCAGGGTGTAAGCGGTGCAGAATGACGCCTGCGTTTTATCCAGCTCGATGTCAGCGGCGGGGCTTTTCAGCTCCACCCGCTGCACGCCTTCAACGTGCAGCGCGGCATAAATGGCGGACAGCCGGATGTCGCGGCCTAAACGGTGCTGCGCGGTGGTGTAGGCGATAAGCTTGGCTTCGGCGGCTTCGCGGATGGGTTCGGCTTCCGGACCAGGGAACAGATACAGCACGGCATCAATGGTGTAACTGACCACGGTGGCAGACTGGACGGTCACGCGGTCAGCCACGGGGCGCACGTTTTCATCATTGAGCGCGGCCTGCACTTTCGCCAGCAGGTCGGCGGGCGCGGTGCCGTTGCCGGTCTGTGCCAGCACGGAAATCGTCACGCAGGCAGGCGACGGACTGATCACCGAAATATCCGCCACGCGTCCATCAGCCGAGCGCCCGTGATACTCATAGGAACCAATCGGACCGGCCACGCTCAGCCCTTCAAAAGCCTGCTGCGCACGGATACGCAAATCAGCATCGCTTTCCATGACTGCCGCCACGGCGGGCACGCTGACCGTATCCGCAGGCGTGATCGTCAGGCGTTCCACGCTGAACGTGGCGGCGATATTGTCCAGGTCTGTTCCGGTGGCATAAGCCAGCATCACCGCCTGCGCAGCTTCATTAACCCGCTGACGCAGGATCACTTCGCGATAAGCGTTCTCCTCCAGCAGCTTCACAATCGGTTCAGACTCCAGGGTCAATGTGCGGGCGATGGCGGCCTGCTGGTCTTCGGGGTAAAGCGATACCAGCGTGGCTTTGCGTTCCGCCAGGAGGATTTCGTAATCCAGCACCTCCACCACGTCGGGGGCGGGTAACTGGCTCAGGTCGATAGTTGCCATAATTCAGCTCACGGGTAGGGTTAAGGAAATGGCGGCGGACGTGTCTTTGCGGATGCCGGTGATATCCACTACGCCTTTTCCGTCAAACGTCGTTTCAAAGGTGATGCCGGTCAGGCTGACGCGTGGCTCCCACTTGAGGATCGCGCTATAACAGGCCGCCATGATTTGCAGGCGCAGCGCGGCATTCTGCGGGCGGTCAGTCAGTTCAGACAGCAGTGAACCATAGTCACGGCGCATGACGCGGGAACCGACGGGCGTGCGCAAAATGTCGCTGACCGACTGCTGAATATGTGCCAGGTCTTCGACGCTGCGCCCCGTGTCGCGAGCCAGGCCGATGTATTTGGCGTTAGTCATGAAGGCACCTGCGTCTGACCGCCGCCCGTCTGGACGCCGCCGTGTTTATGGGTATGCACGACAATGCCGTTTGACGTGATGCTGCCGCCCGAGTGGGTGAGATTGCCGGTCATGGTGCCGCCTTGTTTGATTTCGATAGTGCCGGTGGTGAGCTTGTTTGTGCAGACCACCTCCGGCGTGTCGAGCGTGATGCGCGTTTTCGCCGTGCAGGTGATCAGCGGAGCAGTTACAACCACCTTATCCGAGGCGTTCACCGTGGCGGATTTGATGCCGGTTGCCAGCAGTGCGCCGGTTTTTGGTTCGTATTCGATCACCGCGCCATCAGGGAAAGTGACGTGTACAGCATCGGCGGACGCAGAGGGTGCCGGAAATTTATTAGAAAAAATGCCAGGCATCACAAAGGCGGTATCCAGCTCACCACCCAGACAGAACAGCACAACCTGTTCACCGGCGGACGGTGCCCACCAGGAACGAGAGCGCCCCGCGCGGGACGTCAGCCAGTGCAGCCAGTCGGTGACGTTGCCGCCGGTGTTCACGCGACAGGTGCCCGCCTCTAAATCCACCTCGGCAACGGTGCCAATGCGGATCAGATTGCGCAGCAGGCGCGGAATGTCGTTGTTGGGGATGGATGTATTCATGGATAAAAGAATGCCGCCCTGTCAGGCGGCATACAATTTGAGGCGAGTTGATGGCGGGTGGCACAACGTAGGGTATTAAAAAGATAAAAACATACCTTTCCGCTACCCAATCAAGTTTCGAAAAACGTTGATTTTATTGGATAGAAGTGATAAAAAAAACTTGGTCTATAAACAGATTTTGTGTCGCGTATCGCGATAAGTGAAAGTAAGGTTGGAGACAACCGCCGCGTTGAAATAATATGGCCACCGGTGGGTCGCCGTATGAGTGCGATAAGAGTGTTTATAGACCCCTCCCCTCAATTTTTAATATGGATATTATGTCAAAACTAGCGGATATACGTAGTTTAAAAAGTCTCAGCGATGTTGCAGATTTTTTGGGTTGCGAACCGAAGAACCTTGCTTACTCTTTATATTTCGCAAAGAATAAATATAAATCTTTTGAAATTTATAAAAAAAGTGGTGGGGTACGGATTATTAATGCACCCAATGAAAAACTAAAATCTTTGCAGAAGATACTAGCTGGATATTTAAGTGAATGCTTGGATGAGATTTACAATACACATGGTGGAAATAAAATATCACATGGTTTTGTGAAAGGAAAAACAATTATTACTAATGCCAGTCAACATAGAAATAAAAACCTCGTATTCAATATTGATTTATCTGATTTTTTCAATACTATAAACTTTGGTCGTGTTCGTGGCTTTTTCATAAAAAATAAATATTTTTCCATGGATGAAAAAGCAGCAACTGTTTTTTCCCAGATTGCTTGTCATGAAGGTAGATTACCACAAGGAAGTCCATGCTCTCCTGTAATTTCAAATCTAATACTTAATATTCTGGATATCCGACTAGCAAGTTTAGCATTTAAGAATAGTTGTAATTACACTCGTTATGCGGATGATTTAACATTTTCTACAAATAGGAAAGAATTTCCTATCGATATAGTCAAAGATGAACTTGGAGATTGGGTTGTTGGAAACAAACTACATAAAGAAATCACCAAGTGTGGATTTATAATAAACAAATCAAAAACAAGACTTCAATACAAAGACTCTAGGCAAGATGTTACGGGATTAGTAGTAAATAAATTCGTCAATGTACCTAGTGATTATAGACGCTTGACTAAATCAATGGCTCATGAGTTATTCAGAACAAATGAGTTTTATATAAAGCTTCCTGACGGGGAAAGTATTGAAGGGACGCAAAATCAACTAAATGGAATGCTCAGTTATATTTATAGCACTAGAAAAATTACTATACACAAAAACTTTGACAGTACCATCCCTCGTGACGGCAAAGGAATACCTATTCTTGATGCTAGCGATAGATTGTATTCGGATTTTCTTTTTTATAAAAATTTTGTGGCTAACGATAAGCCGATTGTAATTTGCGAAGGTAAAACTGATGTTGTGTATTTGAAGCATGCAATAAAATCAAGATATGAAAAATATCCTAACTTAGTTGAAATTAAGAAAAAAGAGAAGGCACTAAAAATACAGATCTTAGGTGCTTCTTTCTTAGTGAACCATTTGCTAGATCTTCTTACAGGTACCACTGCAATTA
Source organism: Rahnella variigena (assembly GCF_003610915.1). Taxonomy (NCBI): domain Bacteria; kingdom Pseudomonadati; phylum Pseudomonadota; class Gammaproteobacteria; order Enterobacterales; family Yersiniaceae; genus Rahnella; species Rahnella variigena. Next base: position 693,921 of record NZ_NSDJ01000002.1, read on the forward strand.
AAAGATTCGTCGAGTCTTATGCTACAAGATTGTCAAAGTATAAATGCCCCCCTCTCAACAACCCAGTTATTATTCTTACTGACAATGATGACGGAATTAAAGGTTTAATTCACGCAATAAATGGGAAGTACAAGGAGTCCGAAGACAGAGACGGAATATATTTCATTACTAGTAATTTATATTTAATAAGAACGCCTTTGCTTAATGATAAGAATAGTAGCAAAATTGAAGACTTTTTCACTAAAGAGCTGCTTGCTAGAAAGTTAGACGGTAAAACTTTTCATCCTGATAATGATACTGACAATACAATGCATTATAGTAAGCAAGTTTTTGTCGAGAAAATAATAAAGAAGGAATACAAATCCATCGATTTTTCAGGATTTGATTCGATCATTAACTTATTAGAAAAGACAATAATTGATCATAAATAATATCTTTGATGGATGGAAAGTTAAATGGAATTTGCACTTTATTCAACTCCGTGCAAAATTTTGATAATCTCATCTTCCACAATCTTCATATCCTCCCCATCCAGCCCCAACAGCGGGCGCGCCGGATACTGCATTTCTTTTGCACGGACGGACGGGCGATCCCGCAGCCCGTACTGATGCACCTTTGCCATGCGCTGAACCTGGCCGGTGAATTCCACCACGGCGTCGTCAGCGGTGCCTTTGGCCTTCATGTATTTTGCCGTGCGCAGTCTGGCGAACATTTCCCGCTTAATGCGGCCTTTCTTTGCCCGCAACGGCTGCGGACGGCGCGGGGTGAAGGGCTGCCCTTCCGGCGTAACTTGCTGCTTAATGCGCTGCTGCTGATGTTTGCGCAGACGCTTCGCAATGGTCGCCGCCATCGCCTTACGGCTTTGCGGTGACAGCGCCGCAATCAATCCGGCCAGGCGGGTATCAAACGCTGACAGCTCACTCATGCCACTGGCTCACTAACTCACCGTGCAGGTACAGTTCACGCGGCCTTTCCACCGGCTCCGGCAGCGGCGGTTCCGGAAAATGCTCCACGTACAGACCGGCATCAATCTGTTTCACGATCACGCGCTCGGTGAGCTGCACGTCAATCGCGATATCGTAGGAACCATCATCGAGCATATCGGCCTTGAATTTAAAGCCGGTCTGCTGCTTTTCAGGTGTCGCCATGATGTCCGGCTGATTCTCACGCAGCCAGGCCAGAATCGGCACAATGATCAGATCGCAGTCCTGGGCAAAGTTAGTGATCAGCAGCTCGGTCTGATACTGGTATTCAAACGACAGCGAGCTGGCTAACGTGGAAACGATGCGCCCGTTATCCACAAACATCCGCAGCTGGTCGGGGCTGGTTTGCAGCACCGGCACGGCGTCAGTCAGGGCTTTTCGTAGCTGTGCGGGTTTTAACACGGTGTTCCTCCTGGCATTGTTTGACCGCTTCCACCTGGAGGCCGCAGGCGGTTAGTGCGGCCTCCAGATTTCTGACATCGGCGCTTAAGTCGCCGTTAGTGGCCGGTGAGCTTGCCGGTATCGGGCAACTGGTTACCGCCGGGCAGCCAATGTAGATAATCTGCGGCGCTGGCAAAGGCGGGACGCGCGTGCATCCGGCTAATACCATCAGGCAGAGGGGCAGCGTACCAGTCGCGCATTTCCTGATTTTCATTGAGCAACCTTTGAATGTGAATTTCACGATCCCGCGCTAACTGACCCGCCTGTGAGAGCTGGGTGCGCAGGCTTTGTTCCTGGCGTTCGCGCCTCAGTGCTTCATCGCTCAGGCGATTAATGGCGTTGTCGCGGCTTTCAATACCGGCGGACAGCGTGCCGATGATGCGTTGCGCCTGTTCGGCTTCATCATGCAGGCCACCAATGCGCCAGGTTTGCAGTCCCGCCAGCGCGCAGGCTGCCAGCAGTAATAAAATTAAAACGCGCATCAGACTCCCCGCAGGCAGTAGGCCAGCTCATTCGCGCGGCGGCGCTCCAGGCCGGTGACGCGGACACCGTTCACAAACACCCAGCGCGGCAACTGCTCGCAAGCGTCTCGCCATTTCCCCTTGCTGATAAAAAACGCCAGCGTGGACTTACACGCCGCCGTCACACCGACGTTAAAGGCAAAGGACACCACGGCGTCATACACCGGCTGCGGCATGGCAACCGGCATACATCGGGCAATGCCTTTCTCCACCCGCATCACGTCTTCCACCAGGTTAACGGCGGCCTGACGTTGGCTGATTTGCGTTTGCGGTTTCACGCCTGCGGTGTGCCCGATGCCGTTTGTCCAGACGCCCGCGCTGCACTGATAGGCGGAAAGGCGGCAGCCTTCAAAATCAGTAATCAGTGCCAGACCGGCGGCGGAGGTTTTCAACGTTGGCGTTTGCGGCAGCAGCGCGGCAATCGCCAGGACAGCGGCGACGGCGCAGCGTCTAACGATTGATGGCGGCATTAATGTCCCCTCTGATGCCCATAGCTTTCAGCAGGCGGTAAGTTTTGCGCCGGTAGTACCAGTTCACCAGGAAGGTGGCGACGCCGACGGCGGCACCGACTAAAAAGGCAATATCCTGATAAGACATCCCACCCAGCCAGGCCAGAAACACGGCAATGCAGTAACAGATAAACGAGGTGATGCGCTCCATGGTCATCAGTCCCAAAGTGAGACGGTTTCACTGACTGCGGCCAGGGTGATGTCCGGCAGCTCCACCGCGTAGCCATGGGGCAGGATTGCCCCCTGAGCGGCTAAGCCAACGTTAGCCGCGTAAACTTTTTCAACTACCGATTCCGTGCGCCCGTAGTACCGCCAGCAAAGCGAATCTAAGGTGTCGCTCTGTTCGGCATAGACTTTCATCAGAGCAGCCCGATGATGCAGTGAGACACACCGGCGACGTCGCTGATCGCGTTGCGCCCGTCCCGCCATAAATCATCCACCGTACTTTCCACGATCTCGGCCTTTTTGCTGCCCTTGTCCGTGGTGTCGTTATTCGGGTAACGCTCCGCCAGGAAGGCCGCCGCAATAGACGCCACGGCGCGCTGATAGGCGCAGACCTTCACGCTTTCATCATCAATATGATCGGCAGGAACATCAGCCAGGCGTTTATAGCCCTGCGAAATCTGCGCATCACGAAAGCTGAACAGCTCGGCATTTACCTCGGTCATGGCAAACTTTGCGGCAGTTCTCAGACGTTTAGCGGTAACCGTGCCCTCCAGGCGCAGCGTGTCACGCAGCTCAACCGGATCGACATCAGGCCAGAAATGGGTGTTTTTAATCGCGGGTTCCGTCGCGGCGTCCGGCTTTGGTGCAGGTATAACAAGAGACGACATGTTGACCTCTGAATGGGGGGCGGTGGACGCCAGCGTTGAACGAGGTCAAAGACCTGCCGCGGCTGGCGTGCCGCCCTGCGCGGGGCGCATTCTTTTAGCTGCCGGATGCCTTTCTGATGGCGGATTCCAGGCGCTCAATGTCTTTCTTAACGCCTGATTTGTTATCAAGAATTAAGGCATTTTTCAGGCGTTCCAGGGCTAACGCGTCCTTGCCGCCGTCGCGGTAGAGATAGCCGATAATTTTGTGCAACTGGGCACGGACTTTATCGGGCATATCCTCAGCGTCAGTCAGTTCCAGCACCTCCAGCATCAGCTCAATGCTGACCGGTTCACCGGCGTCGCGGGCGCGCGTAGCCTGGTCGATCACTTCCTCGGTGAACGCACAGCCAGCGGTGCGGGTGCCGAACGGCATGGCGAGCCGGTGCTTAAAGGCGTAGCGTGCAATGTTCAGCGCACCGGCAATATCACCGGCGTCGATACGCCAGATCATGACGGTCATCAGGATGGCATCCTGCGCGCCGTTCCCTTCGGCGAGTACGCCCGACACCCACGGGGCGTATTCAGGGAGCAGCTTGCGTTTCAATTCCGCTTTCGCCTGAAAGGACTGGAGCTTATGCAGCGCCTGTTTATCCGCATTGAGCTTTTGCATTTGCAGTTCGTAGCCGGTGGCATGGGTCAACTGACCGGCGGCCTGCTGTGCGGCGACGATGGCGGACTGTCGCAACATGTGACGACGGCAAGGGCTAATCATGACGTCCCCCTTATTCCACTGCTTCGGACGCTGAATCCGGCTTAACTTCTTTGAAGTTGCCGATCTTGATGTTCTCGATCAGGCAGCCGCCGCGATAATCCTCCACAACAAAATCTTCATTGATGGATTCGTAGTTTTCGATACGGTCACGCTTCGGCACTTCTTCGATATGGCGGCGGTGCGTGCCGTCCTGCCAGTAAATGGACAGATTATCCAGACGGGTGATCATGAGCGCATTGGCTGGGAAGGCAGGTACGCGCACCGCCGGTAAGTTACCGATGCGCTTCTGGCTGATAATCATATCCGCCGCAAGACTTTCAGAGTTCTCCTGCGCCCTGTTCACCAGCGGGAAGTATTTGTCCGCCAGCAGCTGACGCCCGCAGATCACCACCAGGCCGGTGTCGTCCTGATAAATCGGGTCAATCATGTCGTTGGTGGCGTCCATCACCAGCGCGTCCAGATTTTCATAGTCACCGTCAGCACCGACGCGGACGATTTCAGAAGTCACGGTGCCATCCTCACCAGTAACCTTATCCATCACGCGTTCCGGCGCATTGTTGCGGTACTTCTGCAGCCAGCCCACGTTCACGTCCTGCAACAGCGGGTATTTAGCGCGGTCTGATGTTGCCGCACGCTTTACGCCATTGAAGCCAATGGTGATGCGATCCAGCGCCTGACGTTTCACGATGGCGTCACGTAAACGCGCCTGGAAGTCCTGATAGCGCGCCCAGAGATCGAGCGTGGCGTAACGGAAATGGAAATCGTAGTTCGTCTGGCGGCACTCATAACCCTCAGCGGTCAGGGTGTTGAAGTCAGCTGTCTGGCGTTCACCGGTACCGCTGGTGTCTGCGGTGCTTGCAATCGAACCGGACACGCCCACGCCGACCTTTTCACCCTTCATTTCATCCACGGGCACGATGTTAATCATCTGCAGGAACGCGGAGGATTCCTGCACGCGGGTCATCAGCGTCTGCGTTACCGACGGCTCCACGCTGAATTTTTTATCCAGGTCACCGGTGTCCACTGAGTTCAGTTCAGCAATGCGGGACAGGTAGGCGTTAAATTGAAAACGGGTTGTTTGTTTCATGCTTTTTTCCAAATTGGTTAACGGGTTAATCGCGAGCGTCGTGCTTAGCAGTCGGTGAAGTTGGCTGCATCACCCTTGCCGCCGCCGCTTGAAACGGGGCGCTGTGTGTAACTCTGCGGCGCGGACTTTTCCAGCTTGCCTTTGAGCGTGCTGAATTGTTCGCGGTCATCTTTCGCGGTTTGCTCCAGCGCGTTCAGGCGTTCCGTCAGTGAGGATTGCAGCGCGGACAGCTTTTCATCGCTGGCTTTCAGGCCGGTTTCGACGTGCTCCACCACCACTTCCACGGCGTCATGCACGTCTTTAAAACGGGCATCATCCGAGGCGGATTTGCTGGAGAGCAGTTGTTTCACGCGGGAGAACAGTGACGGCGCGGCCGGTTTTTCGACTTCAAATTCGAACGCCGTTTCTTCTGCGACGGTAAAGAGGTTTCCAGCATCCTGTTTGCGGCTCGCCAGCGGATTTTGCTGTGCCTGCGCGCTGAATTGCAGGTACTCGGTGCCGAGGCTGGCGGGGCTGTCGGTCACGGCCAGGCCGATCAGATAGGCTTTGCCGGTATCGGAAAACGAGGGGTTCACTTCGATGGAGGTGTAAACCTTCTGGCGGGCTTTCACCATCGACACTAAATCAGGCGTCGGGTCGATATCGGCATACAGTGCCAGCTTGCCTTTCAGGGCACCGTCGGCCACTTCTTCGGCATAGACGCCGGTGACATCGCCGTACATGCGAAATGCACTGTCAGGGAAATAGCCCTTGATGTGCTCCATGTTGATGCGTGCGCCGTAGACCTTCGGGTCATAGGTCGCTGCCATCTGTTCAATCCAGTCGCGGGTGATTTCGCGCCCGTCGGTGGTTGCACCTTCGGTACAGATGCGAAAGCGCTTTGCTTTTGTTGCCATGTGTCGGACTCCAGTCGGTGTGTGCTGCTGAGAAATCCCAGTTTCCCGACAGATGCCCGACACCGCCAGCCGAGGCGGGTTGATGCTCGATGGCACAACGTGGGCAGCAGGAAAATCAGCGTGCCGCCCGTTAACGTGCAGTCATGAAAATGACAAACTCCCCCATCATCAGCGACCCACGGCGACAGGCGGCTCTGCTTTACTGGCAGGGGTTTTCTGTGCGTCAGATTGCGGAAATGCTGAACCAAAAGTTACCGACGGTGCAGAGCTGGAAAACCCGTAACGCCTGGGACAACGTTGCGCCCATTTCCCGCGTGGAATCCAGCCTGGAAGCGCGTCTTATCCAGCTCACCACCAAAGACGTCAAAGGGAATGCGGATTACAAGGAAATGGAGGCGTTAGGCCGGTTAATGGAGCGCCTGGCAAGGGTGAACCGCTACAGCCAGAGCGGAAACGAGGTGGATTTGAATCCCAACGTCGCCAACCGCAACAAAGGGGAGCGTAAGAAGCCGACTAAGAACTATTTCAGTGAAGAAGCGCTAGAGAAACTGGAGGATATTTTTCTTGCCCAGTGCTTCCGGTATCAGCGCGTGTGGTATGACGCGGGGCTTAAACATCGTATCCGCGACATCCTCAAATCCCGCCAGATTGGCGCAACGTTCTTTTTTGCGCGTGAGGCGTTATTGCGCGCCCTGGCAACCGGCCATAACCAGATTTTTCTTTCAGCCAGTAAAACCCAGGCTTACGTGTTCCGGGAATACATCATTCAGTTTGCCCGCCAGGTGGATGTCGAGCTGACCGGCGACCCGATTGTGATCGGCAACAACGGCGCAAAGCTGATTTTCTTAGGCACCAACTCCAACACAGCCCAAAGCCATAACGGCGACCTGTACGTGGATGAAATCTTTTGGATCCCGAACTTCCAAAAGCTGCGCAAAGTCGCCAGCGGCATGGCCTCGCAGGAACATCTGCGCACGACCTATTTCTCCACCCCGTCAGCACTGACGCACGGCGCGTACCCGTTCTGGTCAGGCGAACTGTTCAATAAGGGGCGGGAAGATCGCAATGACAGGATTGAGCTGGACATCAGCCATCACGCCCTGGCTAAAGGCCAGCTTTGCGGCGACGGACAGTGGCGGCAAATCGTCACGATTGAGGATGCTTTAGCCGGTGGCTGCAACCTGTTCAACATCGACACGCTGAAACAGGAAAACAGCGCCGAGGATTTCCGCAACTTGTTCATGTGCGAGTTTGTTGACGACCAGGCGTCCGTGTTCCCGTTCGCCGAGCTGCAGCGCTGCATGGTGGAGAGTGCGGAGGAATGGGAGGATTTCAGCCCGTTTGCCCTGCGTCCGTTTGGTTATCGCGCCGTCTGGATTGGTTACGACCCGTCTCACACCGGCGACAGCGCAGGCTGTGCCGTGGTGGCTCCGCCGCTGGTGGACGGGGGCAAATTCCGCGTGCTGGAACGCCACCAGTGGAAGGGCATGGACTTTGCCGCCCAGGCGAAAAGCATTGAGGAGTTAACGAAACGATACTGCGTGGAATATATCGGCGTGGACGCCACCGGTATCGGCCAGGGCGTTTTCCAGCTTGTCCGGCAGTTCTTCCCCGCCGCGATGGAAATCCGCTACAGCCCGGAAACCAAAACGAAAATGGTGTTGAAAGCAAAAGACACCATCACGTCCGGACGCCTGGAATATGACACCAACCACAAAGACATCACGTCGTCATTCATGGCGATCCGCAAAACCATGACCGCCAGCGGCAGCCGTTCCACCTACGAGGCCAGCCGCAGCGAGGAAGCCAGCCACGCGGATGTCGCCTGGGCAATCATGCACGCACTGCTTAACGAGCCGCTGACCGCTGCGAACGGCGGCCAAAGCCCTAACATCCTGGAGTTTTATTAATATGAGTAAGCGCAAATTCCGCAAACCGGCATCAACTACCGTTACAGCAACGGGGCAGCAGACAAGCGGCGCGGAGGCGTTCAGCTTTGGCGACCCGACGCCGGTATTAGACCGCCGTGAAATTCTGGATTACATCGAATGTACGGGGAACGGCCAGTGGTACGAGCCGCCGGTCAGCTTTGACGGACTGGCTCGCACGCTGCGGGCTGCTGTTCACCACAGTTCGTCGCTGTATGTGAAACGTAATATCCTGGCCTCGACCTTTGTCCCGCACCCGCTGTTATCACAGCAGGAATTCAGCCGGTTTGCCCTGGATTACCTGGTATTCGGGAATGCGTTTTTAGAAGTGATCCGTAACCAGCTCGGCGACGCCGTGGTGATGAAAACGGTGCCCGCTAAATATGCGCGACGCGGGGTTGAGCAAGATACTTACTGGTTTGTGCAGCAGTGGAAGGATGCGCATCAGTTTGAAACAGGCAGCGTATTTCATCTGATTGAACCGGACATTAATCAGGAGCTGTACGGTCTGCCGGAATATCTCAGCGCCCTGAATTCTGCCTGGCTCAATGAGGCCGCCACGCTGTTCCGCCGTAAGTATTACCAGAACGGTGCGCACGCCGGATATATCCTGTACATGACCGACGCGGCACAAAGCAGCTCCGACATCGATCAGATGCGTAAAGCGATGCGCGACACGAAAGGTCTGGGCAACTTCCGGAATCTTTTCATGTACGCACCGAACGGTAAGCCGGACGGCATTAAGATTTTGCCGCTGAGTGAAGTCGCTACCAAAGACGATTTCTTCAATATCAAGAAAGCCAGCCAGAACGATTTGCTGTGCGCGCACCGCGTTCCACCGCAGATGATGGGCATTATTCCGGAGAACAGCGGCGGGTTTGGCGATTCGGTGAAGGCATCGCAGGTGTTTGTCCGCAATGAGCTGACACCATTGCAGGAACGGTTTAAGGAGTTGAATGAGTGGTTTGGGGAGGAGGTGATCAGGTTTACTTCTTATGAATTGACGCCAGAGCAGGACTAAAGCCCCGAGAAACGGGGCTAAAACAATCTTTTGTCTCTTAGTTTTTATTATAAGACTTATTTTAACAGTGTTATGTAGCAGGGCGTTAGACTGGATCTGGAAAGAAATGCTATTTTATCACGAGTTAATATTCAGCCTGCACATATATGGTTGTAAATGTATCCGATAGCATATGTAACGGGGCATACTGAGGCCATTTGTTCGAGATAGTCTCAGTATTGGCGCTCATGGAACTGGAGAAAACTTTATTCTCAATTACAATATTCAGTGTCAAGTGTACCGTGACACCATTCAGATCATATAAGTGGCTCCAATAATTTCATTCTTTCTGAATAAGTATCAAATATACGGTCATAGCGTTCTTCATCTCTCATTCTGTTATATCGATGCATCCTATCCGGAGCTGGGTTGCCGGATGAACGATATATGAAGATCTGATCCTGGATATTTCTTGATAGTCTCTTTAGGGATGCTTCATCAAAAAAACCTGTCTCTGTGATTTTATCAAGTTGTGATTCGACCTTCTCACGCAATTCATCAGCGCGGGCAACTGATTTTTTATTTTCATTAACATAACGGTAGTAAAACTGATAAACCGGAGCCAACAGGGCTATAAGTGAAAATATATTCGCTGCAGGAGGGTTAATAATAATTGAAAGTATTAGTAATACAATGCCATTAATGACTAAAATTATGGAAAGAAAATCCGAAATGATTTTTTTTAAACGTGCATCCCATCCTAGATTTTTGCTCTGACACAGCAACGTCATTACTGAAGAGGGTAAGGCAATTGAATAGTTCAAATACCAATCGGTGAGAGCTGCACTTCCATTTTTTTTCAGATGCTTGTCAGCAGGTTCAATCCACTCATGTGGTCCAGGGCGTTTGCCTGCTACTACGTCATTCCATTCCATTGCGAAGAGTCGTGTGTCAAATTCTTCCTGGATACGTGCCGCCCTTTTTTTAATTGAGCTGATATGGTTAAGTAGTAAATTGTTGATGAAAAGCATTATAAAGCCGTAAACGGTTAATGCGGTTTTCAGCCATGGAAATGTATAGTTTGGAAAAAAGCTCAATATCAAATATAAGACAGATGCTACTGTCGGAACTAATACGGCAAACAAAAAGCTGTATGCTAGATATTTTTTTACCAATGAATATAGTTCCCGCTGTGCCGCTTGTAACTTTATCATCTCGGGATGATTCTGATTTTCAAAGTAATTGTTCATCATGCCTCCTCAATCGGAAAGTCATTGCCCAGAACCTGTTGCCAATATTTTCCGGATTTTAAAGGATCACTAAACTCCAAAGCGATGGCCTCCTCAGCCAGAGTTGCATCTGTAGATGCTTTTTCCCATACTTTCCAGCGTTCATCTGAGCTCAAGTTATTGATGTCTCCCTGGAAACTTTTCTGGTCATAAACAGGAAGCAATATAGCATTGGCGAGCGATCGCAGCGCAAGGGGGAATTCTCGGTCAACCCAGTCACTCATCTCACCTTGAAAAAGATTTTCATAGCGGTTAAGTAAAATAGTTTCTAAAAGATAAGAGCCGATTGCTGGCACGCCACGCTTTCTCTTCCAGTATTTTACAAGACGAATGGCATTAAGAACTTTGCCGTTATGCTTCTGATTTAAGCGAGTAGTTCGATCTTTATCAATCCTTGGGTCGGTTTTTTTCCAGTTACCATATCCGTCAGGGATTAGATAAAAATTTGTGCCATCTGATTCTGCTACAGTACTGAAGGCTGGTACGATATCAAAGTTCCAGGTTCGGCTAAGTAGCTTAAGGGTGGCAGCTTCTCCTTGCCGCTTGCTATCAGCTTTTGAATACTGTGGCACCTCTTTAAGTGATGAAACAAATTTATTTACGATTTTTCTAGAATTTATCCACTGTCCTGACTCATCAAGGTAGTTTAAAAATCGTGAATTCTCGCCGGGTGAGAGATATACAGTACTTCCATAATCATAATACGAACTCCCTTGTGCGTGCATAATGATCATCATATCGATATCGTCCAACTCTCTTATTTTTGTCCGGCGTGAAAAAGATCCGAACCACATTTTATAATTAGTTTGCATAAGAGGGAACTTATCATCATTTATTGGAAATTTTGTTATTTGCTCCTCAACAAGCCACTTTCTACTTTTTTTTCCTTCCTGGCTAGAATCAGCAGTAAGATTAACAAATTCTTTCATCAATGTAATGAATGCATTGTTCACGCTATAAGACATCTTGTAGTCCTTTATGCAGAGTAAGAATAATGTTCAGTGAGCACGAGAAGGTCGCCCCCATTAAAAGGGTATAACTACTAAGCTAGTATTTTTATGATGTAGAACAAAATACCATTGTTAACGCAGAGAAGAAGTTCGGTACACGTATTGCACAAATCACAGGATGCTGAAAAGACGAATTCATGTCAAGAACGTCGCACAATTACGCACATTGCAGTGATAGTGACCATAAGCACTTTACAGAATTTCAATTCAGTGCTCAAAGGGTGCCTTGTCTATGAGGCACGTGACCGTCTAGGAAAGTGGGGTTGGTTCATTTTCATGACGCGGCACCTCAGCGCGCGCAATGTTACCCGCCTGCCCGCTTCTGACTTGGTTCACTGTTTTTAATGCATGACTAATAGCGCCCCTAAGCCCAGCTATAGGGGCGAACAGGCATTTTTTGATCCTTTCTGGATCATGCAAAACCATGCAGGTAATGCATGCATAGCCCCTCAAAGAGCTATGCACCGAAATCAATGGATTTTGCCCGCACCGTTTACATCAAAGATAACGGCAAGTAACTCCTCTTTTGCGGTTACGGCCATTTCCGCAATCCAAATGGCAACCATCTCACGTTCATCATGATCGCAATCTGTAGATGTGGCTAATTTGGCAATTAACGCGATCCTCTCCAACAATGCAGCCGTTTGTAATCCTTCCATTCCCACCTCATTTAACTGTGTATTTATACAGTATACTAGGTTTTTTCTGATATGATTTCCATATATTTCTGAATGTTATGCATAGCAATTATCAACCACATGAATGCTTTGCCTGCAAAATAGGCAATCTCCGCCTTGCGGTAAAAGTCCATATTGTTCAAGTGGTTTTTTGGGTGTATGTTTTCCCTACAAAACATAAGGAGTTGTTAACAATGGCTATACCAGCGTATTTATGGTTGAAGGATGACGGCGGAGCAGATATTAAAGGATCTGTCGATGTGAATGGACGTGAAGGTTCAATTGAGATTCAAGGTTTCGGGCACTCTCTGCATCTTCCAACTGACGGGGCTACAGGCAAGATCACCGGCACACGTATACATGCGGCGTTAGGTTTTGAAAAAGAATTCGACAGCTCTAGCCCTTATCTCTACAAAGCAACCGCCACCGGCCAAACCCTCCAATCTGCCGAGTTTAAATGGTACAAAATCAACGATGCAGGACAGGAAGTTGAGTACTTCAACATGTATCTCGAAGGCGTTAAAATTGTATCAATCTGCCCAACAATGCACCACATCAAAAACCCAGCCTTCGAGAAACATAACCACAACGAAAGTGTTGAGCTTCGCTATGAAAAAATCACATGGAAATATTGTGACGGCAACGTAATTTTTGCCGACGCCTGGAATGAAAGAGTGACAGCTTAAATGGCTATCACCTGCAGCTATGTATTAAATGGAATGGAAACATCAATTCTGAGTTGTGCTGGTGTCGGCAATTTCCCTGCCTTCTCAGGCCAGTTAGTTGGTCGAAATAACCCAACATTAACTAATATTGCTGATCTGGGACCACTTCCTACAGGGCGTTACTTTATTGTCAGCCGCGTCTCTGGGGGGCGCTTAGGCGGCTTACGAAATGCTGTCCTTAAATATGGTTACGGCACTGACAGAGATACATGGTTTGGGCTCTATCGTGATGACGGAAAGATAAATGATGAAACTTTTATTGAAGGAGTTAAACGTGGAAGTTTCCGGCTTCATCCAATCGGACCAAAGGGACTCAGTGAAGGCTGTATTACCATGACATCACAATCTGATTTTGATTATCTTCGTACTGCATTGCTGGGTACCTCAATGATCGGTGTACCTGGGTCTTCGCTTAAGGCACACGGTACGATCAGGGTTACACTCGGATGAAGTGGGTTAAGTATGTCGCTTGTGGCTTAGGCTACTTGATTTCATTCGTAGTATTAATGATCATCAGTACACAGGTGATCGACAACTTTATTACTGGTAACCAGATCCAGCGTTTCGCGCAGTTCTTCGGAATACAGGATATTGAGGGGACATTGGATCTGTATGTTGATACCTCAATAGCTATTTCCGCCTTACTTTCTATAGGCATTATTTGGCTGTGCCGTCTATTTATACGATACCGATAAGAGCAATTGACTGAGGTATAGTTGATTGGAGATATAGCTTGTTAAATAATTATTAATTAAATAGCTCTAGTGCATTTTATCAACTCAGTGCTTAAATCAAAAAATACTTTTCCAATGAAAATCAAGCCAGATCTAATATGAAATCTAGTCGATTTTTTCCAAAAAATTCAGGTTATAAAGTTTATTAACAACCCCAATAATTAGTATTTTTCAAATTATTGAAATTTATTTAGTTGCAGTTAGTGGATAACTAAAGCCGGATGGAAGTTATGCGCCCGCATTTAAGCACCTGTAATGCTTATGACGGACATCATTTTTGTCAAAACCTCTACTTGAAAGAACAATTGAAATGGGAGAAACACACTATGGCTAGATGCACAGCCCCAGTACGTGGGCATCACTCATCAGCTGCAGCAGCAGCTTGCCCGGCATGCAGCAGCTTGCCCGGCATGCAGTAGCCGCGGTAGCTATCGCAGTAGTTACCGCTATGACAGTTATGATTCGCCCTATTCCTCACCGAGTAGTAGCGGACGGAGCTATGGAAGCGGTAGTAGCGGTAGTAGCGGTAGTTCAAGAGCGCGCTGGTCAAAAGCAGGTTCTTCAGTGTTATACACGCCTGCACAAATCCAGTCACTTACACCAATTAGGCAAACTGTCGAGACGCGAGCAGCGGAACAGCCTGACCTACGTGACGTATTCCTGTGCCATGCGTGGGACGATCGGCAAGGTATTGCTAAGGAACTTCACGATTTGCTTGAAGCGGCTGGTGTCAAAGTCTGGTTCAGCGAGAAAGATCTTGGGCTCGGCGTTCCTATGATGCGCGCCATCGACAAGGGCTTAGCAAATTCGAGGATCGGACTAGTATTAGTTACCCCTGCGCTGCTTAAAGGACTTCCAAAAGAGGGTGTAGCTGACAAAGAGCTTTCGGCACTATTGGCGGGAAATCAGCTCGTTCCAATCGTGCATAATACGACGTATGTGGAACTTCGCAATGTCAGCCCCTTACTCGCCTCACGAAGTGGTTTGGACACCGGAGAAGATTCAATTACCGTTGTTGCAAAGAAAATCGCCGAGCTAGTAGCCCTGTAAATCTATGATCTACATAGACTTTCGATTAAGATACTTCTGTTCATAGACATACGACATTAACCATTGTTCAATGGGACTTGCCTTAGACAAGTCCCATTGCCTATAACTTAGTTCTTTAGCTAATTAAATTCAGTCCAATCCTCAACGACTTCAAAATGCATGTTGATATCGCCGAACCGGAAACGAGCACCACGTGTTAACGCTTCCAGCTCCCATCTTTGAGCCTTGATATCGTTTTTAAGCAATTCCTGTTCAATCTGAGGCAACCGCGCCCGTTCTTCAGCAGTCAATCTTGCTGATGGAGCAACATCGCGCCCTTTTGTTGGGTCAAAACTTCGCTGCGCCTTGCTGACTCTCGGCGTTTCCTCCCTAATGCGTGCCACAATCGCCCTCACGGCGGATGTGTCTGTCCAGTCAACAACTCGCAGGTTGTCAGAAGTGGACGCCGTAGCGGTGCTCCCAACCTGCCTATCACGCCAATTAGTGGCCTGTTTCTTTCCACCTAACCCACAGTTATTGACAGGACTCCGAGGCGCGCCGGAGGCGCTTTTTAAGGTCAAAACCTCAACGTCAACGGCAGAAGAAACGATCCGCCATTGTGTTGTACGGGTTTCATAAACACGAGAGTCGCCGAGGTGAGGCGCGAAAATACCGACAACCTTTTTCACTTCCTCATCGTATGCGTTCAGCTCATCAGCCACGCGGCGGGCGACACGCACAGTCTGAGCGGCGCGTGGGACATTAGCGCCGCCCTGGGCTGACATGTACGCCATAAAGTCACCGGCATCAGCAGCTGCGCGAACGGCTTCCACTTCTTCGTCAAAGGTTTCAGTCAGATTGATAGAACGGATGCGGCGGCATTCACGGTATGAACCCATGGTAGGCAGGCCGATAGGATGAAACTGCGGGATCCGCCAGGTAGCAGCCCAGGCAGTAACGGCAGCAGCGGAGTCCGTTAGCAACTCGCCGGTTTCGTGGTCGCGCTCGCCTTCCAGTGCATAACCGTCGATGTTCTTTGCTATGTATTTGGCAATATAGCCAGCCGCGCCGCCGCGATTTAGGTGCTTACAGTCAAAGCGGTTTTTAGCTGCACCGCGTTCGTCGCCGTCTTCTTTCATGGCGTATTTGCGCATGATATCGATCACCGGCTGCCGCATGGCAGGTTTGGTGAATAGCATCATGTGCCAGTGCGGCGTCGCGTCGTGATGAGGTTCGACAACGCGCATCCCGTAAACAGACAGGCCGCTATCCTTAAACGCGGTACGCATTTTGCTCCAGATCCCGCACAGATAACGCTGCGCATCTTTCGGGGTATAGGCTTCTTTGTCCCAGGCATGATTTCGCTGAACGCGCTTTTTATCGCCCTTACCCACCATGCGGGTCGGGTGATATTTAGAAGGGGTGGTAATCGTCAAAAACATGCCGACGTCGCCATTTGCAGCGGCATATTTTTCGGTACCGGCTATGGTGCTCATTAGTTCCATGCGGCGGATTTCAGGATTTGAAATACTCGCCATCACTTTGTCGATCAGACTGAAACGCTCGCCGGTTTCGACGTTTTCCAGGTCGCAGCTTTTCAGATAGTCGAGATTGGAAAGACGTCGCGCACGTACTTCACGGATAGCCTGCTTACTGGCATAGGGAGAGGCGTCACGGTTAACCTTGCCGATGGCGATCAGCAAGCATTCACGCCAACGAGTGCGCTGACCTTTAAACTGGCGTAACCACCAATCCGGATTAACCAGGCGCGACATGGCAGCGATCGCGGAAACGACATCCAGTTTTCCTTTGCAATACCTTGTCCAGTACATCGGCGTGACATTAAAAGCCTGTGCCATACCGGCGATTTCGCTGTACAGCTCGCACTGGGTATCACCTTCAAAAAGAATCGAATTATCCCCGTTGTACTGAGCAAGAAGCTGATCACAGCGGTCTTCATAGATTTCTTTCAGTTGTCCGGCGATGTCCTGGGCGAACCGGCGCAAAGGTTTATCGCTCATGCTCGGCAGCCGGTGATAGGTGTCTGCCTCAGACATAAACTTCATGGAGGCATTAAGATTCATTTCATGCGCAGAATTGACTGCATCCACACGCGGCAGAATGCTGCGCCCCAACGTATAGACCAGATATTTATGTGCAGCGTGAACGCCCTGCTCTTTCAGCAGAAATTTATAGCGGCCTGTAAAAATTTCGCGGAGATCGGTGGAGAGGTTTTTTACTTTGATTAAAACAGCTTGCCCCTGATCGTATTCATCACGGGTAAGCGGTCTTTCGAGGCCAGAAACGGCCTGGCGTGGTTTGTTCCAGGGAAACGCCCAGACTTCGGGCGTTTTAATCTGCGGAGTAAAGCGGCTGGTCTGCATTACATGCCGTCTTTGAGATCAATGACCAGATAGCCCGCATTGATAGCAGCCAATACGAGCAACACCACCGCGAATATGATCACTGGTTGCCTCGGTAGTGTTTGGCATTGAGTTCACGAAGTTCTTTGCAATACACACAAAGCTCAACACCTGGCAGAGCTGCGCGGCGTTCTTCTGGAATTGGGCGCTCACAGTCAAGACAGAACATTGCAGAAATACCCGTCACTACCTGTCTAACTGCGTTAATCTGGGACTCAAGTATTTCTGCCTGACGCTCTGTGATTGAATCGAGTAAATCCGGCATCAGACAACCTCCCACGCTTCGTTTTGAATGCGCTCAGCTTCTTGGCGCAGTATTTCAACAGCACCACGCCCCCCAACATCCTTTTGAAGAATGAAAGCCGCAATCGCATCAAGGCGGGCAGAGAACACGGCAGCCAGATTTCGCCTTTCGTCTAAACGTGCATCAGATAATGAAGCTAAATAAGCAATATATTCGGCCTGCGCTGCCCCCTGATTAGATGAAAATTTGATTGGGTGAGTCTCAATATTTCGCATAATAATTTCCTGTTTTTAGGCAAAAGAATACCCGGCGGGTTTACGCCAATTAATTTCGATTCGGGTTAGTGTCTGATATTTATCTTGCAGTCATCTTCACTGATAAATTTCGGAAGTGACTCAGTTAAACCCAGTAAGGAATTCAGCGCCGCAACCACTTGATGCCGCTCAGTCGGCGTTAGTTCTGCAAACTTCATTTCTACGTGGCGATTTTTCAGGCCAGCATGAAAGCAGATCGTTTTGCGCATATGTAGCGGCTGACTATCAAATGTTTCCTGCGCTACATTCTTTTTGTGTTCCAACATCTCTTTAATTCTTGTCAGATGCTTTTTACCGATCTGGATATGTTCTTCGTTCCCTAAAAACATAGTCACCTCAACTAAACAGTCGCTTAAGAAGCGGCATTGAATTTCTAACGGCCTGCGGGGCAGTGGCTTTTAACAGTGAAGGACTCCAACGCTTTCCGCCTGGCAACTCGATGCAACCATGACCAAAGTGACGTAAAGGACTTTGCTGTTTCAGAAGTGGTGCAATTGAGATTGGCATAGTCAAAGCATCCCATTGGTAGCAACGCTTGCCACGGCGCCGACGGCGGAGGCCAGCACCGGTGAACCTTCAACCCGCCCCTGAATCGCCAAACCGATCAGCGACAGATGGCGGATCCCTGCGTTCACACTTTCCATAATTGCGTTTTTAGCCTGGCGTGTTTGCCGTTCCGGTGATGCCGCACCTGCAGCAACCGATCCCAACGCTGCCGTGGCGTGAAGCGTGTAGGTAGCAATATTCCCCTCGGCCAACTCATTCACTGGAACCGCAGGCATACATTTCATCTGTGCCAGCAATCCATCGATCAGAGTTGCGTCTTCGGTAGCATCAGTGATCACTGCAATTTCAATGGCAGTAAGCTGATGAACCTGATCAGGATTCAGCTTGTTACGCAGGGTCTGTTCTTTCATTCCGATAGTGCGAGCAAGTTTTGACAGGTTGTGACGAACGGCAAAAGCACGACACGCGTTATCAAAGTGCGGCTGGTTGGAAACCTGAAAATCAAACATGTTTACCTCTCAAAATTCACTTAATGTGAATTAAGCGCCAATAACAATTTGAAATCGTGAATGACCAAGATTCTTTTTGGCTTCCATTTCTTTATAACGAGCGTACAGAATTCTGATTGGACCACCGGCGCGCTTGTTGCCCTTCTTGATAGTGCGCGGTTCTATTGGAATGCGAGGGTTTTCGCCGGTTGTCTGGCGATATACGGTGCGAACAGATACACCTTCGAGAGCTGCGAATTCTTCTGGGTGCACAGTTGCACGGGGGATCTTAATTGTAATGAGAGCGGTCATAATGCATCATTCCCTTTTTAGTGATTTATTTGTCATTGATTGCCACCGTTTGCCAACTATCGCCATCAATGAATCAGGTTTAACCGCACTTTAATGCGTAAAAACGCATTAATCAATACGCAGGTACGTATTTCATGGAAAAAGATGCTGGGATAAGTAATGAAGATGTTCTTAATCGAATCTGCCAAGCCTACGGATTTAGCCAGAAAATCCAGCTAGCCAGGCACTTCAACATTGCCGCAAGTTCGCTGCAAAACCGCTATACACGCGGCTCCATCTCCTATGACTTCTTAGTTCACTGCTCTCTCGAAACCGGAGCGGAGACACGCTGGTTGCTTACTGGGGAAGGACAAAGCTTAAGAAGTGGTTTAGATGCTTCAAATACTCAAAACTCTTCTTCAACATTTAAATTATTCACTTTAAGTGAAGGAAAACTTAGTGAAGACGGTTCTTTGAACATCGATCACAAGCTTTTTGGTAAAGCTCTTACTCAACCTATCTGTGTTAAGTCTGATGGAAAGACTCATATGGTTGAAAAAGATGCGTCTCTTTCTGATGGAACATGGTTGGTCGATATTGAAGGATCTATCAGCATCCGCGACTTGACGTTATTACCGGCAAGGAGGCTTCACGTTGCTGGCGGCAAAGTCCCTTTTGAATGCGGCATTGATGAGATAAAAACGCTTGGTCGTGTGATAGGGATTTATGCAGAGGTAAATTGATGGCAGTCAGAAAACAGGCTGATGGATGGTGGCTGTGCGAGCTTTATCCGAACGGTGCAAAGGGTAAGCGTATACGCAAGAAATTCGCCACCAAAGGCGAAGCATTGGCCTTCGAGCAACACACCATTACCAAACCCTGGCAGGATGAAAAGGACGATAATCGCACTCTGATAGAAGTGCTGAAAATCTGGTACTACGCCCATGGCCTTACGCTAAAAGATGCAGACAGACGTCTCGCCGTAATGACACACGCTTCTGTTTGCATGGGCGAACCACTTGCCAGGGAATTCGATGCAAAGATGTTTTCCCGTTATCGGGAAAAGAGACTTTTAGGGGATTTTTCACGCGGCAACAGAGTGAAGAAGATCACCCCACAAACGATCAATCTTGAGCAGGCATATTTTAGAGCTGTTTTTAATGAGCTTATTCGCCTTGAAGAATGGAAAGGTGAAAACCCGATCAAGAATGTTCGGCCGTTCCGCACAGATGAAAGCGAAATGGCTTTTCTGACAAAAGAGCAGATAGAGCAGCTTTTGGCGGAATGCAGAAACGAAAGTAACGGCGACTTAGAATGTATTGTAAAACTATGCCTCTCAACGGGCGCACGCTGGTCGGAGGCTCAGGAACTCAACAGAAGCCAGGTGACGGAATATAAAGTCACATACACGAAGACTAAAGGGCGTAAGAATCGAACCATACCGATCAGCAAAGACCTTTACGACTCGTTACCAGCAGTAAAAAGCGGGAGGCTATTTACAGACTGCTACCGCGAATTTCGCTCTGCCTTGCAACGCACCGATATACAGCTACCAGCAGGTCAATCATCGCATGTGCTTCGTCACACGTTCGCTTCTCACTTCATGATGAAGGGGGGAAACATTCTCGTTTTGCAGCGTGTTTTAGGCCACACCGATATCAAAATGACAATGCGTTATGCCCACTTTGCACCTGAGCATCTTGAGGAAGCAGTGAGGCTAAACCCCCTGGCTTAAATGGCGATAAAATGGCGGTGCAAATGGTGCATACTGGCAATTTAAGGAAATGCGTGGCAGACAGCGTCAGTACTCACTTACATTCCTAACCAGTAAATACGCTGGAAACAGGCTTCTACCCTGGTTTTTAGGGCTCATGTGATCCCTTTTCGTAACGTATGGCTTATAGCTTTTGCTACAGTACGCTGAAAAAGCCGCCAAAACGGCTAATGTGGAAAGATTACCTGATCACACCCAGTGAGTGCTTACTAACCTCACAGAGCCAACTACATCAGGAGCACTGTAGGAAACTTATCTATTTCTGCCGGATAACAGGCAAAGAAAAACGGCGTATCTTTTTAAGGATACGCCGTTGAATGTGATGATGAATGCTGTGAGGTCAGGCAGCCACTTTTTTGCTGCGGGAACTGACTTCTGCGAGGATCTCTTTCTGCTTGTTCTTTTCGCCAATCATTTTGTACCAACCTGAAAGCTTGCGAAGATCCGGTAAGGTAGCCTTTTCCTCAACATCGTAAGCACTTAATTTCTCACGATACTCTTCAAAGATGGCGATGCAGCGACGTGCCCACTCGCCTTCCAGAGCAGAACCGGCCACGGCACGCGGACGTCGTGGTAAGCGCGGACGCAGCGGCTTGCTGGCTTCTGGTGCGGATTCATCCACGTAGGCAAACTTGATGGATACGACCGTTCTGCCCTGTTTTACCGGCTCCCAGACCACTGAAATATCCGTATTGGCATTGATCCGATTGATCGTCGGCTCAAGCAGCTTCTGGCGGAAGTCACGATAGTCCTCGTATTTGCCCGCCAAACCGGCCTTCTCGCGCATCCAGTTGAGATCAAGTGTCACTTCGATGGCTTTGCCACTGCGTCGCCCGTAGAGGTTCTTGGCTTTGATTAGCCAGCCATACAGGCGTACGGAGAACGGGGTATCCAGCTTCGCGATATTGGCGAAATTGAGTTTGGTAAAAGATTCTTTAAGTTCATACAGATACGGAGCCACGTCCTGCCCGAATCTCAGTACGACTGCACTATGATCGTCACTGCTGACGTATTCCAGACGTGAAAACCAGGAAAGCTGCACGGTACGCACTTTGCCGGTTTTCACATCAGGCTTGTAGATGGTCACCGGCTTTTTCATCAGGCTTTCAGCTGCTTCGCGCAACTGGCGGTGGCTGCTTGTCGGGTTAACCCCGTAGATCCGCTGATAATCCTGAGGGAAAAGTCGATAAAGCGTATCCGGTTGCGGTTTCCTGCTATCAATTTGAGCCAGCGCCAGGTTAAGCAGGCGCATTTCATCCAGAGTAACGCTATAGGCGCCTTCAAGAAGATCGTTCCCCTGAACTACTGTGAGTTTATTCAGTTCCATGTAGCAGGATCCATAAGTGGAAAGTAGGTAAATTATTCCACATAAAAAATGCTGTCGTAAAGTAAAAACAAGGCTTATTTAATGCCTATAAATCATTGCGTTAAGTAAGGATCGAAAAAATCCGATCAGGAAAAATCTCCACATAAGCATTTCAGGCCCAGCAGGGATCCTTTTTTTAACATGCTGGATCGACAGTCTTTTTACAGGAAATCACTCCACATATCTTCTCAGGGATCCTCAACGTTCATGCAGCACAGAACCTCCCCTTCCACTGGCCGATGATCAGATAATTCCTCCACATTAGAGGTGTGATAGCACGCTTAACCATCAATCTCTGCAATGTGATCCCCTTCTCACTTCGTTTTAAGGCTGTATTCGGGTCCCCAAATGGATCATCAGGAAAACTTTCCACATATGCCTGTGAGTGGGATCAGAAAATGTCTCCACATTAGCGACGCGACGGGCATTTGATCAGGAAATCTCTCCACATAGCCCCAGCGATCAGATCACAGAAAATCTTTCCACATAAACCGCTTTACGGGAACAGGAAATCTTTCCACTTATTGTAGGCACTTCTTTTTTCAACCTGGTGTTAGAAAGCTTAAACGACGTCCTGGATCAGGAAAAATCTCCACATATCATCAAGTGACACCGTCACAATAAATCTAACTCATTGTTTTTCAATGAACCGAGTTCAATCTTGATCCAAAATACTCTTTTTGGGATCAGATAATGTTTCCACATATAGGCTTTCAGGGATCAGGAAAAATCTCCACATAATGGCTTTATCCCCCCTGAATAGCCTTCTGTACCCTGCCAGCAGCCTTTCGGGGAGCCTATTTTGGTCTTTGTGACATCACGTGACGCTGTCACAGGAAATTCTTCCACATAACCCACTTTCCTCCTCGATCAGGAAAAGTCTCCACGTATTAGAAAAGGCAGTTATGGCAGTATGTTAGGGAGTTTGGGGCTATTTGGGCAGTGCGGGATCACACAGGAGGAAAGTATCCACAGAAAATTATTCCACCTTGGTAATGGCTTGATCCCTAAAGAAATTATCCACATAAAAAGACTCTACATTGACCATGAAAAGGATCCACATCTAACATGAAGGATCTCCACCTCTGGCAGGAAATGACTCCACAATATGTGTTTTAACTACATGATAATTAAAAGTAAAAGTGCTCCCTAAAGAGAAAGATCTAAACTTATAAAATAAACAAAACATTATTTGATCTTGGGATCTGATAACAACGGAGAGAATACTTCAGGAAGGGATTGATTAGCGTTTAAGGCACATAAAGCAAAGGTTACAGGCTGGATGAAACCTGAAACGGGCCTGTAAGACCCGATCCAGCCAGTGATCATATTCTTATGCGCGTTCGTTGTGGATGAGCCATGCTTCGATCAGTTCTGTCAGAACATCTTTCATTTCGCGATCCTGCAGGAAGCAGCTGGTTTTGAACCGGCGATGCAGTTCCTCATCGATATTCGTTTGTAATTTTTTCACCGATGCAGGTGGTTTAGCCACAGCGTCCAGTGCTGTAGTCAGTTGTCTGTGCTGGCCAAGTTTCATTTTCATTTCAGCAACTCCTTGATTTCTTTGGTCATAATTTCAATTTCACCCTTCGCATTTCCGTCCGTTGTATCGAAAACGGTGCCGCCGTCCATCATGGTTCGTATGTAAACCTGGCGTTGGGTCGTGCCGGTACGCAGTGCAGGAACACCCGTGTCGGCAATGGATTCTTTAAGTACTTCAAGCATTTTAGCGGATGCCACTTTTTTAGTGATCAGAAAGCGGGCAATTACCGGTTGCAGGTTTTCGCGGGCCTCTACCACGGCCAAAATAGCGCCACAGGCGGCAAAATCTAAAGGTGACGGTGTCACGGGGATCAGGACTAAATCACTGACCATAACCGCTGCAGATGAAATTGCAGAAATGGCAGCTGCCCCATCGATCACTACGTAATCGTATTCTTTCAGTTGCTTGCGTACGGTATAAACTTCTTTTTCTGAAGCGGCTTCGGCCAGGTCAAACTGGCATTTGCTTTCGTCATACCAGTTGCTGATGCTTCCCTGTGGATCGGTATCAACCATCACCACTTTATGGCCTTGTCTTGCCAGACAGGTTGCGATGTTTATTGATGTCGTGGTTTTCCCTACTCCGCCCTTCCCGTTAAGGAAGGAAATAATTTTCGCTGCCATGACAACCTCTTAATGAAGCGTTCGGTAAAGATATCAGGATTCCAAAATCATAAGATTTTAGGATTCGTATAGTTTGTAATCTTAGGATTCTGAGATTTTCTAATCCATGAATCACAGGATTGGAGTGCTACTATAAAGTTTGCAGCCTGGGATTTCAATATCTAAGGATTATCGAATTACAATATCCTATGATTACAGGATTCTGTGTGGTTGTTGAACTCGTCATTCGATAATACGAGAATGGTAATTCGCATAAATCACAGGATTTTATGAGGTCAGGATTTAATGATTTTAGGATTACGAAATCTTCGGATTTTGCTTGAACCTGCTTGCAGTGTGTTTGCGTCAACCCTGCTATCCGGTGATTATTAAATCTCTGAATCTCTGAATCTCTGAATCTCTGAATCTTATGAGCTTGAGATTCAACTATCCGGTTATCACCAGATGACAGGATACACAAGTTGAATCAAATGACTGGACATGACCGCATCAGGATATAAAATCTCACCATCTCACCATCTCACCATCTCACCATCTCACCATCTCACCATCTCACCATCTCACCATCTCACCATCTCACCATCTCACCATCTCACCATCTCACCATCTCACCATCTCACCATCTTATACTCCTGAGACAGCATCACGTGAGCTAGCGGATTTCAGGATTCCAGAAGCATCAGGATTCCAGGATTAATATTTAAAATAACCTGATCGGAACGCTGATAGCATACCCGGATTCTAGCCTCTCAGAATCACAAGATACTTAAATCTCATTCTGAGATGATCGAATCCTGTAATCTTAACATCCCGTATGAGTGTTTTTGTAGTAGCCAGATTGCGGATAGGATACCGGGATTTCATCATCCTGAGATTATATAAGAATGGGTGATTGCAGGATTATAGGATTATGCGTGTAACTTAAGATTATGAGATTATATAATCATTCTAAGTATATCAATGATTTAATAATAGATCCCGACTCAATACAAAAGGATTGTAGAATCTCAGGATTATATTGGGATTCCAAGATTATAAGATTTCATGTCTGTATTTCATGATTATGAGATTCTATAGGCGAAGGTGAGGATTATATCATCCTGAGATTAAGAAGGGATTATAGGATGCTAGGATTCTTATCCTGTGATTCTGTGTGGTCAGGATGGGATTATGTAATCACAAGATAATAGGATGTAAGTAGCCGAAATCTCAAGATTCAGAGATTCTGTGATTGTAAAATCCTGGAATTTATATCTTATGATTTCAGGATGCAGGGAGTATCAGGATTCAAAGATTTTTGTCTGATTACAAGATGATGGGATTCAATGATTTTTTGATTGTATGCTCTTAGAATTGTAAAATCACGCAATCACGCAATCACGCAATCACGCAATCACGCAATCACGCAATCACGCAATCACGCAATCACGCAATCACGCAATCACGCAATCATGCAATCACACAATCACATGATTATGGGATTAATATTTACTGACTTACTTCTGGCCCGGTTGTACCAGCGGAAAGCAACCGACGTCGCAGACACTCGATGATATGCCTGAATGCAGTTTCTATTTCTTCCTCAGGTACACAGCCATAACCGAGCAACAATCCGCGACGCGGAGTCGGGCGCAGATAGTAAGCTGAGAGAGGGCGGGTCAAGATATTTAATTGCTCAAGCTCTGCACTCAGCGCCACATCATCAATAGAATCCGGCAGCGAAAGGATCAGATGAAGTCCGGCATTGCTGTCTTCACACAGATATTCTGGTCCAAGTTCCTGTCCAATCATCCGTGTCAGCGCATTTCGGCGTTTACCATAAATCAGCCGCATTTTGCGAATGTGCGCGGCGTAATGTCCTTCGCGAATGAATTCCGCCAGCGTCAGTTGCGTGAGTCCATTTCCCCCGCGGTACAGTTCTGAGTGCGCAATTTTAAGGCGTGATGCCAGCGGGCGGGGCAGAACCATGTAACTGATGCGCATGGCGGGATACAGCGTCTTGCTGAATGTTCCGATGTAAATCACAGGCGCATCGCTGCTCAGTCCCTGCAGTGCCGGGATCGGACTGCCCGAGTAACGGAATTCACTGTCGTAGTCATCCTCCACAATCCAGCTGCCTTGCTCACTGGCCATTGCGAGAATTTTTTGGCGCCTTGCCAGACTCATCACCGAGCCGAGTGGATAATGATGTGACGGTGTCACGCATATCAGTTTCGGTACACGGCAATCCGGTGGTTTTTTAGACGGATTTTCAGGCGGATTGTCAGGTGGATCCATTCCGTTGTCGTCTACCTGAATCGGCTGAATATCTACGCCATTAATTGTCAGCACATTACGAATTCCCCAGTAGCTCGGCTCTTCAATCCAGGCGGTGTCGCCCGGGTCGCAGAGCATTTTAGCCAGCAGATCCAGCGCCTGATGCGTTCCTGTGGTGATCAGGATCTGGTCAGCAGTGCAATCAACAGAACGTGCAACACGAAGATAATCCGCCAGTGCATGTTGCAGCTGCGGGCATCCGCCGTGGCGGGAATAAGTCAGGAATTCCGGGTGCAGGCGGCGGCTCAGTCGGTTATGAATTTTGCGCCAGATTTCATGTGGAAATTTGGTCACGTCGGGTACGCCCGGCATGAACGCGCCCCATTGTTGCGAGGCAACGCCTGTGCGCGTCAGCAACCGGGTGCCTCGTTTGGAAAGCGCAACATGACTGCGAACTGGTGAAAAGTATCGGGCAGTTTTATCGGCAATTACACCGTCCTCGGGCAAATCAGATGTGACGAAAGTCCCACTTCCGGTACGGGTTTGAATATAACCCTCCGCCTGCAATTGGTCATACGCAGCCAGCACCGTATTGCGCGAAATATCCAGTTCTTTTGCAAGATCACGCGAAGCCGGTAAACGGCTGCCTGGTGTGATACTGCCGTCGAAAATTGCCTGTTGTAACGCCTGATACACGCGCTTATTCAGCGTACCTGTAGACGTGTCGGAAAGGCCGGTCAGGCGTTGCGAAATGAGGTCAGAAAGCAGTGAACGCAAAAGTGGTACCTCAAAATAATTCAAACTGGTTCTGGATTATAGAACCGCTGGCGCGATAAAACACAAGAACGGATTGCTATTTCGACAAATTGTTCATCTTGCAACCGGCAATCTATAAAACATCAACCTTCATGCAGGAGCGAAAGATGAGTCACAGTGAACTGGAAAAACGCCGTAAAGAAGCGACCCCAAGAGGTGTTGGCGTCATGTGTGATTTCTACGCGGCGAAGGCGGAAAACGCCACGCTGTGGGATGAGCAGGGACGGGAATACATCGATTTTACTGCCGGGATTGCTGTGCTGAACACCGGGCATCGTCACCCGAAAATTGTTGAAGCGATCCGCACACAGCTCGACCTTTTCACTCATACGGCCTATCAGATTGTCCCGTACGCCAGCTTTGTGAATCTGGCAGAGCGCATCAATGCGATTGCTCCGGTCAATGGTAAAGCTAAAACGACCTTTTTCAGCACAGGCGCGGAAGCGGTAGAAAACGCGGTGAAAATTGCACGCGCGGCAACTGGTCGTCCTGGCATTCTGACATTCTCCGGCGCTTTCCACGGACGCACGCTGCTAACCATGGCGCTGACCGGCAAAGTAGTACCTTATAAAGTCGGGTTCGGGCCTTTTCCTGCCTCCGTTTTCCATGCGCAATATCCGAATGCCGTGCATGGCGTTACCACTCAAATGGCACTCGACAGCATCGAACGTATTTTCCGCAGTGATATTAGCCCTTCGCAAGTTGCAGCAATTATGTATGAGCCGGTTCAGGGCGAGGGCGGTTTCAATATTGCGCCGGAAGATTTCGTAAAAGGGCTGCGTGAAATCTGCGACCGCCACGGCATTGTAATGATTGCTGATGAAGTCCAGAGCGGTTTTGCCCGTACCGGCAAAATGTTTGCTTCGGATTATTATCCGGATGCTAAACCAGACATCGTCACGATGGCGAAAAGCCTCGGTGGCGGGATCCCGATATCCGGCGTAACGGGACGCGCAGAGCTGATGGATGCACCTGAGCCGGGAGGTCTGGGCGGAACTTACGCAGGTAATCCGCTGGCCGTGGCGTCAGCACTTGCTGTGCTCGACATCATCGAAGAAGAAAAATTGTGTGACCGCGCCAGCAGGTTAGGAGCGGAACTGGTGGAAGTGCTGGAAAAAGCCAAAACGACATGCCCGGCGCTGGTGGATGTCCGCGCACGCGGGTCGATGGTCGCTGCCGAATTTAATGATCCCGCGACCGGCAAACCATCTGCTGAGCTGACTAAACAGTATCTTCGCAAAGCGCTGGATGCCGGTTTGCTGATGCTGAGCTGCGGCGTACACGGTAACGTGATCCGCTTCCTGTATCCGCTGACCATTCCTGACGCCCAGTTTAAAGACGCACTGGCGATTTTATCCCGCGTTCTGGCTGACTGAGGCAACCTATGCAACTGAAACATCAAAGTCTTCTGCGCCAGCAATGCCTCATTAATGGCGAATGGTATGACAGTGAAAACGGTGAGTTCGACAATGTGATTAATCCGGCAAACGGAGAGGTAATAGGTCACGTTCCGCAAATCACCACGGCGCAAACGGCGCAGGCCATCGTGTATGCAGAACAGGCGCAGCGCGGCTGGAAAGACAAGACGGCAAAACAACGCGCTGCGCTGATGCAGAAATGGGCTCAGCTGATGCTGGAACACGCTGACGACTTAGCGGCATTGCTGACGGCGGAACAGGGCAAACCGCTGGCGGAAGCGCGGGGCGAAATAGTCTACGCTGCTTCCTTTATCGAATGGTTTGCCGAAGAAGCCAAACGCGTCGAAGGCAGCGTTCTGGCTCCTGTGCAGGCGTCGCAGCGGATGCTGGTTCTGAAACAACCGATCGGCGTATGTGCGGCTATCACACCGTGGAATTTCCCTGCGGCGATGATCACCCGTAAAGCCGCACCGGCGCTGGCTGCGGGTTGTGCAATGATTGTTAAACCAGCCGAACAGACCCCGCTCAGTGCGTTAGCGCTTGGACAACTGGCGATGGAAGCCGGTATTCCGGCAGGCGTTTTGCAGGTGATCACCGGTTCAGCGCAGGCCACGGGCAAGGTGTTGTGCGACAGTCCGGTGGTGCGCAAGCTGAGCTTTACTGGTTCGACTGAAGTGGGGCGCATCCTGATGGCGCAAAGTGCGCCGACGGTGAAAAAACTTTCGCTGGAACTGGGCGGTAACGCGCCCTTTATTGTGTTCGATGACGCCAATCTGGAGCGTGCTGTGGCCGGGATCATGGCCTCGAAGTTCCGTAACAGCGGGCAAACCTGCGTTTGCGCTAACCGGATCTATGTCCAGCAGGGCATTTATCCGGCGCTTATCGCCAGACTGGTCGACGAAGTGGAAAAACTCAACGTGGGTGAAGGCACACAAACCGGCATCACGCAGGGGCCGCTTATCGACCAGGCTGCGGTCAGCAAAGTGCAGGAACATATAGAAGATGCGTTATCGCAAGGCGCCACGTTACTGACCGGGGGGCAGCCGCATGCGTTGGGCGGAACTTTCTTCCAGCCGACAGTTATCGGCAATGTCACCTCAGCGATGAAATTTGCGCGTGAAGAAACCTTTGGTCCGGTAGCACCTGTATTTAGCTTTACCGATGAAGCGCAGGCTGTGGCGATGGCAAACGATACAGAGTTTGGCCTTGCTGCATACATTTTTACCCGCGACGCTGCACGTCAGTGGTGCGTGCCGGAAGCGCTGGAATACGGCATGGTGGGCATTAACACTGGCCTGATTTCCAACGAAGTCGCGCCGTTCGGGGGGATCAAGCAGTCCGGCCAGGGGCGTGAAGGGTCACGTCACGGGATGGACGATTATCTGGAAATGAAATACTTGTGCATTGAACTGGGTGAATAAGGGTGCAGGTTACGGGGAGTATGGGAACAGCATACTAAGAAAGCGCCGGACAACGTGTCCGGCGTATTAATGCGGCGATACAAAAGTTAACTTCTTGCTTCCTGCGGAGCAGGGTCATCCTGTAAGTGCTTTTTGAAGTGTTTCTCAATTTGCTCTAACGTTTTGCCCTGCGTTTCCGGTGCGAAGATGATCGCGAAAATGCCCCCTGCGACACCGATGGCGGCAAAGCAGAAGAAGGACATCGTCAGTCCGATGGTATCCAGCATGATCGGGAACATAAAGGCGATGGAGAAGTTGGTCATCTGCATAGCAAAGACTGATACGCCGTTAGCCATACCGCGGATGCGCATCGGGAACATTTCCGACAGCAGCAGCCAGGTCACAGGCGACAACGCGCCCTGCTGGAAGCAGAGGAAAATCAGCATACCGCCAAGAACCAGATAGCTGCGAACCGCATCGGGATGGCCGTTGACAGTTTCCGGCATCAGCCAGGTGACTAATCCGATGGCAAGCAGAGTCAGGGTACAGCCGATCTGACCGGTCAGCAGCAGCGGACGGCGCCCGAAGCGGCTGAGCAGCATGATGCCCACAAACGTCATGATCACCGAAATCACTCCGTTGGCGATGGTCGCCATCAGAGACGCGTTAGTGCTTAACCCCGTGGCCTGCAACATGGTCGGCGCGTAGAACATGATGGTATTCACGCCGGAGAGTTGTTGCAGCATGGCGATACCAATTCCCAGAAATACCAGGCGTTTCATCCAGACGGAAATAGTCTTCTGGCGGCGGGAATGCTTCTCGCTTTTGGAACTCATAGAACTGCGGATCTCACTCAGCTCTTTCTCTACTCTGCCTGCTTTACGGGTGCGCTCCAGCACGTCACGTGCCTCGCGATAGCGGCCATGCATGGCATACCAGCGCGGCGTGTCAGGCAGGAACAACATACCGACCCATAAAATCACTGCCGGAACACAGGCGACACCCAGCATCCAGCGCCAGGTAGTTTCGCCGCCCCAGACTTCGTTAATGGCCGCATTACTGGTGTAAGCAATCAGCTGGCCGGACACGATCATCAGTTCCTGCAAGGTGACGAACTGCCAGCGGCGGTTAGAAGGCACGATTTCCGCAATATAAATCGGCACAATCGCCGCCGCGCCACCGACGGCCAGCCCGAGAATAAAGCGGAACATAATCATCAGTACGACGTTGGGTGCCATGGCACAACCCAGCGAACCGGCCATGAATATGATTGCCATCACCAGAATGATTTTTTTGCGCCCGAACCGGTCAGCGACCCGACCCGCAAAGATCGCACCGATGGCAGAACCCAGTATCAGGAAGCTGGTCACCATCCCGGTGGTCACCGACGTCAGATGCAGATCGTGCTTCATGAACAGCAGCGCGCCCGCAATCACACCTGTATCGTAGCCAAACAATAAACCACCGAGGGTGGCAATAAACGCAATTACTTTTACCAGCGGTTCGGTCGGCGGCGGCGTTTTCTTCGCCTCGCTTTCCTGCCCGCTGTTGAGTTTCTCAGTCACAAGTGCTCCCTGTATTTCATTATTGTTGTCATATTTTTGTGTGATGCAGATCACACAACCTCTAAATCTAACCCATGTTTAGGATTTTGGTAGGCGGCGGGGGAAATTAGTCATGGATTACAACGCAGACACAAAAATTTCGGAAAATACTGAATGCCGCGCAGGAGTGAGACTGGAAGTGCATTACACTTTCTCAAAGAGGATATCGCGGTTCGTTTTTTATCCATTCGGGTAAAATAAGCGCTGTTTTTACTTCAGAGAAGTCTGTTTACGATGGGAAAAAGCAGCAGGTTTTGCCTGAAACGGCGCAAACCTATATTCTATCGGCCAATTTACTGAGACAGTTGCAATGAGGTCTATATGATTATCAAACCACGCATCCGTGGCTTTATCTGTGTTACTGCCCATCCGGAAGGTTGCAAGGCGAACGTTAAAGAACAAATCGACTACGTTACCGCGCAAGGCAAAATCGAAGGCGGTCCGAAAAAAGTCCTGGTGATCGGTGCTTCTACCGGTTACGGCCTCGCTGCCCGCATCTCAGCTGCTTTCGGTTCTGACGCAGCAACGCTGGGCATCTTCTTCGAACGTCCGGGCGATGAATCGAAAACTGCTACCGCAGGCTGGTACAACTCTGCTGCTTTCGAAGAATTTGCGGACGCAAAAGGTCTGTACGCTAAAAGCATCAACGGCGACGCGTTCTCTGATGAAGTGAAGCAAAAGACCATTGAGCTGATCAAACAAGATTTAGGTCAGGTAGATCTGGTGGTTTACAGCCTGGCCGCGCCGCGCCGTACCCACCCGAAAACCGGTGAAGTGTTCAACTCCACCCTGAAACCAATCGGTAAGCAAGTCACCATTCGTGGCATCAATACCGATAAAGAAACTATCAACGAAACCACGCTGGAGCCGGCAACCCCTGAAGAAATCGCGGGCACCGTTGCGGTCATGGGTGGTGAAGACTGGCAGATGTGGATCGAAGACCTGAAAGCCGCCGGTGTACTGGCTGAAGGCGCGAAGACCACGGCGTTCACCTATCTGGGTGAAGAAGTGACGCAGGACATCTACTGGAACGGTTCTATCGGTGAAGCGAAGAAGGATCTGGACAAACGTGTTCTGGATATCCGCAGCACACTGGCAGAGCAGGGCGGCGACGCACGTGTTTCCGTACTGAAGGCCGTTGTCACTCAGGCGAGTTCTGCTATCCCTGTGATGCCACTGTACCTTTCCCTGCTGTTCAAAGTGATGAAAGAGAAGGGCACTCACGAAGGTTGTATTGAGCAGGTTTACGGTCTGTACAAAGACAGCCTGTACGGCGCTGAGCCTCTGCTCGATAACGAAGGCCGTCTGCGCGCTGACCTGAAAGAGATCGCGCCAGAAGTGCAGGCAGAAGTCGGCAAGCTGTGGGATGAAGTCACCAATGACAACATCCCTGAGCTGACAGATTTCGCGGGCTACAAAAGCGAGTTCATGCGTCTGTTCGGCTTTGGCCTGAACGGCGTTGATTACGCAGCCGATACTAATCCAGACGTGAAAATCAAACATCTGATCCAGATGTAATTTGGATTAACGCTTAGATTGTTAAAACCCCACATTCGCTGAGAAGCGGGTGTGGGGTTTTTTTATAACTTTCTACATGCCGCCCGCAGATCTCACCTTCCGCTGAATAAGTTCACGCGTGTTTGGGTCGAAATACCGGCTTGGCCAGATGGCGCTCGGGTGTATATCCAATGCCTGCGCAATAAGCATTTCGCCTTTCGGCCAGGGTCTTGAAAGTGCGTTAGACAGTGTCGAGGAACTCAGACCGGCAGCGCGGGATACGGCGGCCATCGTTGTACCTTTCTTACGTAATCCGGCAATGATATCGGCCTGATGCCAGTCGCGATTATTCATGACGGGGTGCTCTTGTTTTTAACAGCACAGGAACAGCAGAGCAGAAGGGCAGAAATGTGGGGCTATGCGATAGTTTCATATACGACTCCTTGTAGTGAATACGACTACCACTGGAGCTGCGAAACTCTTTGGGTGGTAGCTCAGACAAGGTTCGCAGTACCGGCCTACAAGGACACCGGCCAGCCCGAAGGCTGCCCTGCCTGAGCCACCATTGATGTTATTAAACAGGGTTAGCTGCCTAAATAACAGGTGAGCAGAGACAATTGCACTCGATGTATAACATCAAGTACGTCCTTATAGTGTTGGCCGAGCTGCGAAACCCGGCTGCGGATTTTGCCGCAGCGGGCGCACTATAGCCTAATTGAGTAAGCTAAACCAACAGGCTAACCGCGAAAATGAGGTGCGCTTTCCAGAGAAATTTCAGGCGTTGCAGTGGGTTACATCCCTTACGGCCTTGTAAATCTTAAACCCCCTTTGTTCAGCAGAAGGTCCGGGCTTACGGACACGGCTTCTTTATTGGTCGTCATATTTGCTGTTTGTTTCAGGTAGTGGATGAAATGCGGGGTCTGGCGGTGCGCCTCATAAGCCGCTGTACTGGCGTAGATCTCGTAGAAATACCAGCGGTTGCTGTTTTCTTTATCGGTTGCTGCATACATTGCCAGTACGCCATCTTCCACTTTAAGCGACTCCACCATTTCGGGAAGAACGATGTCTTTAAAGGCCTGGCTGAATTCAGGTTTCACATCGACGATAACGAAGTTGTTTATCGTTGCATCATTTTGTACCACTTTTTTATCGCCCAGAAACTGAGGGACAGTATCGATCTTACGCTTGTGATTCGGTTCAATAATATCCGGGGTGTTCTGAATAAAAGCTTTATATTGTGGGGACTCAAGATGCTTTTTATAAGCATCATTGTCTGCGTAAATTTCCACCATATAAGCAATATTCACGTTGGCTTTCTGCCTGATGGAATACATGCCCAGCGTTCCCGCTTGGTCAGCGATGGAGGCCGTAATATTCTTTTTTGCCATCTCTTCGTAAGTGGCCGTTTTTCCTTGCTGAATACCCAGCTCAAAAATAGAAAAAACGGGAGCCGCAGGCGTGATCCGTTCCTGAGCGGCAACCGCGCTGCTCAGCGCAAGAGTAAAAATAAGGATGTTTTTCATAGTGTACCTGTTCAGAGGATTTATTTTATCCGGCCTGTTATAAATCAGTTTCCATTTCCCTGATGGCAGCAATCAGGCGTGCAGCATGATCTCAGGCCAGCGTTTTTTGCTTCGCAATGATGGCATCATCACGTCCGTTAAGAATGGTGGCATTGCCCACTGATTCTTCGAGGTTTGGCTGACCGGAGCTTATCAATAATTTCAACATTTTTTCTTGTTTTACAGCGGAATGCAAAAGTGAGGGCAGGTATCAGCCCAAATTACGGCCATTAATGAA
The DNA here is from genome assembly GCF_003610915.1 of Rahnella variigena. NCBI lineage: Bacteria > Pseudomonadati > Pseudomonadota > Gammaproteobacteria > Enterobacterales > Yersiniaceae > Rahnella > Rahnella variigena. The sequence goes on from NZ_NSDJ01000002.1 coordinate 728,698, forward strand.
TTTTACTCAATGCGCCATGCATTAAAACGCCCTTCACGCAGTGAGTTCCGCCGGTTACGGTAACTGATATAACTCAGGAGAAGCACATGGAATATATCAATTTAGGCCGTACCGGACTGAAGGTCAGCAGGCTGTGTCTCGGATGTATGAGCTACGGTGAACCCGACCGGTTGCCGCAGCCCTGGTCGCTGGGAGAGGATGATTCACGTCCGCTGATCAGGCAGGCACTCGAGGCGGGCATCAATTTCTTCGATACCGCGAACGTTTATTCCGGCGGCAGTTCGGAAGAGATTGTCGGGCGCGCCATCCGCGATATGGCAAAGCGAGATGAAGTGGTGATTGCCACCAAAGCGTTTTTCCCGTTGCGCAATGCGCCGAATAACGGTTTTCTGTCGCGCAAGGCGTTGTTTCAGGCAATTGATGACAGCCTCAGTCGCCTGGGTATGGATTATGTTGACCTCTATCAGATCCATCGTTTTGACCACAGTACGCCGGTTGAGGAAACGATGGAAGCTCTGCATGACATCGTGAAAGCGGGCAAAGTGCGTTATATCGGCGCTTCATCGATGGAGGCATGGCGGTTTGCCAAAATGCAGCATACCGCGGAGAAAAATGGCTGGACGCGTTTCGTGTCCATGCAGCCGCAGTACAATCTTCTATATCGGGAAGAAGAGCGCGAAATGTTGCCGCAATGTCTGGATCAGGGCGTGGGTGTTATCCCCTGGAGTCCGATGGCTCGCGGGCGGCTGACGCGTGACTGGGATGAGAACACTACACGCAGCGAAAACGACGCCTTTGCGCTGAAAATGTACCAGAACGCCGCCGAACTGGATAAGCCGGTTGTGGATGTGGTGGCGCGTATTGCTCAGAAGCATGGCATATCCCGTGCACACATAGCACTTGCCTGGCTGCTGTCGAAACCGGTGATCACCGCACCCATTGTCGGTGCGACGAAACCTGCACATCTTGCTGAAGCCATTGGTGCGTTAAACTTCCGGCTGAGTACTACAGAAATTGAAGAACTTGAAGCGCCTTATCTGCCACACCCTGTCGATGGCGTGATCCCGCCGCTGCCTGCCGCAGCCCCCGCGCTGACCCCGCCTTGCGGAATTTAACTACCCCGGGGCAGACTGGCGCGACGATTATAACGGTGAGCGGATAAGGCGGAATGCGTTAACTAAAAAGGTATTTCGCGTATGCAAACCAACCGCTCTGACGTGGCCGATCTGATTTACTTTCTGGCTATTGCCCGGCACCGCAGTTTTAGTCGCGCGGCAGTTGAAATGGGTGTCAGTGCGTCGGCGCTGAGCCACGCGCTGAAAGGGCTGGAGAGCCGTCTGGGTGTCCGGTTACTTAACCGCACGACTAAAAGCGTGACCCTGACGACCGCCGGTGAAGCACTGGCAACGTCGGTGGGGCAGCCGTTTGAGGCGATTGATAACGCGCTCGAGACACTCAACAGGTTTCGCGATACGCCGAGCGGCCGGATCCGCATTAATGCAGCGGTTGAAGCCGCGAACCTTTTGATTGCTCCGGTCATTCCGGCATTTATGGCGCGCTACCCTGATGTGGAAATTGATCTCGTGGCCAGCAACCGGCTGATCGATGTCACCGATGCCGGATTTGACGCCGGTATCCGTTATGGGGGCACTGTGCCTGAAGACATGATTGCCCGGCGGCTTTCGGCGGATATCCGTTGGGTGATCGCCGCTTCCCCTGATTATCTGGCGCGGTCCGGCACACCTGAACATCCTGACGACCTGATGAACCACCGTTGCATCAGCAATCGCCTTGGCGATGACCGCATTTACCGCTGGGAGCTGGAACGTAATGGCGAGGCTCTGCAGATCACCGTACCGGGATCGGTTACGGTCGATCAGGCCCAGACCGGGCTGGTTGCAGTGCTCGGCGGGGCTGGTCTGATGTATTTGCCGGAGCCACTTGTCGCCCCTTATGTGCAAGACGGGCGTCTCCGGCTGGTGCTGACAGACTGGGCGCCAGCCGGAGAAGGGTTCTACATTTACTATTCCAGCCGCCGGCAGTTGCCAACGGGATTACGCCTGCTGATTGATTTTATCCGTGAAGTCAGGCCTCTGGGTTTGTAGTCGTGTGGTGGAGCCATGTCGGTTACATAAGTCGGTTACTTAAAAACAGGCCTGGCTTCCTTATCAGAACCCGATGTTCACCCGGATCATGATCATTTGTGAGCGGCTGCGTGCTTCATCCAGCCCGAGCGTGCCCTGATAGGCGATGCCCGGCGTGATGTTATGCGGCAGCAGGAAATCCAGCCCCATGCCTAACACCAGATTTTCCTGACTGTCGCCGTAGACATCCGCACTCCACGTATCATTGCCGGAATCGGCGTAACCCAGACGGGCGCGGCCCGGATCGCTGAAAGCCTGCGTGTATTCGAAACGACTTTGCCAGCGCAGCACCGACCACGTCAGTGGCAGTGCGTATTGGGTGCGAACGCCGAGCGCGCCGGTCACATCATTCAGCACCTGGGAGGCGAAAGCCAGATCGTAGGCATCGGCGCTGGATTCCGTGTAGCTGTCGAGCCGGGTGCGAGACAATTGCAGGCGTCCGTATGGCGAAATCAGCAGGTCGGGCAGACGATAGTCATAACCCGATGTCAGAGCCCCAAATACCTGATAACCGCCACGGTCGCCGCGGGCGAATTGATCCATTTCTGTCACATAACGACGGCTGTCGTAGTCCAGACGGCTGTATCCGAGCAAACCATCGATAAAGAAACGGCTGGGATGATAGCTGCCATAAAGCGCCGAGCTGATGGATCGACCGTTGCTGCGGGAACCGCTGTCACCGATATCGCTAACGTCTCTGCCAAAACCAATCCCCATACCTGCGGTGAAAGTCGGGGTGAACTGATAGTCCGCGCCGGTGCTGATGCCGACCAGCGTGTGACTGAAACTCACACTGTCTTTCCCCGAGTGGCCGAAGTCAACAAATCCGCCGGTCCAGTAATTGATACGCGAGTTCGCACCATTAAGCGGATGCTGCGCGGCGTTTTTATCGGTCAGTTGCGGCAGTTCAGGCTGCGGACGATTGTGCTCCCACGCGGTGTCCCACAGCGTGTCATCGTTGCCGCGTTCCTTTTTAGACGCTGGCATATTGAAACGGATGCCGTTCATATCGCTGCGCGCACTGGCCGGGTTGTGCAGCGTTTCCAGACGATCGCCGAAGTTGCGGATTTGCGCACGCGCGAAATTTTGCGCCGACTGAATCTGCGCGCTGACCAGGCCGAGCACATCCGGATCTTTGGACGGGTCAGGACGTCCGGCGATGGTCAGCGTCACGGTCGCTGGCGCAGATTGCGAGTCTTGCGTCAGCAGCACATAACGCAGTACCACCGTGCCGGAAGCCTGAGCCGCAGCCTGGAAGTCGAAATAAATACTGTTGTCGCTTTGCTCCAGTGCCGCACTGCCGAGCGTTACCGCCGGAGAATCGACGAGACGCGCACCAGTGAACGGCCCGCCGGTGGCATTTTCTGTCAGGTTTACCCGCACGGATTTGCCAGCCAGAACGGAGGCCGCATGGCTGACGCCCACCGGCTGCGCGCTGTTAATGTTTAGCGTGTACGCGACCTGAGCCGTTACGCCGCTGGCGTCGGTGGCGATCAACGTAAAGCTGTTGTTTCCCGATGCGGAAGGGGTTCCGCTCAGGGTGTCGCCGCTCAGTGTTAATCCGGCAGGCAATGTCCCTGACACGCGGTACTGATACGGTGCCGTGCCGCCGGTTACGCTGAACGTCTGACGATAAGGCTTGCCTGCGCGACCATCGGTCAACGCGCCGCTGGCAGGCGTAAAGGCCAGCGATACGGCAGTGATATTCAGCGTGACCGTCGCCTGTGCTGCGCCAAAACTGTTGGAAGCGTTGTAAATGAAACTGTCACTACCGGAATAACCTGCGACTGGCGTATATCGAATTTTTAGGTTCTGGATGCGCGCCGTGCCGTGTGCGGGTTGCTGCACAATCGCCAGTGACGTGACTGCGCCGCCCGACAGCAACGGCTCGATCAGATTCTCACTGGTATTGGCCGCCACGCTCGAGGATACCGCACTGACCACCGGTGCCTGTCCGGAAACGGTCAGTGCGTAGTTTACGGTGCCGGTGATCCCGTGACTGTCCGCGGCACTCACCTGAATGGCATAAGTGCCGGAAGCGGCGGGCGTACCGGAAATCTCACCCGTGCTGGCGCTGACGGAGAGTCCGGCAGGCAGGCCGGATGCGCTGTAGGTGTATGGAGCGTTGCCGTTGCTGGCAGTAATGATCTGCGACCACGGCGTACCTGCGGTGGCTGCGGGTAATGCGCCGCTCGCAGGCGTGAAGCCGAGCGTCACGCTGGCTACGGTTACATTCACCGTTGCAGCGGATGAAGTTCCCCAGTTATTGCTGGCGGTATAAGTGAAACTGTCGGTACCTGAATATCCGGGCGCAGGGGTGTAACTCAGTGAGGTACCCGAAGCCGTTGCCGTGCCGTGAAGCGGTGCGGTCGTAACGGTGACTGACGCTGCGACGCCGCCTGAAAGCGCCGGCACAATGGCATTGTTGCTGCTGTTACCGGCAACTGTGGTGCTGACTACACCCGCGACCGGTGCCTGCCCGTTAACGGTTATCGTATAGCTTTGGTTTCCGGTGGCAGCATTCGCCGTATCGTGCGCCACGACGGTAACGTTAAAGCTGCCCGTTGCAGTCGGCGTTCCCGAAATTTCGCCATTCAATGCCAGTGTTAATCCGGCAGGTAACGCATCCCCGGTCGTGAACTGATAGCTGCCTGACCCGCCGGTTGCCGTCAGTGTCTGGCTGTAAGCGGTGCCGGATGTGGCAGAAGGTAAGGTGACAGGCGACAGCGTAATCACCGGTGCTGCGACATTCACGCTGACGGTCGCTGGTGCGGATGTGCCCCAGTTGTTGCTGGCGGTATACGTGAAAGTGTCCGCACCGAAATAGTTTTGCAGCGGCGTATAAAGGGCAGTTGAGCCTGAGAATACGACCGAACCGTGTGCAGGTGCCGCACCCTGTGCCACCAATGTCGCTGCGCCACCGGAAAGGGGCAGGGCAATCGTATTATTACTGCTGTTAAACGCTACGCTGGCGCTGGCAGAACCGGCGACCGGTGCTAAACCGTTGCGTTGAACCTGAACAGAATAGCCGGACGTGGTGGTGCCGTCGGCAGCCGTCACGGTGACGGTGATCGTGTTACTGCCTTCACTTAACGGGATCGCCCCTGACGCACTGCCGGAAGTGACGGAAGTTCCATTCACTTTTACGGTTGCGGTGCTGTCGGTGGTCACTGGTGTCAGCGTAATGCTGGTCACGTTATTGGCGACGGTTGCGCTGTAAGAGGTTGTCCCGCTGGAAAAGGTCGGGGAAAGCGAACCGGTTGAAAGTGACAGCGCCGTGAGGCTGGCATCGGTGGATGCGCTGACCGGTGAGGTACAGGAAACGCTGAGAGGGCTCAGGTAGCCGTGGCTGGTGGTGATGCGAAAGCGAACTCCCGCACTCGCCAGTTGTGACCCTGTCACGGTGTAAGAATGAGTACCTGCCGTGCCGCCGGTGACGTAGTAGGTTGAGAATGTCGACTGCGCATAATTCGTCAGGCCGAAGCTGTCCGTATCTGTCATCTCGCTGTTCACACCGGCGCCAGAATCTGAAAACGTCAGCGTTAAGGTATCACTGGTATCAAACTGACTGGCCTGATAAGCCTGAGTTGAAAAGTTCGCGGTAGAAAACGTGCGGTTATTCAGCGCCGTACACCCTGCCGATTGAGCAATGGCCTGGGATACCGAAAAGAGTGATAACAAAAGAAAAGCGCAGACAAAACGGGCAAAGTGCCCGGTCGCGCGGCGATGGCGAGTCATGTAAATTCCCTGAGATATTATGACGTGCAGGCGTCTTTTGGTGTGGTTGTTTTGGTAATGTTATAAGAATGTTCCTAATGCCATTGCTCAAATAGCGAGTAAAAAACGGCTAATTACGGTGAGATCAAAAGGGATGACGTCAGGGTGTTTCAATCGCAATCGGGGGATGAGTATTAAGAAGGGCGTTCAGAGAAATGATATTGAAAGGCGAATTAAATAAAAAAGCCGCAGACCTGTCCGGTATGCGGCTTATTATATTTTACTTAAACTGTCAGGAAACATCAGTCATAGGCCACTTTATGGTTGATATGATAAAATGTCGCGGTGGCCGCCATGACGTGTTGTTCCTCTTTACCCGGTTTATGGGATTCCACATTAGTAATGTGATAACCGACCGCACCGGCATCTAACGCTTTTTTAACAATCGCATTGTTGAGTTCTTCCATGGAGGTAGCCCAGGAAACCGTTGTTACACCAACAGCTTGCAGGGAGGCTATTTCACGATGTGATAATCCGCTGCGGATCAAAACAGGCTTAACAGACTTCGGATAAAATATGGATAAAACATCATTTACTAAGCCTTTCATGGAGTTATTCCTCAAGAGTTCAATGTCTGAATCAGGTATTACGTTGCCGTCAATTCATCGGCACAACATTAATAAACACCTTTTCATGTGACGAACTTTAGCTTTAATTGCTAATTTCCTGTTAAGAAGGGTTTCGCCACAATTAACGCGATTTTAAAAGAGGATGCTTTCATTTCGTTACAGGTTCGTTATTTTTGACATGAATAAAAGGAAGGAAAAGACAACGGGCACTTTCGCGCCCGGATGAGTTTTCTTTTATACCCCTTACGGAGCGCGGCGGGTTTTATTTCCGGTTGCTCCACACGGTCTGCACGTTACAGAACTCGCGTAAACCGAAGTGTGAAAGCTCACGACCATAGCCGCTTTTTTTCACGCCACCGAACGCAACACGCGGATCGGATGCACTGTAACCGTTGATAAACACACCGCCGGTTTCCAGTTCATTCGTCATCTGTTCTGCCCGCGCAAGGTCAGTCGTGAAGATGGTCGCAGTCAGGCCAAAATCGCTGTCATTAGCCAGTTCGACGGCATGGTCAGCATCGCGCGCGACCGTAATGGCGGCGACCGGACCGAACAGCTCCTGGCGGAATGCAGTCATTTCAGGCGTCACATTGCTTAAAACAGTCGGTGCATAGAAATTACCGTTTCCGGGAATTTTCTCGCCGCCGAGCAGCAGGGTTGCGCCTTCTGCCAGCGTATCCTGGACTTGTTTATCCAGTTCATCACGCAAATCATAACGCGCCATCGGGCCGATATAGGTCGAGTCATCCAGCGGATCGCCCGTCACCAGCGCCTGTGCGGCGGCCACAAATTTGCCGTAAAGGCATCCAGCACACCTTCCTCAACGATAAACCGCTTGGCTGCGGCACATACCTGCCCGGTATTTTGATAACGACCGGCGACTGCCGCTTTTACCGCTTCATCCAGATTTGCGTCATTGAGTACGATGAACGGGTCTGAACCGCCCAGTTCCAGCACACATTTTTTCAGAGACTTACCTGCCAGCTCTGCAATTGCCGCACCGGCACGCACGCTGCCTGTTACCGTCACGGCAACGACGCGCGGGTCAGCAATCAGTTCTGCCACTGCCGGATTTCCGACATTAATCACACCAAACACACCGGCCGGAAAACCAGCTTTCAGCGCGGCCTGTTTCACCAGATACGTGGTGCCCATCACGTTCGGCGCCGGTTTTAACAGGAAAGTGTTACCCGCCAGCAACGCCGGCACGGCACCGCGCAAAATCTGCCACACCGGGAAATTCCACGGCATAATCGCCAGTATCATCCCGGACGGCCTGTAATGAATGTGCGCCTCGCCGTTGTCGACCATCGTCGGTTCCGGTGCCAGCATCGCCGGACCGTTTTTAGCGTACCACTCACACAATCCGGCTGATTTTTCCACTTCAGCGCGTGCCTGTTTCACCGGCTTGCCCATTTCGAGGGTGATCATGCGGGCGATGTCTTCGCTGGCGGAGCGCAGTTCGGCGGCCAGATTGACCAGCAGCTTTGCCCGCTGTTGGACGTCAGTTTTGCGCCATTGCTTAAATGCCGCGCTGCCCTGCGAAACCGCCGCTTCCAGTGCCAGCGTGGTGTCAAAAGGATATTCAGCGATACGTTCGCCGGTGAACGGATTTTGCGAAATGGCATGTGCTTGCGAATTTGTCGTCGTCATTGTTTATTCCTCGTTAAACCAGTGCGTTCAGAATAGAGGGTTGCGTGTTTTAATAAAAATGAATAAAAATAAGTAAACCATTCACATTTTGAGAAAACCTATGAATCTCTCACAGCTTGAGATGTTCCGTGCCGTTGCTGAAACCGGCAGTATTAGTGCCGCCGCACAGCGGGTACATCGTGTTCCGTCGAATCTGACAACACGCATTAAGCAGCTTGAGGCGGAGCTGGGCGTCGAATTATTCATCCGCGAGAATCAGCGGTTACGTCTTTCGCCAGCAGGGCGTAATTTTCTTGATTACAACAACCGGATCCTGGATTTAGTGGAGGAGGCGCGGTTGTCGGTAGCCGGAACAGAACCTCAGGGGATTTTCGCACTGGGCGCCTGGAAAGTACCGCCGCCGTGCGTATTCCGGCGCTGCTGGCGCAATATCATCAGCAGTTCACCAAAGTTGAACTGGCACTAAGTACCGGTCCGTCGGGTGAATTGCTGGATAAATTGCTCGAGGGTGAGCTGGAAGCAACATTTGTAGACGGGCCCGTTCTGCATCCTGTGCTGGATGGTGTACCGGTATATCCGGAGGAAATGGTGATTGTCGCGCCGCTGCATCATGCACCGGTCACACGCGGGCAGGACGTAAACGGAGAAATCGTGTATGCGTTTCGCTCCAACTGTTCTTACCGGCGTCATTTTGAAAGCTGGTTCGCGGATGATGGTGCAGCGCCGGGGAAAATTTACGAGATGGAGTCCTATCACGGCATGCTGGCCTGCGTCATTGCAGGTGGCGGACTGGCGCTGATGCCACGCAGTATGCTGGAAAGTATGCCGGGCAGCAGTACGGTGAGTATCTGGCCGCTGGCTGACAATTATCGTTATCTGACGACCTGGCTGGTGTGGCGGCGGGGATCCTGACCAGAAACTTGTCTGAGTTTGCGAAGATGGCCAGGGAACTGACAATCAGCCTTCAGCTACCTGCAAAATGATCTGCCAGTCCAGCGCAAGTTTCAGCGCTACACAGCCAGCACAAACAACAAAAATGGTTTTGAACATAACGGTCAGGGTCTTATTTTGTGATTTAAGTCTCATTTTGCCGTCGGAGTTGTTTAATTGCTTCTAAAAAATGGTGCAGAAGATGCTTTTTCTAACCCGTTTTACCGAAATGATTATTCAGAAAAGAGTAATGCTTCGCACGTAAAGACCAGACTTTGACAAATTTGTACATAATAACAACATAGTTTATTCACGTACTGACACTATTATCAAAGTGTGCAAATTGTGATTAATAATATTTTTCTGGCGTTTTTTAGGTGTTTAAAGTGATTTCTTCGTAAAAGTTTTAATTACTCAGCGACAACAAGTTGTTATGAGAGGGGGTATTAACAATTAAAGAAAAAGAGTGGCGACTGCCACCGTTGTGTCACGGTGAATAATATTATGCTGGCGCAATTGATATCATTATTTCTTTGTGTAGAATCAGGGTCACTAATTTAATGATACCCCTCTAAAGTGAGCACATCATGGACAACGCGTTAAACGTTTTGAATAATATCCGTACACTTCGGCACAGGCTCGTGAAATGCCACTCAGCACTCTGGAAGAAATTCTCGAGAAGCTGACTGCAATTGTTGAAGAATCACGCGAAAATGTGAAAGCGCGCAGTGCGCAGCAGCAGGAACGTGACGAAAAATTACTGAAATACCGTGAAATGCTGCAAACGACGGCATCGCTATTGATGACCTGCTGGTCACCAGACAACCAAAGAATCCGTAAAGCTAAGCGTAAACCACGCCCGGCAATCTATGAGTATACCGATACCGACGGTTCTAAAAAAACCTGGACCGGCCAGGGCCGCACTCCTTCTGCCATTAAAGCGGCACTGGATGGCGGTGCAACATTAGAGAGTTTTCTGATCGCGCGTTAATCAGGCTACCGATGTGTTCAGTGTTTTCTGCCTTGCAAACAGCAGGGCAGATAACACACTTATTTGTCTTTTTCCCATTCCGCAACTCCCTTTTTTAACATCGTAATACCCTGCGTCCGATCATTTCTCACTAGTGCTCATTCTCTTAATGTAAGCTTAAGTCTCAGCAAGTATGGTTAACGTCTCTTCGTTTACCGGAAATGCTATGCGTACCCGATATTCTTCCGTTCAAATTTTGCTCCACTGGCTGGTGTTTGTTTTAGTAGTATTGACCTATGCCACGATGGATATAAAAGGATGGTATGCAAAAGGCACGCCCTTGCGGGAGTTATTAGCCCTGACGCATTACAGTCTGGGATTTTGCGTATTATTTCTGATGTGTATACGGCTGTTTGTTCGCGGGATGTATGTTACGCCACCGGTCAAACCAGCGTTGCCGCGCTGGCAGCATTATTTTTCAGGTGGCGCGCAGATTCTTATATATCTGATGTTTCTCAGCTTACCGGTGATGGGTATTTTGTCACAATATTATGGCGGCATGAGTGGACGATGTTTAACATCCTTATGCCGAGAAGCGTGTTTCCGAATTTACCGTTACAGAAACTATTAAAAACGCTGCATGAATGGCTCGCTAATGCGGGGTATTACCTCATCGGATTACATACTTTGGCGGCTCTCTGGCATCACTATCGCCGGCGCGATAACACGCTGATCAGGATGTTACCTTCACGAAAATAGCCCGCGGGTGCGTGGATCAATGTAACCGTTGCAAGGTTCTGGTATCAACAGACCGATTAACGTGACGGAAAGGAGCAATGATGATATCCAGTGCAAGGGGCATATTGCCTGCTGATAAATGCAGCAGTATCCTAAAGCCCTGCTAATCAAATGGATATTGAAAATGGTACTACCGAAGAACTTAATGGAACCTACTTTTACCATGGTCATGCCAATGTAAGCGCTCAGGAGTTATTTTGGTTGATTTTTGCGGAGTCCTTTGCTGAGCATCAAGGGCTCGCTATAGAAACCTCTGCGATGATCATTGCAGGCTGGCCAATTCTTCCAAAACCGAAGGATTGGGGGATTCAACCTGGGAACCAGCGTCGCTTCAAAACTTTCTCGAAGAATTTTTAAAGATATGCGCTTTGTTGAACCAGTTGCAACACCTGTAGGTTTTTGAAAACCCGCATGACAAAAAGTGTTGGTGCTGCTGTCGGGCGTTATGCGCCGTATGTCGGAGGAACAATTCCTGCCATGATCATATTTGGAATCATAGCCAGAAAAACCAGGAATAAATATAATCTGATTGCACGGCCGAAAGACTGTATTGAATGGACGTATTTCTGATGGTCGATGAGAAAGAGATTTTAAGTTACATCACTGATAAATATAGCGTACGGAAGCAAAAAGTTCTTAAAGAATGGACCTTTCAGGAGCATTTTAATTATTCAGGAAGAATTAGAAGAAATGTTAGTAGATTTGTTTACCCGGTACGGTATTTCGTACGATAATTTTAATTTAGATAATTATTTTGAACCAGAATGGCCTGTGTGGTTATGGTGGAAGAAATTACAACGTCGAGTTTACAAGCCGCTTACGGTCGAGATGATTATCGAATCAGCAAAGGCGGGTCGTTGGCTATATGATTAAGGGGCCTTAGCCCCTTTTCTTATGCAGTCTGGCGGTCATCCCATGAATCAGCATAGATGATATTGCCATCGTTATGCTTCCACGTAATCTTCTCGTAGCGTAATTCAACAGATTCCATATGGTTTTCATTAGGATTGCTTGAATGACCCATTACTGGGGAAATAGAGACAATCCGCACACCTTCTAACAGCATGTTGAAATACTCAACTTCCTGACCTGCATCATTAATCCGATACCATTTGAATTCAGCCGAAGCAAGGCATTGACCCGTCACCACTGCTTTGTAGATATACGGGCTTGAACAGTCAAAATCTTTCACAGCATCATAGGGGAATGAATACGTGTACCCGTAATTTTCCCTGTACGATCATCAGTTGGCGTCATCAGATTATGATGGAATCCTTTTACTTCGATGCTGTATTCCCGCCCGATAACATCCACACCGCCTTTAATCAGTGCGCCGCCATCGTCTTTAAGCCATAAATAAGCTGGTATAGCCATTTTCAAAAATCCATTTTAAAAGTGAGGCTTCAAAGTATTCCTTTGTTCAGCGGGGTACAATTATCGAAAGTCGTAGTTGCCTGATTTTCAGATGTTTATTACTGTAAGCGGGCTCCTGCTGCGTGAAGCGCCCGCACATAGAATTCCTTTGCCTGCTTATGAATACAGCAGTATTCTAAAGCCCTGCTAATCAAATGGATATGGAAAATGGATACCACCGAAACGCTAAACGGGACGTACTTCTACCACGGTCATGCGAATCTGAGTAATCAAGAGTTATTCGGGTTAATTTTTATTGAAAGCTTAGCGAACCACTCGGCTTAGACACTACGGCTACAGTTCTCATTATTACAGGGCAGCCTTACATTCCGGTTCCGGGCAAAATGGTAACTGCAATAACGGGAACCAGCGTGGCGTCAAAGCTAACAAGAGCACTTTTAAAGCAAGCCAAACTACCCTTTGGCCTTAAAGCGTGGACGCCGGTTGGTAAGACTTTCAATACTCTGACTATGCGAAGAACCACTAAATGGGCTGCATTGATTGATAGATATGTTCCCTTTGTTGGATATGCAATGGCAATCATATTAGTCCAGCAGGTAGCAACTGAAACCAGATCGAAATATAACTTAATCGCCGTCCAGAAGATCGTATTGAATGGACGTACTTTTAATGGAAGAAAAAGTTTTGTTAATGTTCCGCGAGGAAATACCTGGATACTACGATTTCGATTTAAAAAGGGAAGTGCCGCTTGAGTTTGATACTGAGCTACAGGATTTTGCTCCGGGTGATGATTTCATATGTGCTCTCGAAGCCTATGAAAAAACCTTTAAAGTGGATCTTTCAGTCGTAAATTGGTCCCACTATTTCCCTTGGGAAAACTTCCTTTTTTAACTCGCTGGTTTAAGGCTAAGCGTAAGGATGTTGAAAAGATCAGAAAGCCTTTAACGGTGAGAATGTTTGCAGAATCGGCTCGGGCGGGTAAATGGCTTTATGATTAAGGGCATTTTGCTCCTTTTTAATTATGCAGTTTGGCGATCATTCCACGAGTCAGCAAATATGATGTTCTCATCATTGTGCTTCCACGTAATCTTCTCGTAGCGTAATTCAACAGAATGCGCCCGTTCAGCGTTGAAATTTGCATGAACAGGCGGAAAGGTTTTACTGTTTTAAGTAGTTCTTCTGATAAACACACAAATGTGTATAAGCGGCCTGCAGATGCGGTACGCTGATCCCACACGCGTGGCGCGCTCGACCAGATCACCAACAATCTGATCGGCTTCAATCGGATATTCCTGCATCATATCGCGGTACATGGACGAGGTTTGTGGCGAGTTTTTATCCGTCACCGCTTCCCTGACTTTTGCCACCGCCGCCGCGCGTTCCGCGTAGCCAAAGGCTTTCATGGTGGTCAGTGCCTCGTGACAATAGCCTGGGCGAACTCTGTTCCGCCCGGTGCAGAAGCCACCTGGCCGATGTTTCCGCGCATGGTGCAGGTGATGGCGCCGAGGCTTGAAAGCAGCAACCACTTCTCCCACAAATCCGTGATAATCGTTTCAGAAAGGATGGCTTCAACGCCTGCGCTCTGAAACGCCTGATCGACTTTCAGAATGCGTTCGGTTTTTTCGCCAGAAAGTTCGCCATAAATAATCTGGTGCAATGGCGTCATCTGATGGATATGGCCGTCGGCATCCAGCGTTGCGTTGATTTTGCATAATCCGCCGATCAGGGCGTGCTCGCCGAAACGCAGACTCAGCGTCTCCATGTGTTTCATGCGTTGAGAACCGGCATCACCATGGTATTTTCACCGACAACCGGCGCGATAT